>NZ_JAFAUS010000496.1 GCF_019243155.1 Mycobacterium sp.
CCTGGTCTTCTCCGACGTTCCGGCGCCCAGTTCGACAAGGGTGTCCGCCTCGCTCGCGGAGGCGATCTCGGCCGAGCAGTCCCGCAAGATCTGGGCTTCGGCGCGGGTCGGATAGTACTCGGGCAGCCGGGTGATCTGGTCGAACAGATCGCTGCCGACGGAGTCGTAGAACCATTTGGGCGGCAACGACTTCGGCGTCTGCTGCAGGCCTTCGGACACGTCACGGCGCAACGCGTGGTACGTCGAGTCGGCGGCGAGGTGGTTGGACAGCGACAGCGTCATCGAGATCCTTTCGGGTGATACAGCGGCGTCAGCGTGACGCCCGTCGCGGTGACTTCGACGAGGTGGCGGTCCGGCACGTCCTCCCAGTCCGCGTCGTTGTCGTACGGCTCGCTGGCCAACACCACACCGTCGGGACGTCGCAAGATGGACAGCGTGTCGCCCCAGACCGTCGCCAGCATCCGAGAACCGTTGGCGGCCACTATGTTCAGCCGGGCATTCGGGTCGGCCTCGCCTATCTCGGTGATGGTCTCACCCAGCGCGTCGAGGCCCCGCGCGAAAATGGTCGTGGCGAGTATCGCGCTGTCGCAGACGGATTCGGCCAGGGTCGTGGTCGGCAACACGGCGCGGTCGACGACTCCGTTGTGCGACAACAACCATTGACCATCGGTGAACGGCGCCGTCGCGCTGATCTCGATCGGCATGCCGACGGTGGCCGAGCGCACGGCGGCCACCACGCAGTGACTGCGCAGCGCGGGCGCGACGGAGTCGAACGACACGTCGCCCCACAGCGGCGCTGGACTACGCCAGCGGCGCGGGGTTCCGCCCTCGGCAGGGCCGTCGAAAAACCCGACGCCCCAACCGTCGGCGTTCATCAACCCGTGCTTTTGCCGACGCGGCGCATACGACTGCACGCGCAGGCTATGGGGCGGATCCAGCATCAGCGAGGCAACGCTGACGTCGGCCCCCAGCCAGCCGAGGTGACGGCACATCAGGTATTGCCCGCGGCGTCGGGCACATCCCAGGCCAACCGAACGCCGGAGAAGATCTGACGACGGATGGGGTGGTCCCAGTTGCGGAAACTGGGTCGCAGGATGGCCGATTCGACGGCCCACGAGCCGCCGCGCAGCACCCGGTAGTCGCCGTCGAAGAACGGCTCGGAGTACCGCTCGTAGATCATCGGGACGAAGCCGGGCCACGGTCGCAGCGGGGAGTTGGTCCACTCCCAGACGTCGCCGAGCATCTGCTCGACCCCGTATGCCGACGCGCCCCCGGGGTACGCGCCGACGGGCGCCGGGCGCAGCGCGGTACCGCCGAGGTTGGCCACCAGCTCGGACGGCTCCTGCTCTCCCCAGGGATAGCGGCGTCGGCTGCTGGTCACCGGATCCCACGCGCAGGCCTTCTCCCATTCGGCTTCGGTGGGCAGCCGCGCGCCGGCCCAGGCCGCATACGCCTCGGCCTCGAAGTAGGTGACGTGCTGCACCGGTTCGTCGGCGGGAATGTCTTCGACGTGGCCGAACCGGACGCGGGTCCGCGCGTCGGAACTCCAGAACTGCGGACCCGTCAGGCCCGCGCTTTCCCGATGATCCCAGCCGCGCTGCGACCACCAGCGCGGCTGACGGTAGCCGCCGTCGGCGACGAACTGCTGCCACTCGCCGTTGGTGACCGGCACCCGACCGATCCGGAAGGCCGGCAGGTCGACGACGTGGGCCGGACGCTCGTTGTCCAGTGAATAGGGTTCGCTCACCGCGTCGACGCCCAGCACGAACGGGCCGGCGGGCACCAGCACCGACGTGCCGGCCAGCTCCGGCCGGCCCTTCGGCAGCACCGCGGTGTCGCCCAGCAGGGGCGCGCCGTTGCGCAGGTTCAAAGCCTGCAGCATGGTTTCGTCGTGCTGGTTCTCGTGGCTGACGACCATCGCGTACACGAAGGCCGCTTCGTCACCTGCCGGGTCGTCGGGCAACGCGTCGAGCGCGTCGAGCACGGCCGAGCGCACGGTCCGGCAGTAGGCCCGCGCCTTATCCGGGGACAGCAACGGCAGGTCGACGCGGCTGGCGCGGGAGTGAACGAACGCGTCGTAGAGTCCCTCGACGGCCTGCGGCAACATCCCGGGCCGGGCCGGATCGCCGCCGCGCAACAGCCACAGCTCTTCCTGCTGACCGATGTGCGCCAGGTCCCACAGCAGGGGGCTCATCAACGGGTCGTACTGCCGGTACAGCTCGTCATCGTCGAAGTCGACCAGCCGCAACGTCCGTGTCCGCGCCCGCGCCAAACCGTCGGCAAGACCCTCGCGACATGACGACCGCAAGCGCGGCGCAGCCGGGCGCAGCGGGTCGGAATCGTCAGGAAAAGTCACAGCCCGCCTTGCGCCAGTCGCGCCACGGTGGGCGCGATACCGTGCTCGATCACTTCGTCGGCGAAATCGTCGCCGGGGCAACGTCCCTGCTCGACACTGCGGACCAGGCGTTGCATCGATTCGCCGATTTCGGCGGGTGCCCTTTCGGCGGCGACGGCCACACACTTGTTCGCCGCGGTGAACAGCCTCCGGTCGCGCAGACCCGCCCGGGCCGCGACGTCCCAGGCGGTGGCCACGGGTTCGACGGCCTCGGCCGCGATGTCGGCGGCGACCGGGTCGTCGAGCAGGGCCACCAGCGTGAAGACCACGGCGGGCCAGAACGCGTCCGGCACGCTGTCCAGGTAGCGGATTTCCAGCCACTGCCTCGGCCGCACCGGCGGGAACAGCGTCGTCAGGTGGTATTCCAGATCGGCGACCGTCGGCCGCCGGTCGCCGAGCAGCACCCGCCCGTCCACCCAGTCCGCGAAGGGCACCCAGTGCGTGACCGCCTCGGCGTCCGGCTTGTGCACCAACATCACCGGCGCTTTGAGCGCGTAGCGTGCCCAGTCCGTGCCCGGATCATCGCCGCTGGCGCCGAGGATGGGACCGCAGCGCGCCGAATCCATCTGGCCCCACACCCGTTGGCGGGAGGACACCCAGCCGGTGAACTCGCCGCCCAGCATCGGGGAATTGGCGGTCATCGCGATCATGGTGGGCCCCAGCGCGTGCGCCAGGAGCACCCGCGCCGCCCAGCCGTCCCGCGGGCCGGCGTCCACATTGACCTGAACCGAGGCCGTCGACGTCATCATCGCCGAGCCCGCTTCCCCGGAGCCGCTGGTGGCGAAGAACTGTTCCATGGCGCGGTAGCGCGCGCCCGGGTTGATGCGCTTGGGCGGCCGCAGTGGATCCGCACCCAGGAAGACCAGGCCCAGCCCGGCGTCGGCAAACGCCGACCGCAGCACGGCCTGGTCCCGATGCATCAGATCGATGGCGGGAACCACGCCGTCGGCCGGCGGCCCGGACAGCTCCACGGCACCACCCGGTTCGACGGTGATCCTGCTGCCGCCCGGCAAAGCCGGCAGCCGATCGATGACCCCGGCGATCTCGTCCCAGCCGGGCCGGCGATGCGGGTCGGCCGGGTCGTGGCAGTGGGCCTCGAGCTCTAGGCCAACCCGGCCGAGCGGGGCGTCCACCAGGCAGCCATCGGCGATGTACTGTGCGACGGCCGCGGAGTCGGCCATGTCGGCATTGATCTCAGGAACGGCGGTAGCGGCGTCTTCCAATTGCGAGGCCGCAGAGGAGATCGGAGCGAACGTCATATCACGATCCCTTCGGGCCCGGACAAGCTTGAACACGTGCTTGCGGACCGCATGCGTGCGCAGGTAATGGAACGATAACCGTCACCACTTCATCTAGCAGACGCCACCGACATATTCCGGTGGCCGCCCGATTCGGGTGCACGGGAAGCACGGTTACCCACTCCCTACGTTATTGACCCAGCGCGTTCTGCATCGCCCCAGCTAGCACGTTCACCGCGGGTCCCGCGTTGCCGGATTGACACACTTTGGCCTGTAGCAACACGTTTTCACGCAGCCTGGTTTGATCGAAACACCGCCGATCGGTGCCCGCCTCCTGCTTGGTCCAGTTCGCGTCGGCCGGCCCGGGCGGACCGCCGTCGAACGACCACGTCTGCGTGCTGCCGTTGTCCAGGTGGACCGCGGTGGTCTGTCCCGAACAACCCACGGTCCGGTCTACCACCCGGTGGTAGGCACGGTCGGCGGCGTCGTTGCTGGCGAACACTCCGACCGCCTGCTTGACGAAGTGGGTCTGGTCGGTGGCCGACGTCTGGGTGACGGCGCCGTTGAACGACGCCAGGTCCGGGTCGTTGTACACCTCGGGCAGCCCGATGTCCGCCCAGTTGTTGCACACCGGCAGGTCCACCCACTCGCCCTGGCCCGGTTGGGTGAACACCGAGTCCCATCCCATCGGTCCGCCGACGATGTTGCCGACCGACCCCTTACCGAGGACGGCGTAGCTCACCACGCCCGGTTCCGACGGGTGCGCGCCCGCAACCGGGGTTGCGAGGTTGCCCCCGAGGGCCAGACCGAGGGTGACACCGGCGATCCGCGCAACCCGCATGGTCATTCCAGCGATCATGCCAGGCCGCCGACCGAGCGGTTAGCCCCCGTTACTGCGCAAGCCCTCCTCGACCTTCTTGCCGAGATCGGGGTCGACGTTGCGCCAGTACTCGAACACCCGTGACAGCACCGGCTCCTTGACGCCCTTGGAGACGTGACCAATGATGTTGTGCGCCAGGCGATCTCGGGCAGCGTCGTCGAGGACTTCGCGAACCATGGTGCCGGCCTGGCCCCAGTCGTCGTCCTCGGCGTGCAGCGTGTACGCGGCGCGGACCATGTCGCCGTCGGCGTGCCAGCGGATCTCGGCGGCGCGCGCCGGGTCGGCGTGCGGCCCACCGTAGGAGTTGGGCGCGTAAACGGGATCTGAAACATTCTTGATCCGCATGGCGCCGTCCTTCGAGTAGCTGTTCACCTCGACCTTCGGCTCGTTGACGGGGATCTGCCGATAGTTGGCCCCGAGCCTGGCACGGTGCGCATCGGAGTAGGAGAAGCCGCGGGCCTGCAGCATCTTGTCCGGGCTCAACCCGGTGCCGGGCACGGTGTTGTTGGGCTCGAACGCGGCCTGCTCGATCTCGGTGTGATAGTCGGTGACGTTGCGGTTGAGCGTCATCTTGCCGACGTCGACCAGCGGATAGTCGCTGTGCGGCCACACCTTGGTGAGGTCGAACGGGTTGAACCGGTAGTTGCGGGCCTCCTCGTACGGCATGATCTGCATCTTCAGGGTCCAGCTGGGGTGATCGCCACGCTCGATCGCGTCGTAGAGGTCGCGCTGGTGGTAATCGCCGTCCTCGCCCGCCAGCTGATCCGCGTCCTCCTGGGTCAGGAAATCGATGCCCTGATCGGTGATGAAGTGGTACTTCACCCAGAAGATCTCGCCGCCGGCGTTGATCCAGCTGTACGTGTGGCTGCTGTAGCCGTTCATGTTGCGCCAGGTCTTGGGAATCCCGCGGTCGCCCATCAACCAGGTCACCTGGTGTGCGGACTCCGGCGACAGGCTCCAGAAGTCCCATTGCATGTTGTGGTCGCGCAGATTCGTTGCCTGCATGCGCTTTTGGGACCGGATGAAGTGCTGGAACTTCAGGGGGTCGCGCATGAAGAAGACCGGCGTGTTGTTGCCGACCATGTCGAAGTTGCCTTCGCTGGTGTAGAACTTCAGCGCGAAGCCGCGCGGGTCACGCCAGGTATCTGGGCTGCCCCGCTCGCCGGCGACGGTGGAGAACCTCGCCAGCATGTCGGTCTTGGTGCCGGGCTGAAAGACCGCGGCCCTGGTGTATTGGCTGACGTCGTTCGTGACCTCGAAGGTGCCGAAGGCCCCGCCGCCCTTCGCGTGCGGCTGGCGTTCCGGGATGCGTTCCCGGTTGAACTGGGCCATCTGCTCGATCAGGTAGTGATCCTGCAGCAGGATTGGGCCGTCGGGACCGATCGTCAAGGACTGTTCGTCGCTTGGCGCAGCGATGCCGGCGTCGGTGGTGGTGAAACGCTCCGTCATTTCGCTATCTCCTCGTTAATTGGGCTGATTGCAACGAGATTCGAGTGAGAGCCGTTCTGAGTCCCTTCCACGCCAGCCACTTTCATGAACCTGACGTGCATCCTCAGGCCGAATTCTCGCTATGGACGCGGGGCCGGTGGGCGAGGGGAGGGGCTGATGGCACCGCTCGGCGGCTGCCCAGGCCCGCTCAGGCCGGGCCCGCCGGAGGTGGGCCCGCCGGGGCCACCCGGACCGCCCGGACCACCGGGAACGAATCCGGGGCCGCTCGGCCCGCCACCCGGTCCGCCGAAGCCCCACGGCCCGTTGTCGGGCCCGGGGGCACCCGGCCCGTACTGCCACGGCGGCGGTCCAGGGGGACCTCCGGGACCGTACTGCCACGCACCGGGGCCACCGCCCGGCCCGCCGGGGGGACCTCCGGGAGGACCGCCGGGACCTCCGGGTTTGAACATCGTGCCGTGGTGATGGTGGCAGTACTCATGCCCGAATATGAAGGCACCGGCGAAGAAAACCGTCGAGATGATGAACACGATCCCCGCGACGATCACCACCCACGCGGCCGCCGTGTAGAGCCGCGGTGGCTTCACCTGATGGCCCGGGGGCAGAGGCGGCGGCACCGCCGGAGAGGCCACGGCGGGAGTGGTGGTCGGCTCAGCTTTCGGTTCGGGTGTCTCGGTCATGCCTTGAATAGTGCCCCGGCACACCAATTCCTTAACAGGTGTACAGCACTAAATTGCTGTGAATCGAGATGCGGCGGTTATCTACGTCGTTCAAAAACGGGTAGCCCGGCGCTCCTCGTGAGCGCCGGGCTACTGGCTGTTGAATGTGGTCAGCCGAGAGGTCTTACCTCGTCAGCACGATGACCGCTGGGGCTCCTCCCGTGGCACCAGGTGTGATTGCAGCAGAACGGAACACCGAGGGCGGAAGCAGGCCCGGGGCCATGCTGGGACGCACGCCCGAAGGAGCGCCCGGCGTGGTGCTGGGGGTGTTGCTCTGTCCACCCTGGCCACCCTGGCCACCAGGCCCGCCCGGACCGAACTGTCCCGGACCACCGGGGCCGCCCGGGCCGCGGTGCGGGTGCATCCACGCCGCGGGGTGCTTGTGGTGGTGGTGATGGCCGCCGTGATGGCCCAAGGCCATCCCGGTGAAGAAGATGACGGAGATGATGAAGACGATTCCCGCGACGATGGCGACCCATGCCGCGGCAAGGAAGACCCGAGGGGTCCGGTATAGCGCTGCTGCCTCTCCAGCAGCAGACGCCGGTGCAGTTGCGGTGGAGTGCCGCACGGTGGGGGTTTCAGATGTTTCACTCATGAGACAAATGATGAAGGCGTTAACAATAGTTGCGGCTATGCGCTACTTATGTAGCAGCTATGAGCCGAAAACCCCGCCCTAGCTGGCGAAACGCCCGGGTCGAGCACTCGTCGAGCTTGACTGGGTTCGGCGAACCCGCCTCTCGGCGGCGCATCGCGACATACCAGCACGGTTAGACGCGATCGACGACATTAAACCTTCTTGAGTCAGGCGGCTCCACAAGCAGTCGGTATGGCTCTAGCGTTGCCATATGTCGCAATCACCAGGAGACCGGGCCGCCGAAAGAGCCGAAGAACTCATCCAACGGCACGCGGAGCTGGAAGACGACCGTTCTATCACCGAAGCTGACGTCCAACGTGCCGCCGAGCGCGCCGAAGAGGCCCATGAACGTGCCGAAAAAGCGCACCGCTCCGCGGCGCGTGCACACGATCAATCAGCGGAGATACACGACCGTGCCGCCGACTTCCATGACGAGGCGCAAGCCGGCCACGTCGGCGACGACGCCGCACATCGCCAAGCCGCCCAGGAGCACCGCGACGCCGCGCGCCGCGACCGCATAGCAAGCCGAGAGAACGTAAAGAGCGCGGAAGAGGAATAAGGGTTTTCGTCCGATGCTCCGCCGATGCCGGCGTCAGCGGCTCCGGTTTTCTACAGGCGCCCCCGGTAGCTGCTTTATAACTACCGAGGGCTAAGCGGCGCGGGGTTGCCGGCCACCCTCGCGCGCCTTGATTCCAGCCCTACCCCAACGCCGAACGCTGAAACACCAAACTCGCTGCCCTGTGCGATGATTCGCTGGGATCCCCGACTGTAATCGGATGATCCGCCGCGGCTGCACCTACATGCTTGGGTGGTCGATTTCGATGACCTTTTGGGCAATGACCGCGACCGGCGTGTTGGATTGCTGTGACAGATTCTTCAACAGCCCGAATGCCGCCGCCGCGTCGATGTCGAAGCGTTCCATGAGCATGCCCTTGGCCTGGCCGATGATGTCACGAGTTTCGAGGGCGCGGCGTAGCTGCTCGATTTCCCGGACCATCGCATCGAAACGGTCCTGCTCCGCGAGCGAATTCGCGCCCCTGAGCGCCTCACCGTCTGGGAGGGCTGGCGATAAGACTGCCGACTGCGCCATACACCGGTCGGCCACCTGCGTAATGCGCCGATTCCTGGACATTGTTGGGGTGTACCCGTTCTGCCGCCAATTGAGACTGCAAATGCCTGGTCAGGCGATGTTGCTTTGCTGCGGACGCACTGCGGGCGGAACGCTGGAAAATGGGCTCTGATCAGGGCTTGAACGGGTTGACGGCGAACTGAATCACCCGGTACGGCGCGCTCACCCTGGCGCGGGTGTCCCATTGGCTGACGAAAATACGCAGCTCATCGAGGGTGGAGCCGGGCGAGATGTAGCCGCCGTACGGTTGCGCGAGCCGGTTGTCGTATGGGGGCGGCAGGCTTTCCGCGGGTTCCGGCCACTCGTCGTGCTGCACGACCGTGGTGACCGGCGCGTCGCCCAGCCCGGTCGGGTCGTCGGCGACCCGAACCTCCATGTTGCCGTTGGCGGCGTTGAAGTAGGACAGCACGCTCTTGCCGTCGATCTGCCTGACGCACATCTCGCCAACCGCCTCGGGCCACAGCGCTGTCGGCGGCTTGTTCCAGCCGCCGTTCGGCCCGGCGGCCCAGCCCTGCCATCGCGATCGGTCGGTAAAGTTTTGCGGCGCAACGCGATACAGCACCACCGGCTGGCTGCGGGTGAAACTGTTTGCCACGATGTACACCCATCCGCTCTGCGAGTCGGCGGTCGGGATGGGGTCGTAGTAGCCGCTGATCTGCGTCTGCGAGCCGCCTTGAAAGGAGCCCTCGCGTTTAGACCCCGGGACAGTCTGCCACCCGGCGTGCGCCGGTTCGGCCGTCACCAACCGCGAGGTCTGTGGTTTAAGGTCCTTCGTCGTCGTCACCATCAGGTAGTTGCGCCGGTTGATCTGCACCACGCCTGCCGGCAGTTGCGAATCCCCCGCCGGTGCCGGGTCGGCCAGCAGCGGTTTGCTGATCCCCGTCACGCCGGTGTAGCGGACCCCGGCGGGATCGTCGACCGACGCCGAGTCGACGTGCAGCGCGACCGGCGAGTACCAGCCGCCGAATCCCACTCCCTGCCCGGCGAAGCTGTCACCGCAGACCTGCAGCAGTTCGGTTGAGAATTCCAGGAATTCGCACAGATCCGTGGCGCCAATGCCGTAATCCTTTGTGGGCGTTCCAGTTCCGGCGGTCGGTCCGATACGCATCACCTGACCTGGCGCCAGCGGCGCCAGGACGGGCCCGGGAGCCGGGGCCGGCGGATCGGCGCGCGCGACCCAAACAGATTGTGAGACAACCAAACACACTGCCGATGCGGCCAGCAGCGAGCACCATGCGGTCGAGCGAGTGTGCGCGGTGCTCACCCGCGGGTCACAGCTGGGCGGCCAGCAGCTCGGCGATCTGGATGGTGTTCAGCGCCGCCCCCTTGCGCAGGTTGTCCCCCGAGATGAACAGGGCCAGGCCGCGCCCCTCCGGCACGCCCGGGTCCTGCCGGATGCGACCGACCAGTGAGTCGTCGACGCCGGCCGCGGCCAGCGGGGTCGGCACGTCGACCAGCTTGACCCCGGGTGCGCGGTCGAGCAACTCCCGGGCGCGCCCGGGCGACAGGGGTCGCGCGAACTCGGCGTTGATCGACAGCGAGTGCCCCGTGAACACCGGCACCCGCACGCAGGTGCCGCTCACCAGCAGCTCGGGGATGCCCAGGATCTTGCGGCTCTCGTACCGCAGCTTCTGGTCCTCGTCGGTCTCGCCGGAACCGTCGTCCACCAGCGACCCGGCCAGCGGCAGCACGTTGAACGCGATGGGCGCGACGTAGGTCTTCGGCTTCGGGAACTCCACCGCGCCGCCGTCGTGCACCAGTTGTTCGGCGTCGTCGATGACGGCGCGCGCCTGGGCGGCCAGCTCGTCCACCCCGGCCAGCCCGCTGCCGGACACCGCCTGATAGCTGGACACCACCAGGCGCGTGAGCTCCGCTTCGTCGTGCAGCACCTTGAGCACCGGCATGGCGGCCATCGTGGTGCAGTTCGGGTTGGCGATGATGCCCTTCGGCCGGTTGGCGGCGTCACGGGAGAAGTTGACCTCGGACACCACTAAGGGCACATCCGGGTCTTTGCGCCACGCCGACGAGTTGTCGATCACCGTCACCCCGGACGCGGCGAACCGCGGCGCCTGCACCAGCGACATCGTCTTGCCGGCGGAGAACAGCGCGATGTCCAGACCCGTCGGGTCAGCCGTCGCGGCGTCCTCGACCTCGATCTCCTGACCGCGGAATTCCAGCTTGCGACCCTGCGAGCGCGACGACGCGAAGAACCGCACCGAGGTCGCCGGGAAGTCACGCTCGTCGAGCAACCTGCGCATCACTTGGCCGACCTGGCCCGTGGCGCCTACAACTCCAATGGCAACCATCTATCTACCCGTCCCCGCGTACACCGTCGCCGACTCCTCGCCGCCGAGCCCGAACGCCTCGTGCAACGCAACGACGGCCTTGTCTAGTTCGGTGTCGCGGCACAGCACCGAGATGCGGATCTCGGAGGTGGAGATGAGCTCGATGTTGACGCCCACCTGGGCCAGGGCCTCACAGAAGGTGGCCGTGACCCCGGGGTGGCTGCGCATGCCGGCCCCGATCAGCGACACCTTGCCGATGTGGTCGTCGTAGAGCAGCTGACTGAACCCGATCTCCTCCTTGAGCGCATCCAGCTTGGACACCGCGGTGGGCCCGCTGTCACGCGAGCAGGTGAAGGTGATGTCGGTCTTGCCGTCCTCGACCTTGGAGACGTTCTGCAACACCATGTCGATGTTCACGTCGGCGTCGGCGAGCGCCCGGAAGACGCGCGCGGCGTATCCGGGGATGTCGGGAATGCCGACGACGGTCACCTTGGCCTCGCTGCGATCGTGCGCGACTCCGGTCAGGATGGGGTCTTCCATTGATACGTCCTTGATCGATCCGACGACGACGGTGCCTGGTTTCTCCGAATACGAGGATCGGACATGCACCGGGATGTTGTAGCGGCGGGCATATTCCACGCAGCGCAGCATCAATACCTTGGCGCCGCAGGCCGCCATCTCGAGCATCTCTTCGAAGGTGACGGTGTCGAGCTTGCGGGCGTTGTGCACGATCCGCGGGTCGGCGCTGAAGATGCCGTCCACGTCCGTGTAGATCTCGCAGACGTCGGCGCGAAGCGCGGCGGCCAAAGCCACCGCGGTGGTGTCCGAGCCCCCGCGGCCGAGGGTGGTGACGTCGCGGGTGTCCTGGCTGACGCCCTGAAACCCGGCCACCAACACGACGCGACCCTCGTCGAGCGCGGCCTGCAGCCGTCCCGGCGTGACGTCGATGATCTTGGCGTTGCCGTGCGTGCCGGTGGTGATCACGCCGGCCTGCGAACCGGTGAAGGAGCGAGCCTGCGCACCCAGCGACTCGATCGCCATCGCCACCAGCGCGTTGGAGATCCGCTCACCGGCGGTCAGCAGCATGTCGAGTTCGCGCGGCGGTGGGGCCGGGCATACCTGTTGGGCCAGGTCCATCAGGTCGTCGGTGGTGTCACCCATCGCGGAGACGACGACGACGACGTCGTTCCCCTGCTTCTTGGCAGCGACGATGCGCTCGGCAACACGGCGGATTCGATCGGCGTCGGCCACCGAGGATCCGCCGTACTTCTGGACGACGAGCGCCACGTTTGTCTTCCTTTTCAGTCCGCCTAAGTCCACAACAGAATACGTGCCTGCGCATGTCGGTTTTCGTCGTGCTGGCGAGGCCGACAGCCTGCGATTTGATGCGGTTCGCGGGGATTTTATCCACGGCGTAAATCACGGTAGAGTGCACAACGTGCAGCGGGTGCTCCTCCTCGGACGCCGCGACGGGGTCTGATCCAGACCGGCTTCCCGTCGCGGGTGTTCGCGATGTGCCGGTCTGAGGTCCCCCACAGCCCCCCGGAGTGATTACCGTGACTACTAATCCCGACGTTTTTACATCAGCGCAAACGATCAACAAACCCGCAGGCCCGCCCGCCCCCGGCCAACCCGCGTGGAATCCCCAGCGCGGTTCGTCGATGCCGTTCAACCGGTATCGGTCGTTCGCCGAAGAAGTCGAGCCGATCCGGGTTCCCGACCGCACCTGGCCCGACCGGGTCATCGCTCAGGCGCCACTGTGGTGCGCGGTGGACCTGCGCGACGGCAACCAGGCGCTGATCGACCCGATGAGCCCGGCCCGCAAGCGCCGCATGTTCGACCTCTTGGTCCGCATGGGCTACAAGGAGATCGAGGTCGGATTCCCGTCGGCCAGCCAGACCGACTTCGACTTCGTCCGCGAGATCATCACCGAGGGCGCGATTCCCGACGACGTGACGATCCAGGTGCTGACCCAGTGCCGGCCCGAGCTGATCGAGCGGACGTTTTTGGCCTGCGAGGGTGTGCACCGCGCGATCGTGCACTTCTACAACTCGACCTCAATCCTGCAGCGCCGCGTGGTTTTTCGCGCCGACCGGGACGCGGTCCAAGCCATCGCGACCGAGGGTGCCCGCAAGTGCATCCAGGAGGCCGCCAAGTACCCCGGCACGCAGTGGCGGTTCGAGTATTCGCCGGAGTCCTACACCGGGACCGAGCTCGAGTACGCCCGTGACGTGTGCAATGCCGTCGCTGAGATCATTCGTCCGACGCCGGACAACCCGATCATCTTCAACCTGCCTGCGACCGTCGAGATGGCAACGCCCAACGTCTACGCCGACTCGATCGAGTGGATGAGCCGCAACCTGGCCAACCGGGAGTCCGTCATCCTGAGCCTGCATCCGCACAACGACCGCGGAACCGCCGTTGCCGCAGCCGAATTGGGCTTCGCCGCCGGCGCCGACCGGATAGAGGGCTGCCTGTTCGGCAACGGGGAGCGCACCGGGAACGTGTGCCTGGTGACGTTGGGGCTCAACCTGTTCTCCCGTGGCGTGGACCCGCAGATCGACTTCTCCAACATCGACGAGATCCGTCGCACGGTGGAGTACTGCAACCAGCTGCCGGTGCCCGAGCGTCATCCGTACGGCGGCGACCTGGTGTACACCGCGTTCTCCGGTAGCCATCAGGACGCCATCAACAAGGGGCTGGACGCAATGAAGGTCGACGCGGACGCGGCGGAGACCGACGTCGAGGACATGCTCTGGCAGGTGCCCTACCTGCCCATCGACCCGCGCGACGTCGGACGCACCTACGAGGCGGTGATCCGGGTCAACTCGCAGTCCGGCAAGGGCGGCGTGGCCTACATCATGAAGGCTGACCACGGCCTGGCGCTGCCGCGGCGGGTGCAGATCGAGTTCTCCAGGGCGATTCAGCAGATCACCGAGGGTGAGGGCGGGGAAGTCTCACCCAAGGAGATGTGGGACGTGTTCTCCGAGGAGTACCTGGCCCCGGTGCTGCCGCTGGAACGGATCAAGCAGCGCGTCGACGCCTCGGAGGAAGACGGCGGGGCGACCAACATCACCGCGACCGTCAAGATCAACGGCGTGGACACCGAGGTCAAGGGAACCGGCAATGGTCCGCTCGCCGCGTTCGTCCACGCGCTGGGCAGCGTCGGGTTCGACGTGGCCGTCCTGGACTACTCGGAGCACGCGATGAGCTCCGGCGACGACGCCCAGGCGGCGGCTTACGTGGAGGCTTCGGTGGCCGGGAAGGTCGTCTGGGGCGTGGGCATCGCGCCGTCGATCACCATCGCATCGCTGCGCGCGGTCGTCTCGGCGGTCAACCGGGCGTCCCGCCGCTAGGGCGCTTGCGCGGCGCAGCCGAGCGCGGCGGACGGGCACGCATGTGGTCGCGGGCGCGAACCATGATGTCGCCGAGGGTGTGGACATCTTGGTCCGACAGCGAGTCGAACAGCAGGCTGCGTACGACCTCGATATGGCCGGGCAGCACCTTGGCGAGACGGACTCGACCCGCTTCCGTGATGTCGACGACGGTGGCTCGCTGATCATGGGGACTGGCATCGCGGGTGATGAGTCCCGCCTTTTCCAGCAGACCGGCTTGGTGGGTCAGGCCGCTGCGGCTGTAGACCACGCCGTCGGCCAGATCGGTCATCGTGAGTTGGCCGTCGGCGTCGGCAAGATGCGCCAAGATCTCGAACTGTACGTAGCTGAGACCGCCCTCTGCCTGTAGTTGCTGTCGCACGGCGTATTGCAGCAGGCTCGTCGCCTCGGTGAGGGCGAAGTACGTGCGCATTTGCTCAGGCCTGAGGGCTTCGACCATGCCGCAATCTTACTGCTTCGATATCGAAGCATTGCGACAACAATCACAGCAGCTCGTGGAATTACTTCGAGTTCGAAGCAAGTTACTTGGTGAGTAACTGCTTCAATCTCGAAGCACATAGGAGTGGAGGAAATCATGAAGGCTGTGCTTTACCGGCGATACGGCAGCAGCGAGGTGCTGGAGTACACGGAGGTCCCGCGGCCGACAACGGGCGCCGGACAGGTCCTGGTGAAGGTCGCCGGGACGTCGTTCAACCCGGTCGATGCGGGCATCCGCGGCGGATACCTGTCCGAGGAGTTCGCGATCACCTTCCCGCACGTGCCGGGCATCGATGTCGCAGGCACAATCGCCGAGCTCGGAAACGGCGTGTCGGGCTGGAAGGTCGGCGACGCCGTCCTGGCATTGCTGCCGATGGACGCCGACGGTGCCGCCGCCGAATACGTGCTCGCACCGGCCGAGGTGCTGGCCGCGGCGCCGCGGTCGGTTCCACTGGCCGATTCGGCTGCGCTGCCGGTAGTCGGATTGACCGCGTGGCAGGCGCTGTTCGAGATCGCCGGCCTGACGGCCGGGCAGACGGTCCTGATCAACGGTGCGTCAGGCGCGGTCGGCGGCTACGCAGTTCAGCTGGCCAAGCACGCCGGCGCCGTCGTTACCGCGACCGCAAAGCCGCGTGACGCCGACCGTCTGCGCGACTACGGCGCCGACCGAATCATCGACTACATCGACTACGCGCACTCACCGGTCGATGTCGACAACGCACCTTTTGACGTGGTGCTCAACCTGGTGAGCACCACAGCCGCGGAGACCGAGGCCCTCGTCGGTGTAGTCGCCGACGAGGGCTTCTATGTGGGCACCATGACGTCGGGGCCCGAGAATCCCGGCCGGGGAGTGCGCACGCAACGCATCTTCGTCCGTAGCGATGCCGCGCAGTTGGCCGACCTCACAAGCCGCGTCGACGCCGGACAACTACGCATCAACGTTGCCGACCGCCGCCCGCTGAGTGAGGCCGCCGACGTGCACGATGCCGCGGACACCGGCCGACTGCCCGGCAAAACCATACTCTTCCCGTTTGATGAATAGCGCTTAGCCACAACGGTATTCATCGAGAAGAGCCTTCCCGTCGGCCTGGTCCGGCGGGAAGGTGCCATCAGTACCAGTGCCGGCGACCGCCGACCGCGCGCCCCATGTTGCCCAGAACCGCGAGGATGGCACCGATGACGACCAGGATGATTCCGATGGTCCACAGAATGGAGATCTTGAAGAGGAACCCCAGGACGAGCAGGATGATTCCGAGAACGATCATGAAGAGCCTTCCTTTTCAGAGGTGACTGGTTCAGTTGACCACCCTTAAGGGGGGTAGCAATACACCCCTTGGTAGGTAATGTTCCCACCATGCCGCCGCTCAATCCTCGCGCCCCGATCACGGTCGCGCTAGTCGACGACTACGACGTCGTCGTGAAGGGTGTGGCCAACATGCTCGAGCCCTACCGCGACCGGGTCGTGATTGCAGAACTCGACTCCACGATGCCAGTCAAAGACTCGGTCGACATCGTCTTGTACGACTCCTTCGCTCAGCCCGAATCCGACCACGAAGAGATCGGTGTGCTCGTCGCCAACCCGCACGCACATCGAGTTGTGGTGTACACGTGGAACTTCCATCCCGACCTCCTCGAGAGCGCGCGCCGGCACGGTGCCGACGGGTACCTATCGAAAACCCTGCCCGCACGCGATCTCGTCGCCGCGTTGGAAGCGGTGCATTCGGGGGAGGTGGTCATCAGCCAGGCCGGTGGCCGCGCACGTGCCGCGCCCGGGCAGGACTGGCCCGGCCGCTCCGAAGGACTCAGCGACCGCGAAGCGGAAATCCTGGCATTGATCACCCAGGGCAAAAGCAACGCCGACGTCGCACGGCTCACCTACTTGAGCCCTAACACCGTGAAGTCCTACATACGAACGATTTACCGAAAGGTAGGCGCCACCAGCCGCACCCAGGCCGTGTTATGGGGTGTCAAGCACGGATTCACGCCCGACCATAACCGCATCGATCATTGGCGCGGCGGGCCCTAGAACAGCGCTAATTGCTGGTCAAGCTCGGTCGCGTCGATGAATTCCTCCATGCCGGCGCCGCCGATAACGGCGCGGACACCGTCCATGAACGCCGCGTCGGACATCACCGGCACCCCCAATTTTTGAGCCAGGAAGCCCTTCCCCTGCTCGGGGGTGGGGTCGTTGCAGACGACCAGCGACGTTTCCTTGTCGACGGCATCGCTGTAGGCCAGCCCGGCGTGCAGGATGCGTTCGACGAGTTCCTCGTGGGTGCGGGCGACCTCGGCGGCTAACGCCACGCGCATCCCTTGGACCAGCGGCCTGCCCCCGACATAGGGCCCCGGGTTGAGATACGGGCACGGCATCCGGGAAGCCAGCACTTTCAGCGGCCGCAGCTCGTCGTGGGTGACCCGGCCGTTCGGCCAGCGCCGCCGCGTCACCGGATGCACGGGCAACCAGATGTCACGCTCGCGTGCGCGATTCAGCGCCGACGCCAGCACGCCGGTCAACACCATGGCGTCGTCGAAGGCGTCGTGCGGCCGTTCCTGGGTCACGCCCCAGTGCGCCGCGAGCGTCTCCAGACGCAGGTTGTCGATGCCGAGGTCGAGGCGGCGGGCCAGCTCGACCGTGCACATGACACTGTCGACGGGCAGTTCGGCGCCGGCGAGCTCGGCCTCCGCGGCGAGGAACGCGTAGTCGAACGCGACGTTGTGGGCCACCAGAGTGCGGCCGCGCACCACCTCGACCACGTCACCGACGATGTCGGCGAACTGAGGTTGGTCCTCCAGCATTGCGGCGGTCAGGCCGTGCACGTGGGTAGGACCGGGGTCGACGCCCGGGTTGAGCAGGCTGACGACGGATTGCTCGACGCGGCCGTCGGCGGCGAGTCCGAGTACGGCGAGGCTGATGACCCGCGCCTGACCCGGCCGAAAACCCGAGGTCTCCACGTCGATGACGGCCCAGCCCGCGTCCGGCTCGGTGGCCGGCCGACCCCAGGTGTCGCTCATGGCTTGAGGATGGCACGACCGGCCGACACCAGACGAGCACTGCGCGCCGTGTCGTCCGCTGTAAATCCATGAGGCCGACCCGCTGCGCCCGGCGCAGGACGCCGCGCTGGCGATCGTCCTAATAAACTGCGCGGGTGGTTACCACCCGTGCACGCCTGGCCCTCGCCGCGGGAACGAGCGCACGCTGGGCATCGCGGGTCACCGGACGCGGAGCCGGGGCGATGATCGGCGGCCTGATCGCGATGACGCTGGACCGCTCCGTCCTGCGTCAGCTCGCGACCGGGCGGCGCACGGTCGTCATCACCGGAACCAACGGCAAGTCGACCACCACGCGAATGACCGCGGCGGCGCTCGGCACGCTGGGGCCGGTGGCCACCAACGCCGAGGGCGCCAACATGGACGCCGGCCTGGTCGCCGCGCTGGCCGCAAACCGTCAGGCGACGCTGGCGGCCCTGGAAGTCGACGAGATGCACGTGCCACACGTGGCCGACGCGGTGCAACCCGGCGTCATCGTCCTGCTCAACCTGTCGCGCGACCAGCTGGACCGAGTCGGCGAGATCAACGTCATCGAACGTGCGCTGCGGGCCGGGCTGGCCCAGCACCCCAACGCGATCGTCGTCGCCAATTGCGACGACGTCCTGATGACCTCGGCGGCTTACGACAGCCCGAACGCGGTGTGGGTGGCGGCGGGTGGTTCCTGGGCGAACGACTCGGTCAGCTGTCCGCGCACCGGCGAGGTCATCGTCCGCGACAGCGGCCATTGGTATTCCACCGGCGCCGACTTCAAGCGGCCCAGCCCGCAGTGGTGGTTCGATGACGACACGCTGCACGGGCCCGACGGGCTGGCGCTGCCGATGCACCTGGCGCTGCCGGGCGCGGTGAATCGGGGCAACGCCGCCCAGGCGGTGGCCGCCGCGGTCGCCCTCGGCGCCGACCCAGTGCGTGCGGTCGCGGCCGTCTCTGCGGTCGACGAGGTCGCCGGCCGCTACCGGACCGTCCGGATCGGCGCGCACGAGGCGCGGATCCTGCTGGCCAAGAACCCGGCCGGCTGGCAGGAGGCGCTGTCGATGGTCGACAAGCACGCTTCCGGGGTGGTCATCTCCGTCAACGGACAGGTGCCCGACGGGGAGGACCTGTCGTGGCTGTGGGATGTGCGCTTCGAACACTTCGAGGAAACCGCGGTGGTGGCCGCCGGCGAACGCGGCACCGACCTGGCGGTGCGGCTGGGATACGCGGGCGTCGAGCACACGTTGGTGCACGACACCATGGCCGCTATCGCGTCGTGCCCGCCCGGGCGCGTCGAGGTCGTCGCCAACTACACCGCGTTCCTTCAACTGCAACGAGCGTTTGCCCGACATGACTGACTCGACGGTACGGATCGGGATGGTGCTGCCCGACGTGATGGGCACCTATGGGGACGGCGGCAACGCCGTGGTGCTGCGGCAGCGTCTTCGGATGCGCGGAATCGCCGCCGAGATCGTCGAGATCACACTCGCCGACCCGGTGCCCGAGTCGCTGGACCTCTACACGTTGGGCGGGGCGGAGGACTACGCGCAGCGGCTGGCCACCAGGCACCTGATCCGGTATCCGGGTCTGCAGCGCGCGGCGGAGCTGGGCGCGCCCGTGCTGGCGATCTGCGCGGCCGTCCAGGTGCTCGGGCACTGGTATGAGACGTCGTCCGGGGAGCGGGTCGACGGTGTGGGCATGCTCGACGCGACCACCTCGCCGCAGGAAGCACGCACCATCGGCGAGCTGGTGACCAAGCCGCTGCTGGGCTTGACCCACCGCCTCACCGGCTTCGAAAACCACCGCGGCGGAACCGTATTGGGGCCCGCGGCCTCGCCGTTGGGTGCCGTGGCCAAGGGCGCGGGCAACCGGGCCGGCGACGGCTTCGACGGCGCGGTGCAGGGGTCCGTCGTCGCCACCTACATGCACGGTCCGTGCCTGGCCCGCAACCCGGAGCTGGCCGACCTCCTGCTGAGCAAGGTGGTGGGTGAGCTGGCTCCGCTGGAGCTGCCCGAGGTGGAGTTGCTGCGTCGCGAACGACTGGCGGCGCGCTAGCCGTGCGGATCGGTCCGAGACTGGCTGCCGGCGCCGCGCTGATCGCGGCGTTCGGCACGACGTCGACACCGGCGCACGCCGGCACGGAAGTGCCGACCGGCCGGTACAACGTGCTCTACCAGGACAACAACAAGTCAACCGTTTGGCTTTTCGTCCCGTGCGGATCGGACTGCGCCCTGGCCACATCGCAAGATGGCGGGAATTTCGTCATCAGCTGGGAATTCGACCTCGCCAATGGACGATGGACACACAGCGGCACGGCCCAGGCGCCGTGCGGTAACGGCGCTTCGGTCTCGGAGGCACCGGTGACCGTCAACTACAGCTTCGACGCCGTGACGCTGGCCGGCGAAGCCCGGACGACGGCCTCGCCGGACGCGTGCAGCGGAGAGCCGGGCAAGACCTTTACGCGGTCATTCCAATTGAGCAAGGCCTGACGGACGTCAGGCCATCGCCCGGCGGCCGGTCAGCGCGCGGCCCAGTGTGAGCTCGTCGGCGAACTCCAAGTCACCGCCCATCGGCAGCCCGGACGCGATCCGCGTCACGGTCAGGCCGGGGATGTCGCGCAGCATCCGAACCAGGTAGGTCGCGGTCGCCTCGCCCTCGGTGTTGGGGTCGGTCGCGATGATCACCTCGGTGATGTCGACGTCGTCGACCCGCTCCCCGATCCTGCTCAGCAGCTCGCGAATCCGCAGCTGTTCGGGCCCCACTCCGGACAGCGGATCGAGCGCGCCGCCCAACACGTGGTAGCGGCCACGGAACTCGCGCGTGCGCTCGACGGCCTGGATGTCCTTCGGCTCCTCGACGACGCAGACCAGCGATCCGTCCCGGCGGGGGTCCGCACAGATCCGGCATCGCTCGTCGTCGGAGACGTTGCCGCACACCGCGCAGAACCGCACCCCGTCGCGAACCTTCGCCAGCACCGCCGTCAGGCGGTCGATGTCCGGCGGTTCCACCGACAACAGGTGAAAGGCGATGCGCTGGGCGCTCTTGGGTCCGATGCCCGGGAGCTTGCCGAGTTCGTCGATCAGGTCCTGGACGGGTCCTTCAAACATGTCGGTCGGGAGAGTCTAGAGCGCGGGCGGTGCCGTCGGTGGCTGGTTCGGCGGCGGGCCACCCAGTCCGCCGGCCAGCGCCCCGAGCCGCTCCTGCGCCATCCGGGTGACCTGCGTGGAGGCGTCGGCCATGGCGCCGACGATCAGGTCTTGCAACGTCTCGATGTCATTGGGATCGACGACCTGGGGATCGATCGTCACGCCGACCACCTCGCCGCTGCCCTTGACGACGACCTTGACCAAACCGCCACCGGCTTGGCCGTGCACTTCAGCGTTCGCGAGTTGTTGCTGGGCTTCCAGTAGCTTTTGCTGCATCTGCTGGGCCTGGGCCAGCAGTTGCGACATATCGCCTCCGGGTTGCATGACAGTCCCCTCGCATATTGGTCTCGAGTTGGTTTCGCCTGCGGGTGTCCGGCGATTCGGAACACCAAGCGTAGACCGCGCGACGTTAACTTGGCGCCGTGGACCTACGAGTGAGCAGACGTGTCGGCATCAGAACGGTCATCGGCATGATCGTTGCCACCTCGGCAATCATCATCCCGACGGCCACCGCAACCCCTTCCAACATCGCGGGCATGGTGGTATTCATCGATCCCGGGCACAACGGCGCCAACGACGCCTCGATCGGCCGCCAGGTGACCACCGGCCGCGGCGGCACCAAGGACTGCCAGACCAGCGGGACGGCGACCAACTCCGGCTACATGGAGCACACGTTCACCTGGGACACCGCGTTGCGGGTTCGCGCCCAGCTGAACGCCCTTGGCGTCCGGACGGCCTTGTCGCGCGGCAACGACACCGGGCTGGGACCGTGTGTCGACGAGCGCGCCAACATGGCTAACTCGTTGCGCCCCAACGCGATCCTGAGCATCCACGCCGACGGCGGCCCGCCGTCCGGCCGCGGCTTCCACGTCAACTACTCGGCCCCGCCGCTCAACCAGGTACAGGCCGGACCGTCGGTGCAGTACGCGCGGATCATGCGCGATCAGTTGCAGGCCTCCGGCATCCCGCCGGCCAACTACATCGGTCAGAACGGTCTGTACGGGCGCTCGGACCTCACCGGTCTGAACCTGGCGCAGTACCCGTCGATCCTGGTCGAGTGCGGCAACATGAAGAACCCGGCGGACTCGGCGCTTTTGGAGTCGGCCGAGGGCCGGCAGAAATACGCCGACGCGCTGGTTCGCGGCGTCGCGGGCTTTTTGGGCAGCCAGGGTCAGGCGCGCTGAGCCGGGCTAAACCGGGGTGAACTCGAGGTGTAATTCCTTGAGGCGCCTGAACAAAAACGTGCGGTCCCACTGGAGCCGACGAGTGCCCGCCGGACCGTGGTGCGCCTCTGAAAGCCGAATGTCGGCCATTCGGTTGAGGATTCGCTCGAGGCTCACCCGAACTTCGGCGCGGGCGATCGGGGCGCCCGGACAGGTGTGAATGCCGCGGCCGAACGCGATGTGCTGCAATATGTTCGGTCGATCCAGGCGGAATTCGTTGGGCTCGTCGAACCTTCGTGGATCGCGGTTTGCCGCACCGTTCATCACGAGCAGGCTGGTGCCGGCCGGCACATCGACGTCCCCGATCCTGGTGCTGCGCCGCGCCATACGGAAGTTCGATTTGATCGGGCTTTCGAAGCGCAGCATCTCCTCGATGAAGGCGGGGATCTTCGAGTTGTCCTCGCGCAGCTGCTCTTGCAGGTCTTTTCGCTCCGCCAGCATCAGCATCGCGAGACTCAGCAGGTCGATCGTCGTGCCGTGGCCGGCGGCGAACATGAACGTGGCGACGCGGGCAACGTCGATCGCCTCGGGTGTCGTGCCGTCGGGAAACTTCGCCAGCGCAAGCTCGGTGAGGACGTCGTCGCGCGGCTCGCGCCGCCGTTCCTCGACGTAGTCGACGAACCACTCCTCTTTGACGCCGACGAAACCGCTGCGTTCGCCTTCGAGCCTGCTCGCTATCGCGGCGCGGCGAAATTTTTCCCGGTCGGGCTCAGGCACGCCGAGCAGGTCGGTGATCGCGTCGAGCGTGAACGGAAAGTTGTAGTCGATGACGATCTCACACTTGCCGTCGGCAACGAAGCCGCTGAGCTGCTCATCGGCAAGGCGCCACAGGAATTCCTCATTGTTTCTGAGCTGCTTCGGCGTGAACAACCGGCTCAGCAGCGAGCGATGCGCGGTGTGCTTAGGCGGATCGAACGTGATGAAGTATTCGCCGAACGTGATCCTGTCGCGGTGCCGCTCGATCAGATCCGTGATGTCGTCGCTGCCCGGTTCGGTCGGTATCCCCGACCACGGACCGCTGACGATGTTGCATACCGACAAGGTCTCCTCGGCGCCGCCGCGTTGCACCGCAACGGCCTCGTCGTAGCCCGACACCATCACGACGCCGTGCGCCGGCTCGCGCCGGATGGGACAACGACGGATCGCGTCGTAGTAATCGTAGGGGTCCTCGACCAGAGACTTGTCGGTGAAGAAGTCGAGGTTCTCGAGTTCGCTCACTCCCCTCCCTCCGGTTTGGTAACCAATATGAACGGCTCGGCAAGTTTGCACAAACGGTCTTCCGAGATTGCGTGAAGGACTTCTGGCTGCGCCTGCACGATCGCCCGCGACGCGGCATCAACCAATGGCGGGATACCCAATCTCGACGGCCCCGAAGCCGTTGACCCTCACGTCAATTTGAAAGTTGCCACGTGAGCGCACTTAGAGGGGATTTGCGCGAGCGTGTGAACACCGCGCTAGGTGGGACCACTGTTGCCGGAGGGAGCCGATTGGTTGCCCGGCACAGAGTTTCCCCGTAGTTTACTTGCGCTTGCTCAACCGGACAGCTTGGACACGTTCTCAACGTGCGCCAGCGCGTCCTGGTTCACTTCGGCATACAGGTCATTAGCCCGTTCCGTTTCTGCCGCAAGCTTTTCCAGTCCCGCGACCGCGCGCCTGAGGAGATCGATAGCTTCCTCGACGGACTCTTTCATCTCAGAGAAGCCGGGTATGAGTCCCATTTAAGTTTTCCCTCCCTCGCGAGGCGGAACTTCAAGCCATCTTCCCCGATAGCGTTTGCTCCGTCCGCAACATCGTAGGCCAGTTCCAGTCTGGCTGCCCGGTGCCGAGTGCACCACTGCAGTTTGCCCGGTGCTGAGGCCCACCGACGGTGCACCCGCGGCGCCGGTGCCGCTCCATGAAGGTGCTTCCACGCCCGCGCAGAACCCGTCGCCGGCCGCCCGCGAGCATGGCCCCCCCGACAATGACGGAGACTTTGCCACGTCCGCCGTTGCGCTCTGTCCGACGAATAGCCGGAGGGCCGGATGGAATTGCTTTTTTCCCGAATGGAGAAAAGCGCAGTAATAGGTCGCTCATTTCAGGGCGGCTGAACGTTCTCTAGTCACGTCGCCAAATCGCGCCGGGCGTATCCATACACTCCGAGCGCTGTCAGCATCGCGCCGAGGAGCAAGAAAATGATGGCGGCCGCCCAATTGGGCGGCGCGCCGGGCACCGCGGCAAGGTGCGTCCACGGCGACAGGTCCATAACCCATCCCGGGGCTTTCGCGGTCTTCATGACCACGTTCAGCAGGAACCCGCCAATTACCGGCAGTGCACCGATCGCGACGGTAGCCGACGGAAGCCACCCGACGCCCACCGCAGCCGCCCCGGCCGCGAGCAACGCCAGGGGAACGGAATTCAGCGCCCCCGCGAGTGAATCGCTCAACTGCAATGGGGCGCCCGCGATTTCAGCGCCGCCCCAAATCGCGACCGCGGCCGAGCAATGCAGGGCGATAACACCGCCCACCGTGATCGCGACCTCGGTGGTCACCAGACGCACGCGCGAAATAGGTTGGGCGAAAAGCAATGTCAATCGGCCGGACTTCTCGTCGGACACCATCGCGGCGAGACGTATCGCGGCGTACAGCCCGGTGGGCACCGCGAGCACACCGAACAGAACCGCAGCCCCGGCATTCACCAGATCGTGGCCGCCCGTCCCGGCGGGCGCGGCGAGTTTGGCGAGACGCGGGTTCGTCTGGAACAACTCGAGAATCGACGAGAGCAACACACCTACCAGGAAGAAGTATGCGGCGATGCCCGTCGCCCACCCGAGCGTGGTCCGCGCGGTGCGGCGAAGGGCGAACCCGCCCACCGACCGCAATAAACGAGCACGCGGCGGGCGGGTGACCGACAGCGCCACCAGTCCGTCGCCCACGTCGCGGTGGCGTGCCGCGGAGACGGCGGCACCGGCCAGCACGATCGGAAACGCGCCCAACACGATCAGCGGGAGGACACGGTTTTCGGCGTACGGCGCCAAGCGGGCAGCAACCCCGAACGGCGTCACCCAAGCCGACCACGCCAGTCGATGCGAGCCGTCGGAGATCATGCGCAGTATCAAGCCGACGCCCAGAGCCGCGACCGCAAGTCCCGTGGCACCGGATCGGCTCGGCATGACTTGCGCGGCGAGCAGGCCGACCGTTGCGAAAGTCAAGGCAACACAAGCTATTCCGGCTGCATAGAGCACCGCCCCGGTCGGTTCGGTGCGGGCGACCAGAAGGCCCGTTGCGACCGCCACGCCGATCAGCGTCGCGGATCCAACAAGAGCGGCCAGACACCGGACAACGACATCGGCCATTCGCAGCCGGCCCGCGAGGAGCAGGTCCCAGCGCCGGCCGTCCTCCTCACCGCGCGTGATACGGGTGGCGGCAAGGAGTATCCATCCGCTCGCGAGCACCGACACGGGTATGCCGGTGCGCCACACGGTAAAACCGCCGGGATTGTCGAGTGCGACCGGCGGCCCCGACAAGATCCTTATGGCTGGATTCTGCGCGAGTACACGTAAATCCGATTGATTCAGCAGGGCGCCGATCGGCTGGTACTGGAAGGCGACCAACGCCGACATGACTCCGCAAACCAAGGCGACCAGCACCGCACCGGGGCGGAGTTGGCGCACGGCCAGCCGACCCACGGCGCGGCCCGGCGGGGGCTGCGGCCCGGCCACCGGTGTGGCGGTCGTCATCGCGCGGCTTGTCCGTAGTAGTCGAGAAAGATCTCCTCGAGAGTCGGTTCGTGCATTGCGAGCGCGGTGATGTCGGCCGAGGCGAGCGCTCGAAGCGCGCCCTCGGGCGGTCCAGTTAGGTTGAACCGCAACCGTTCACCATCCAGCTGTTCGATACCCGACACCGACGCAATATCGGCGAGGGAAGGTTGCACGCCGCGATAGGACACCTCGACCACGGTTCGACGCAACCGGCGCAGATCAGCGATGCTGTCGACTTCGACGAGCCGTCCGGCACGCAGAATCGCCACCCGGTCACACACGGCCTCCACCTCGTCGAGCTGATGCGAGCTGAGGAACACCGTCTGGCCCCGCTCGCGCGCTTCCGCGACACAGCGGCGAAACTCCCTCTCCATCAAGGGATCTACGCCGCTTGTCGGCTCGTCGAGCACCAGCAGCGGGGCCCGTGTTGCGAACGCAGCGACGAGTGCCACCTTCTGCCGGTTGCCCGTCGAATAGGTCTTGGCCGGCTTGTCGGGCTCGAGTTTGAATCGGTCGACCAACTCGTCACGGTAGGCCGCGTCGACACCGGGACCGACGCTGCCAAGCAGCTCAAGGATTTCCGCGCCCGTCAGTCGCGGCCACAGCGCAACATCGGCGGGCACGTACGCGATGTGACGGTGAGAGCGACGGACGTCATCCGCGGGACAGCCGAATATCTCCGCAGTGCCCGCGGTAGGACGAATCAATCCCAACAGCAGCCGGATCGTCGTCGACTTGCCGGCACCATTAGGACCCAGGAACCCGAACACCTCGGCGGGCGCGACGCTCATGCTCAGGTCCTCGACGGCCGTGACACGGCCGAACCGTTTGGTCAGACCGCCGACCCGGATGGCGGGGGTGACACCGGTGCGCGCCGAGGACTCCATGCCCCGAAGGGTAAGTCACCCCGCATCGAGTTTTCTCGGCTGCGAACCGAGGCGCCGCCCCCGCACAGAGCCGTAAGTGGCATACCGTCGTCGACGTATTGGACATTGCAATCCGCTCTGCAATTGTTTCCGCCTCACCCATTCCTCCCGCATTTTCGGCTCGCCGCACACCTCTTTGGTCCTTTCGAGCCGGAATACCAGCGTGCATGACGTCCAGCGTTGCAGATGACACCGTTGGCATTTGCTGATTTATGTCGTTGAGGGCACGTCGATGTTCGCTCGCGTCACTAAAAATCACCGAAAAGTTCATCTGCGCCTCCAGGCCAGCGCAACCCGTTAGCTGCACTCGACAAGCTGATATATCGCGACGGAGCAGGTGAGACGAAGCTGCGATTGACTGAACCCATGAGTGTGCGCTTACGTTACTGAGTTGGACAAGGAGGCGCATCAGGGACTTTGCCGATACCCGGGCCGAGCGTGGTGGCCTCCGGTATGGTTCGGAATGGTTTCACTAGCCATTGAGTCTGGGCAAGAGGTGGGTGGCAGTCCAGGCTACTGATAAATAGACACTTTGCAGGTGGGGGAGTCGGATGGAACTCGACGACCGAGCCCTTCCGCTGACGCGGGGCCAGCGAGACATCTGGCTTGCGCAAAAAACGGGAAGTTTCGGTGCGAAGTGGCAGCTGGGCGAGCTCATCCGAGTCGGGGGCGCGATCGATCCCGGTCTGCTTCGGCGGTCGATAGTCCAGGCGGTGCGCGAGGCGGAACCGCTCAGGTCCGGGTTCTTCGAGGTTGACGGCGAGGTTCTCCAAAAGCCGCTCGATTACCCGGACGTCGAGCTTGCTCAATACGACTTGACGGACTCGCAGGATCCCGCACTGGACGCCTATCGGCTCGCATCATCGATCCAACGCACGCTGATGCCGCTTGCCGGCCCGCTGTTCAAGTTTTCGTTAATGCAGACACGTACCGATGAGTTTTATTTCTTCGCGTGCTGCCACCACATAGTGGTGGACGGAATCGGTATCACTCTGGTTTGTCACCGGATCGCGGCTATTTACAACGCAATTGCGTCCGGCGAGTCGATTCCGCCTGCCTTTTTTGGATCGCTGCGTGGTCTGATCGATTGCGAATCAGAGTACGAAGCCTCCACCGATTATCTCGACGATCAGGCGTATTGGGCCAAGAACCTGCCGCCGGAAAGCGAACCGCGTCGTCGGTTGGCGCCCGACGTCGTGGACGACCGTGACCTCGACGGGCCGTCTGAACCCATCCAATTGGATCCGTCGGCCGTCGCCGGAATCCAAGCGCTCTCAAAGGGATTGGGGATCCGTCGCTCCTCGGTGATCACCGCGGCGTGCGCGCTTCTGGTGCGCGCGTTCGACACCGAGAGTTCGGAGGTGGTGCTCGATTTCCCCGTGAGCAGGCGGGTGCGCCCAGAGACGCTGATGGTGGCCGGAATGATTTCCGGATTCGTGCCGCTGACGCTGAAAACCTCGCCGGAGTCCGCGCTCGACGCGTTTTGTGAAAAGGTCGACACGCAAATGCGCGGCGCGCTGCAACATCAGCGGTTCCCGGTGCACACCATCGATTACAAAGCGCGCCTTCGCGGTTCCGGGCAGGCGTCGAATCGCTTCGTCGTCAATTTCATTCCGGCTACACACATGTCGGATCTCGCCGGGGCCCCGGTATCGGGAACCCTGACCCACGCCGGCCCCGTCGAGTTTGGCCTGGTCTTTTTCAGAGACGATGATCGGCTTTTCCTCGGCACGGTGGGGCCGGGACAGTTCTTTTCGAACTCCGATGTCCGCGAGCTCGCCAAGCGACTCGAACGGGTGTTGGTGGCGATGGCCGCGGATGCTGGTCGTTTGTTGTCGTCGATTGATGTGCTTGATGCGGGTGAGCGGGTGCGGTTGGCGCAGTTGGGCAATCAGGCGGGGTCGGCCGGGTCGGGTGCGGTGGTGTCGATTCCGGGGTTGTTCGCCGAACAGGTCGAGCAGACACCGGAGGCGGTGGCGGTCAGCGTCGCGGGCGGTGAGTCGATGACCTACCGGCAGTTGGATGCCGCGGCCAACCGGTTAGCCCAGCTGCTGGCCGCCCGGGGGGTGGGCGCGGGCCAGTGTGTGGCCCTGCTGGTGTCGCGCTCGCCCGCGGCGATCGTGGCGATCGTGGC
>NZ_JAFAUS010000069.1 GCF_019243155.1 Mycobacterium sp.
GAAACGGTGACCAAGGTGCTCTACCCCAACGTCGAGCCCGAGGCAGGCAAGCGGCTGCGTCTGCTGCAGCAGTACTTCTTCGTGTCCTGCTCGCTGCAGCACGTGCTGCACATCATGGACGACCTCGCCGACGCCGGTGTCCGGGAACTTCCCCAGCGGTTCGCCTTGCAGCTCAACGACACTCATCCGTCGATCGCGGTCGCCGAGCTGATGCGGCTGCTGCTCGACGAACGCGATCTGGACTGGGACGAGGCGTGGGACATCACGGTCGCGACGTTCGGCTACACCAACCACACCCTGCTCCCCGAGGCGTTGGAGACCTGGCCGCTGGAGATGTTCTCGGAGTCGCTGCCGCGTCACCTCGAGATCATCTACGAGATCAACCGCCGGTTCCTCGACGAGGTGCGCGACGCGTTCCCCGGCGACGAGGACCGCGTCCGCCGGATGTCACTCATCGGCGAAGACGGCGGCAAGAAGGTCCGGATGGCGCACCTGGCGACGGTCGGCAGCCACGCCATCAACGGTGTCGCCGCCCTGCACTCGGAGTTGCTGAAAGAGAGTGTGCTCAAAGACTTTTTCGAGCTGTGGCCTGAGCGCTTCAGCAATAAGACGAACGGCGTGACGCCGCGCCGCTTCCTCGCGCTGGCCAACCCCGGGCTGCGGGAACTGCTGGACCGCACCGTCGGTGAGGGCTGGCTGACCGACATGCAGCGCCTGCGCGGGCTGGAGCGGTTCGTCGACGAGCACTCCTTCCGTCAGCAGTGGCGGGACGTCAAGCGCGGCAACAAGTCACGCCTGGCCAAGTTCCTGCGCTCGGCGACCGGCGTCGAGCTGAACCCGGACTGGATGTTCGACGTCCAGGTCAAGCGGATCCACGAGTACAAGCGGCAGCACCTCAACGTCTTGCACATCGTCGCGCTCTACCACCGCCTCAAGCAGAACCCCGGGATGTCGATTCCGCCGCGCGCCTTCATCTTCGGCGGCAAGGCCGCGCCGGGCTACTTCATGGCCAAGCGAATCATCAAGCTGATCAACGCCGTTGGGGAGACGGTCAACGCCGACCCGGCGGTGAACAAGTTCCTGAAGGTGGCCTTCGTGCCGAACTTCAGCGTGAAGAACGCCCACCTGATCTACCCGGCCGCCGACCTGTCCGAACAGATCTCCACCGCGGGCAAGGAAGCGTCGGGCACCGGGAACATGAAGTTCATGATCAACGGCGCGCTGACCATCGGCACGCTCGACGGAGCCAACGTCGAGATGCGTGAGGAGGCCGGACCGGAAAACTTCTTCCTGTTCGGTCTCACCGTGGAGGAGGTCGAGGCGCTCAAGGCCAGGGGCTACCACCCCGGCGAGTACATCGACGGCCCCCAAGCCGGCAATGAGGAACTGCGCGCGGTGCTGGATCTGATTGCCAACGGCACGTTCTCGCAAGGCGACACCGAGGTGTTCAAGCCGCTGGTGGACAACCTGCGCTACGACGACCCCTTCCTCGTCTGCGCCGACTACGCGTCCTACGTGCAGTGCCAGGACCAGGTGAGCGCGGCGTGGCAGGACCGGGACGCGTGGACCAGGATGTCCATCCTGAACACCGCACGCAGCGGCAAGTTCTCGTCGGACCGTGCCATCGCGCAGTACTGCGACGACATCTGGAGCGTCTGGCCGCTGACCGTCAAGATGTGAGCCCCGCGGCGGCCCGCAGCTGCTCGAGCAGGAGTCGCCGAATCATCCGAGGACTCAACGCGTTGCGCGTCGAGTACGACGTCCGCGGATGACCGGACCCGTTATGCGGCGTTAGCGGGTTTCTTTTGCGACGAAGATGCTGACGTAACCGATCGGGATGCCGGTGCGTGCGGCGATGCATTCCCGCGCCACCGCCTCGACGGCCGTCCGGCGGCCGGCGTGGGCGATCCCGCCGATCTCGGGGATCCGAATGAGCCAGCCGTCGGTCTCGCGGCTGACCTCGATGTCGAAGCACTGACCAACGGTTGGGAAGTTCACACGAACGCGATTGTGGATACGGCCACTGCGCAACGCTTGCGCGCGTCGCAGGGTGGGCTGAAGAGTCATTGGTCTTTCCTGAGTCGACAATGAGCCGCGCGCAAGACTAGTGCGGATCGGCACAAAATACCTAATCGAGACCGGATCGCGTCTCAATCGAGGAATTACTGATACCCCGGCAGATCCGGCACCCCGCTGGCCGTCAGCCAGCCCCCACCGTCGACGACCAGGATCGCTCCCGTCACGTAAGACGCTGCGTCGCTGGCGAGGAACAACACTGCCTCCGCAACCTCGGTGGTCGAGCCCGGGCGCCCGAGCGGATTCTGAATGGCGCGGTGCTGGTCGTCGCCGGCGATCCTCCTGACGCCCTCGGTTCCTGACATCGCTCCTGGCGCAACGACATTGACCCGCACACCCTGAGGTCCCCACTCGATCGCCGAGGCGCGGGTCAGCGCGTCGACACCGGCCTTGGCCGAAACGACGTGCGCTTGCAGAGCCATCCCGCGATATTGAATCGCCGCGCTGATGTTGACTACCGAACCGCCGTGATCGCGCAGCCACAGCTCGTATGCCGCCTTCGACACATTGAATGTCCCCAGCAGGTCGATGTCGACCACGGACTTGAATCCGTTGGGGCTCAGCCCGTCGATCGGAACGGGGAAGTTCCCAGCGGCGTTATTGACGACCACGTCGAGGCCGCCGAACATGTCCAGCACGTCCTCGACAACCACGGTCACCTCCTCGTAATGCCGGACATCGCAGACGCCGTAGACGGCTTCGATCCCGTCGGCCCGCAAAGTCGCAACCGCCGCCTGGAGGTTGGCCTCCTTGCGGCTGCAGATGGCGACACGAGCGCCGTGACTGCCCAGCACGCGGGCAACCTCGAGACCCAAGCCGGTGGCGCCACCGGTGACAAGTGCCACCTTTCCCTGCAGCAGATCAGCCCGGAATGGGCTTTGGTAGATGCTGCTCATTGCTGTCTCCTTCAGCGCCGAGGACGTTCAAAGGCTACGGCCCCGTCGAGGCCGACAGTGGACGTTTCGGCCGTCCACGGCAAGGATCGACATGACGACTCTTGGCAGGAGAAAAGTGACACTACGATTCCGGATGCTCAGTCTGGTCCCGTTGACCGTGGTGCTGGCGCTACTGTTCGCGCCTTCCGCGTCGGCCGATGGCTACACAGAGCAGGTGGTCGACAAGTTCAACGCCCAGACGCACGTGGTGGCCGATCCGTCGGCGACACCGCCGCTGCAGAACCCGGACAGGCTGAACCAGCAGATCCTGTCCGGCCCGTGGTCGTGGAGTTCCACTCCCCCGGTCTGGGTGGCGGCCGTCGCACCCGGACAGACCGGCGTGACCACGGCGGACGACATCCACAACGTCATTCTGAGCCGCAAACCCGACTTCAGTGGGGTCATCCTGGTCATCGACTCTCGCGGCTACCACGTGCGGGCCTACAACGTGCCGCAGGCGATCGCGGACAGCGTCGACCCCCTGATGCGCCAGTCGGCCAGGGATCACCGCAATGACCCGTACGGCGCCACGAGCGAATTCATCAACAGGCTCAGCGGTGTTAACGCAACCGCCGGCGGCGGCGCGACCAGGACATCGCCGGTGGTGCACCAGAAGCACGACAGCTTCGCCTGGCTGTGGACGATGCTGATCATCGTCGGCGTCGTGCTGGCGGTGACCGGCTTGCTCTGGTTCGCGGTCAACCGAAACCGCAAGCGCCGCAACGACGCATGGGCGCGAGACCAGGTCAAGCAGGAGATGATCGCCGCCACTGCCGGTGTCAGCGACATCGACAACGCCGTGATGACCAACAGCGATGTCGACGTCAGCGCCGAGTCCATGAAGGCCAACTCCAGCCTGCACGACGCCCGAAAGGCCTACGAAGCAGGAGACTTCGGCGCGGCGCGCGCGCACCTGAAGGTCGTGCAGTCCACCGTGGCCAGGGCCAACCAGAAGATCAACCCGACGGCCAATGTTTCGGCCGTGACATCCGTGCCGGAGGCCGACCGCAAGCAGGCCTCGGTGCAGACACGAAACCCCGCTACCGGCGAGTCCGTGACGATCAACAACAACAACTACAGCACCACCCCGCAGGCGGGCTATCCCCACTACTACGGCGGTGGCTACTACAACGGGATGTTCTTCTACCCGGGCTACTACCCGTATGCGTTCTGGGGTCCGGGCTGGGGATGGGCCATCACCGACGTCCTGCTGATGGATGCGCTACTCGACGACCATTGGGGCGGCAGCTACGACCGCGGCTTCGAAGGCGGGTACGAAGCCGGACGGGACTCGGCGATGGCGGACTCCAACTACGACTCCGGTCAGAACACCGGTTGGGACAGCCCGCAGGGTGACGTCGGGTTCGGTGGCCAGGATTCGGGTGGCGGCGACACGGGATTCGGCGGCGACTCCGGCGGCGGCTATGACTCCGGCGGTGGCGGATTCGACTTCGGCGGGTTCGGCGGGTCCGATTCCGGTGGCGGCGGGTTCGACTTCGGCGGTGGCTCCGATTTCGGTGGCGGTGGATTCGACTCCGGCGGCGGCGGGGACTCCGGATTCTAGTGTCGCGCGTCTGAAGTTCGTTGACGTTGGGCGTGCGGCAGGATTTCGTCTGCGGTTTTGGTCCACGTGAAGGGACGGCAGCGTTCATTTCAGCTGTCGATGAATCTGCCGATGGCTGTGATGAGCTCCTTTACGTTGCAGAATGATCCGCGCCGGATGGCTTGGCGGGTGATGATGCCGAAGAACACTTCCACCAGGTTGAGCCACGAGCCGGAAGTGGTGGTGACCGAGGTCGTCAGCCTCAGTTTCCCAGAAGTGCCATGCGCCGCGCGCTGAAGCTATCCGGGAAGCCCCAGGGATTGGTAGTGAGAAGTCGTAGGCGGTTCGACCAGATAGCTGACGATCGTCGAGATAGCCTGCCTGCCGAGGTCGCTTCCCTGAAAAGTCTTATGGGCCTCGCGGCTATCCCAGGTGATGACGAATACGAAGCTATCAGGATCCTCGACACCCTGGAGCATTTCGACGTGGTGGCAGCCGCGATCGCTAGCGAGGATCTTCGCGTACGAATGGGCTTCCTTAACGAAGGTTGCACGCTGGGCGCTCTTCACCTTGAGCCGGGCGATTTCACTAACGCTCACCGTTTGTCCTTTCCGTTCACTGGACTAGGGTTCACTGGACGAGGCCGGTCACGCGGTGAGTGCGGGGCTACGCCGCGGTCTCCTCGACTGGTTCTGTGCCACGGCTCACTGGGGCGGCTGATAGATCTCATCGGCGGCTATTGAGGCGAGGCCAAGTTCGGCCGCGACCGCGTCGATCCCGTGCTGCGCGACGTCGAGGTCCACCTGGCCGTCTGGGGTGAAGAACGGGCCAATGTAGCGTTCGTAATACTGTTGCACTTCATCACGCGTGAGCCGGTCGAGGAACGAGGCGATGTAGTCGACGGCCAGGCTGGGTTGTTCGGCGATCGTCTGCAGGGCCCGATTGTTGGCCCGCACGAGCGCCTGCAATGCGGGGCTGTCCAGCGGAATATGAACAGGGTCCACCGCGACGCCCACGGTGGGAATCTGGATGTGATCGCCAACCCAGGCCAGCACGTGGAACCCTTCTTCCTCGGCAACTTGTTCGGGGGAGAACGTGGTGCCGACACAGGCGGCGTCGATCGAGCCGTCCCGAAGGCGCCGCAGGTCCATCTGGTAGTTAACCGGTAGCCGCACTACACATTCCAGGTCGTGGTCGGGGTCCAGGCCGTGTTCACGCAGGACGATCCGGGTGAACCAACCTGGTGCGGTTTGGCCGGGGTGGACCGCCACGCGGCGCCCGCGCAGATCAGCCATCGATGTCACATCGGCGTTGCCGAGAAACCAGAACAGCGGACGATGGGTGTTGACGCTGAGCACTTTCCAGCCGATGCCGCCTGTCAGTCGGTGTAACAGAGCCCGGCCCAGACCAATCGATGCGCCGCGGCGCAGACGCTCTGGGTCCCAGCCAATCCCGTTGTGGATGGCGACGTGGACACCCTCATCCTCGTAATAGCCCTCCTGGTCGGCGACTTGGGCAACCAGTTCCTCGTGGACACCCCGCTCGACGTAGGCCAGGTCGATGGTCTGCATGGCCAACACTCCTTCCCCGATCTGATGACTTCGGTCGCGGCGGTACCTGCGGGCCGTCCCGCCTTTGGCCGGTCCAAATGGAACTGGCTAGAAGAGTCCCCGGCGGGAGCCGCTGTCCAAGTCGATTGTTGCGCCATGCAGTGCGTCGGCTTCGGGGGCCAGCAATTGAGTTACTGCCCAGCTGATCTGGTCGGGCGTGGTCAGCCGCCCCAGCGATGTCTGGGATCGGTATTCATCGAGGACGGTCTCGACGCTGATGCCACGCGCCTGGGCTGCCGTGCCGGCGAACCGACGGAGGCGCTCGGTTTCCAAGGCACCCGGAGCGATCATGTGCACGGTCACTCCCTTTGGTCCGTACGCATCGGAGAGTTGGCGAACGAGGTTGGCCAATGCAGCGTTGGTGACACCGGCCGCGCAGGTTTCTGGCGTCGGTTCTGAACCGAAAAGGCCGCCGATAACGACAATCCGGGCGCGCTCGACAAACCGGTCCTCAACAGCGCGGATGAGACGCAGCAGTCCGCCGAGCTTCAACGACACCGCCCTGCCAAGGGCATCTGGGGCGATCGTGGCCAGCGGTCCGGCTGGCGGTACGGCCGCTGTCTGGACCACCATCCGGACGGGTCCGGACACTGCGGCGGCGATCGCCTGACCTGACGAGTCATCACCGATGTCCGCGACGCATACAGTGATCCCGTCGTCGGTTGCGCTCAACTGCTCGAGGCGTTCACGATCGCGTGCCACGGCGACCACGGGCACAGCGGCCTTGCGCAGCCGCGCGACGATGGCGGCGCCGACCTCGCCGGTGGCTCCGACGACAACGGCCTGCGCGCTCGGGCTCACCGGTGGGCCGCCGGGCGGGCGGGCACGTCATCACGGCGGCAGACGCTGGCGGGCGCACCACCGATGGCCCAGTCGTTGGGCTCAATCTCGATTGCCCCACTACGAACTAGCTCCCGTGGAGGCCCGAGGTACGGAGCAGCCAGCGTGGCGTGGGCCACGGTTTCGCTTGCCACCAAGTACATTTGGGGGCGGTACAGGCGCACGAAACCCCTGATTCGATCCATCGGGCGCTCCAGTATCTCGGCAGTGGCCGGGGCGTTTGCAGTCGCCAAATGCTGCACCTGCTCGTCGGTGTACTGCCCAGCAGCCAGATGGTGGGTGACAATCGGCACGGTTGTGAAACCTCCTTGGAGGCGCATCCCTTGTCGGTGCGTGCGCCGAACGCTCGTGTTCTGACCCAGCGCCTGACACGCGGATAGGGCAGCCAAACGCGAAGCGGACCGTGTCGGGCCTTGCTCCGGCATTCCGGACAACACCCGCTGCCCGTTGTGCGCCAGCTCACAATCTACCTGGAAAACCGGCTATGCGCGCGCCCCCAACAGCCCGCGACACTAGCCGCCTAGCCGAAGGCCTGCACCATCTTGGTCATGTCGAAGTAGTCCCGCCAGGCGGCGACCTTGTCGTCCACTACTTCGAACACACCGGTGACCGGGAGCTCGATGGACTGGCCGTTCTTGGTGCGGATGATGTCCGTCCGTTCATTGAAGACCAGGCCCCCGTCGCTGACCTGCCGGTGCACGACGAAGTCGATGCCGTCGATGGTCGCGAGGAAACCTTCGATGAACGCGCGGATCGCCTCACGGCCCTGCACCGGCTCCATCGGGATATTGTGGTAGACAGCGTCTTCCGTCATGTTTTCGGCGATCGTGGCGGCGTCGGCTTTCGACCACAGCGCACAGAATTGTGTTACCAGCTCATCCGGTGAACGTGACATTTCGAACTCCCTTGGTCGGCATGTGCATCGATCTTCGCATGCAGGCCAAGGACGCTGGATCGACCTAGTGGACGTTGTAGAACGAGGCGACGTTCTCGTGCAGCTTCTTGTACATCGGTGGTGCCTCGTCGGCGGCCGTGACCACTTCGATGTAAGTGGCAACACCGGCTTGCTCGGCCGTCTTGAGCGCGTCGTCAAGCATCCCGCAACTGCTCACATGGGCGGTGAACCACCCCTGACAGCCGAGCGCGTGCGGCAGTTCCGCATAGTTCCACACAGCGATGTCGTTGTACGCCAGGGCCATGTCCTTGCACAACATTCGCTCGCTGAGGTAGCCGGAGTTGTTGAGCACGAAGATGATCGGGTGCAGCCCGTGGCGCCCGAACTGGCTGATCTCCTGAGCGGTCATCTGGTGCGAACCCTCACCGGTGATCAGGATTATGCGGCGATCGCGAGCACCGATCGCCGCGCCGAAAGCCGCGGGCGTTGCCCATCCGATTGAGGCCCACAGGGTTTGGTTGTGGAACTCTGCGCCCTCGGGCAGGTGGGCGAACGCCAAGCCCAGTGACGAGGTTCCGGTGTCGGTCATGATCACATCATTGGGCGCAAAGAAGTTCGCCCATCGCGGGTAAAGCGTGTCGGCCGTAATCGGATCCTCACCACCGCCCACGATCGGCCCCAGCGTCTCCGGTTTGGTGGCCGGGCGTTGCGCCCGTTTGGTGGCACGCTCCGACAGCTCAGTGAGAATGTCTGCCATCTCTACATTGCGGTACACGGCGGAGCCGACGGTGGTGCGGTGGTGGTCGATCTTGATCGTCTTGTCCGGGGCCAGACGGACGGTGTGTCCGGCGGTGTTGCCGTCGGTCAGCATGGCGCCGATCAGCACCACCGCATCGCACGATTCGACGAACGCACGCACGGGTTCCCCCGCCAACCGGCCCACGTACATGCCGACGTAGTTGGGATGGTTCTCCCCCAGCACCGACTTGTCGGCGAACATCGTCGCGAAGGGCAGATCCCAAGCCTCGACGAACTTCTCCGCAGCCATCCCTAACCCGAGCCGCCTCAGCAACACACCGGGCAGCACACATGCCTGTCCCGAGTCGGTCAACGCGGCCGCCACGGCGTCGACTGCCGCTGCCAGCGACGGCAGATCGCTGGTCGGCGCGCTCACCGCCGGCGCCACGTCCAGAACGGCCATGTCAGCCACGTCGCTGGGGATCGCCAGGTAGACGGGTCGGCGGTGATAGAGGGCCGCGGCGATCAGCCGCTCCATCTCGGAGGCGGTATTCTGCGGTGTCGCGATCGCGCTGGCGCATACGATGGGCTCGGCCATCTTGTGGAACAGGTCGAATTCACCGTTGCCCAGCGTGTGGTGCACCAGAGCCCGCCCCTCCTGGGTGGGCAGGTTGGGCGCGCCGACCAAGTGGAATACCGCAAGCTGTTCGGCATAGCAACCCGCGATGGCGCTCATCGCGGCCAATTCACCGACCCCGTAGGTGGTGCACACCGCGCCGACACCCCGAACCCGGGCATACCCATCGGCCGCGTAGGCCGCGTTGAGCTCGTTGCAGCATCCGATCCACTCGATCGACGGATGTTCGACGATTGCGTCGTTGACGGGAAACGCGTAATCCCCTGCGACGCCGAAGATGTCGTCGACGCCAATCTCGTTGAGCCGCCGCAAGACATGTTGAATAACGGTCTCGGCCATCATGTCACCTCGATTCCGGATAGCACCCAATGTCGTCGTTCAGTGCGAAAAGCGTTGGAATCAAGGACGTTCCGTCGGAACATTCCCTTTTGAGGTGCGTGAACAGCGACGAAGCAGCAACGCATCAGCCGGCCGAGCATGTACCACTCGGCCAGACGGACAATCAAAATCGTCGCCGCTGCCACCGCCGCTCCTTCTTAACGCACGGCGTTGGGGTAAGAGTACTCGCGAGCGCGAGACTAGACCATCGGCTTGAATTAAACCTCGCCTTCGGTGAAATCCGCTGGCCCACCGCTGGTTAGTTCTAGCGTTGCCACGGTTCCAGGAATATCCGCGGCATGACCGTCAATCCCTACGCGGGTCGACCGATTGCTCATCCATTGCGCTGGCCGAGCAGCTGGGCCCAGTCGCGGGGCACCCGGCCGCGGGGACCGGGGACCGTCTGGTCCTCAGGGTGGCATTCCGGTGGGGCAAGCTCGGGGCCCTGGTAGTAATCGTTGGCTTCGTAGTCCCAGAACCAGTCCTCCCCCGGCTCGAAGGATCGGATGACTGGGTGCCCACTCTCTCGCCAGTGGGCCGTGGCATGCCGGGGTAGGGAATCGTCGCAGCAACCGATGTGACCGCAGGCGGCGCAGCGGCGCAGGTGCACCCACCAGCCGCCGGTGGCATCGCATTCGGTGCAGCCCGTACCACTGGGCGGCACCGATGGATCGACAGACGCAGTCATCGCGGCTCTTCCTTCCTCGCCGGTATGGCACCAGCTCATAAGGTATTCCGCTTTGTGTTCGCGCGCACCCGAACGGCTACGGTGCGTGGGGGCACGACCGGCCGCTAGCCAGGTTCCGTATCTATCCGCATGGGTTGGCCGATGTCGGTGCGTCGCCATTGGTATCCGGCTTCGTCTTCGTAGTCGATCGTCACACGCAAGGTGTACTCGGGCCTCGTCGTTGTGTAGGCCATCGCGGTGTGCTGATTCGGCGGCAGGATGCGGCGCCACCCGGTTGCCAGGTGACCGACAACAGCGTCTTGCACCGCACGTTTCAGTGTCGACGACAATCGCCCGCCGCGCTGCTGCACCAATTCGCCGGCCCCTAGTGATCCTGATAGCGCCGCACGAATGGATCGATCGAAAGCCTCATCCACCGGAGCGGTGTTGTCGACTTGGCGGTAGCCGTCGGGGACCTGAATGCCGTTGCCGTCTATGGCGGCAACCTCGACGGCCAGAATCGTTGTCGCTGCTTTGCTCGTGTTGTCGATTCTGACCGTCCACCATGACTCACCGATCATCGGCGTCCTCAGGCAAGACGGAACAATTTTGCGGGCTTGGGCCGCGAGACGCCGCCTGCGTTCGTGCCGGATCACGTCCATCTGCGCCTCATGCCGTCGTCGGGCATCGGCTGCTTTCCTCGGTTCGCGGACAACAGCAACATAGAGCGCGATGAGCACGCCGATAGTGGTCGCCACCGCTGCGATCGCTTGGGTTCCCTGAAGCCACAGCGTTAGTCGATCCCCGCTGTTCAGGGCGCCCTGAGCGGTGAAGTGTCCCGTCAACACCACAGCTTCCCCGGTCATCCGGCCTCTCCTGCGTTAGGAGGTGGTTGCCAACGGGGTGGTGCGTGGGTAATCGTCATAGAACCCCGCGCCGGTTTTGACGCCCAAGCGACCCTGCTCGACGTAATCACGCAATAAGTGGCGGGGTCCCTCCGGGTACTCGGGATGTTCGGCACAATAGTGCTCTTCGATATCCAGGACCACGTCCAGGCCAACCCGGTCCATCATCCGAAACGGGCCGGCGGCCGAGCCGGTGTTCAGTTCAAACATCCGGTCGACTTCCTGTGGCGTGGACACGCCTTCGGCAACCACCTCCAGGGACTCCCGCTTCACGGCGGCCCAGATCCGGTTGAAAATGAAACCGGTGCTTTCCCTGCGTGCTTCGAACGGGTAGAACCCGAAGCGCGGCAACGTCGTCAGTACGAAATCGATGACATCGCGGTCGGTCTTGCCGGAGGACATGACGTCGACGGCATTCTGCTTGGGTGGCATGTAAAAGTGCATGTTCAGCACGCGCTCGGGGTGGCTGACCTCGTCCAGGAACAGGCGGCTCGCATAGGACGACGAATTGCTCGCAAGTACCGCGTCGGGTGCCGACAGCTCATCGAGTTGCCCGAATATCTGTCGCTTCAGTTCGAGACGTTCGGGAATGGCCTCGACGACCAGCCACACGCCGCGCACCGCATCGCTCAGGTCTGCTTGGGCCGAAACGCCACCTGCGACACCGTTTACTTGCTCCACGAGTGCGGGAAGGCTTTGCGCTACAAAATCTCTGGCATCGCGGCGTTGGCTCTCGCTGAGGTCATAGATCCGAACCTCGGCACCATGCGCGGCGAACATCAGGGCGATGCGGCGCCCAAGCGTGCCCGCACCGATGACGGCAACCGGTCGGCTTGAAAATTGCTTTGGCACATCAAAACTCATCACACGCTCCTGAGGTTGTGGTTGTTCACCGTGAGGCCGGTCATGCGGGGTCCCCGCCGGGCAGCTCGACGTAGGCGATGCCGGTGAGGTTGCCTTGCACGGCCCGGACGGGTCGATTGCCCGTCCCGTCCAGGGCGGCTGTCCACACGTTGCCGCCCAGGTCGGTGACGAACATGCGGTCG
>NZ_JAFAUS010000094.1 GCF_019243155.1 Mycobacterium sp.
CATGTCGATGACCGAGAAGCAGGGCGGCTCCGACGTGCGCGCCGGCACCACCCAGGCGACGCCCAACGCGGACGGCACCTACAGCCTGACCGGCCACAAGTGGTTCACCTCCGCGCCGATGTGTGACATCTTCCTGGTTCTCGCGCAAGCACCGGGCGGGCTGTCGTGTTTCATGCTGCCCCGGATCCTGCCCGACGGCACCCGCAACCGGATGTTCCTTCAGCGCTTGAAGGACAAGCTCGGCAACCACGCCAACGCCTCCAGCGAGGTCGAATACGACGGCGCCGTCGCCTGGCTGGTGGGCGAGGAGGGCCGCGGCGTCCCGACCATCATCGAGATGGTGAACCTGACCCGGCTCGACTGCACGCTGGGCAGCGCGACCAGCATGCGCACCGGCCTGACCCGCGCGATCTACCACGCTCAGCACCGAAAGGCCTTCGGCGCCTATCTGATTGACCAGCCGCTGATGCGCAACGTGCTGGCCGACCTGGCCGTGGAGGCCGAGGCCGCCACCATGGTCGCGATGCGGATGGCCGGCGCGACCGACGCCGCGGTGCGTGGCGACGAGAAGGAGTCCCTGCTGCGCCGCATCGGCCTGGCGGCCAGCAAGTACTGGGTGTGCAAGCGCTCCACCCCGCACGCCGCTGAAGCCCTGGAATGCCTGGGCGGCAACGGTTATGTCGAGGACTCCGGCATGCCACGGCTGTACCGCGAGGCGCCGCTGATGGGCATCTGGGAGGGCTCGGGCAATGTCAGCGCCCTGGACACGTTGCGCGCCATGGCGACTCGTTCCGAAAGCGTCGAGGTGTTGTTCGCCGAAATCGACGAGACCGCGAGCCAGGACCCGCGGCTGGGCAACCACGTCGAGGCGCTGAAGAAACAACTCGCCGACCTGGACACCATCCAATACCGCGCCCGCAAGGTCGCCGAGGACATCTGCCTGGCTCTGCAGGGCTCGCTGCTGGTTCGCCACGGGCATCCCGCAGTGGCCGAGGCGTTCCTGGTGACGCGCCTCGACCGGCAGTGGGGCGGGGCGTTCGGCACCATGCCCGACGGCCTGGATCTTGCGCCGATCCTGGAGCGGGCGCTGGTAAAGGGCTGAGTCCCAATGACTCACGCGATCAGGCCCGTCGACTTCGACAACCTGAAAACGATGACCTACGAGGTCACCGACCGGGTTGCGCGGATCACGTTCAACCGCCCGGAAAAAGGCAACGCGATCGTCGCGGACACCCCGCTGGAGCTCTCGGCCTTGGTGGAGCGGGCCGACCTGGACCCCAACGTCCACGTAATCCTGGTGTCCGGCCGCGGCGAGGGCTTCTGCGCCGGATTCGATCTGAGCGCCTACGCCGATCGCACCGGCTCGGCGGGTGGCACCGGCGCCTACTCCGGCACGGTGCTGGACGGTAAGACGCAGGCGGTCAACCACTTTGCGGATCAACCGTGGGATCCGATGATCGATTACCAGATGATGAGTCGGTTCGTGCGCGGCTTCTCCAGCCTCCTGTACGCGGACAAACCAACGGTGGTCAAGATTCACGGCTACTGCGTGGCCGGCGGCACCGACATCGCGCTGCACGCCGACCAGGTGATCGCCGCCGCCGACGCCAAGATCGGTTACCCGCCGACCCGGGTGTGGGGCGTCCCGGCCGCGGGCATGTGGGCGCACCGGCTCGGCGACCAGCGCGCCAAACGCCTGCTGTTCACCGGCGACTGCATCACCGGCGCGCAGGCCGCCGAGTGGGGTCTGGCCGTCGAGGCGCCGGACCCGGCGGACCTCGACGAGCGCACCGAGCGACTCGTGGAGCGGATCGCGGCGGTGCCGGTCAACCAGCTGATCATGGTCAAGCTCGCGCTGAATTCCGCTCTGCTGCAACAGGGTGTGGCGACCAGCAGGATGGTCAGCACGGTGTTCGACGGTGTCGCCCGGCACACCCCGGAGGGACACGCCTTCGTCGCCGACGCCGTCGAACACGGCTTCCGCGAGGCGGTCCGGCATCGTGACGAGCCGTTCGGCGATCACGGCCGTCGAGCTTCCCAGGTGTAGGCATGCCGAACATGACGGCCCGCTCGGTGGTGCTCAGCGTGCTGCTGGGCGCGCATCCGGCCTGGGCGAGCGCCGGCGAATTGATCAGGCTCACAGCTGATTTCGGAATCAAAGAGACCACGCTGCGGGTCGCGCTGACCCGCATGGTGGGCGCCGGTGACCTGATCCGGTCCGCCGACGGCTATCGGCTCTCGGACCGACTGCTGGCCCGCCAGCGCCGCCAGGACGACGCCATGCGCCCGCAGACGCGGACCTGGCGCGGCGACTGGCTGCTGCTGGTCGTCACGGCCGTGGGCACCGATGCGCGTGCCCGCGCCGCCCTGCGAACCACCATGCACGACAAGCGCTTCGGTGAATTGCGGGAAGGGGTGTGGATGCGGCCGGACAACCTGGCGCCAGACCTCGACCCCGATGTCGCGTCGCGGGTGCGGGCGATGAAGGCCCGCGACGACGCGCCCGCCGAGCTGGCCGGCGAACTTTGGGACCTACCCGGCTGGGCCGAAACCGGCCGCAGGCTGCTAGACGAGATGTCGCAAGCGTCCGACATCCCGGGCCGATTTCTGGTGGCGGCCGCGATCGTGCGTCACCTGCTCACCGACCCGATGCTGCCGCCCGAACTCCTGCCCGCCGACTGGCCCGGCGCCCGGCTGCGGGAGGCTTACCACCACTTCGCCACCGAACTCGCGCAACGGCGTGACCCAACTCAACTCGTGGAGGTGACATGAGCGATCCGGTGCGCATCGAGCGCAATGGTCCAGTGACCACGGTGATCCTCAACCGGCCTGCGGCGCGCAACGCGGTCAACGGCCCGACGGCCGCTGCACTGTACGACGCCTTCGACGAGTTCGACCGCGACGACGACGCGTCCGTCGCCGTCCTGTGGGGAGATAACGGAACCTTCTGCGCCGGAGCCGATTTGAAGGCGTTCGGCACCCCCGACGCCAACGCCGTGCACCGCACGGGCCCGGGCCCGATGGGGCCGTCGCGAATGGTGTTGTCCAAGCCCGTGATCGCCGCGGTCAGCGGCCACGCCGTCGCGGGCGGCCTGGAGCTGGCCCTGTGGTGCGACCTGCGGGTGGCCGAACAGGACGCCGTATTCGGCGTGTTCTGCCGCCGCTGGGGCGTCCCGCTGATCGACGGCGGCACCGTGCGGCTGCCCCGCCTGATCGGGCACAGTCGCGCGATGGACATGATCCTCACCGGCCGTGGTGTCAAAGCCGACGAAGCGCTCGCCATCGGGCTGGCGAACCGGGTGGTGCCCAACGGTCAGGCCCGGCACGCGGCCGAAGAGCTGGCCGCGCAATTGGCGGCGCTGCCGCAGCAGTGCCTGCGTTCGGATCGGTTGTCCGCGTTACACCAGTGGGGCGCAACGGAATCCGATGCGCTCGACTTCGAGTTCGCCAGCATCTCGCGGGTGGCCGCCGAGGCCAACGAAGGGGCCGGACGGTTCGCCGCGGGCGCCGGGCGGCACGGTGCACCGGCCGGCTAGTCAGCCGCCCTGGTTGATGGTGTTACCCGAGCCGAGGTTGTCGACCTTGGGAGTACCGGCTTTGTAGGTGATGGTGTTGTCCAGCCCCAACACGGTGATCCGGGTATCGATCTTGTCGAAGGTGATCTTGTTGTGGGTGCCGCCGACGCTGACCGTCGCGCAGGTACCGGTCACTGTCAGGGTGTTGTCCGAACCCGCCACGTTCAGTGATTTGCCGTTGGCGCAGTCGAGGGTGGTCGTGGTGCCCATCGACCCGTAATTCACGGTGTTGCCGATCTCGACCGACGCGGTGGTGCTCACCCCGCCGCTGGGCCCCGTGGTCGGCGCGGCCGTGGCGCTCGACTTGGTGCTGCTCGGGGTGGCCGAGGTGCCGCCGGGCGGATTGGCTGTCGAACTGCAGCCGGCCAGCGCGATCGCCGCGATGGCCGGGGCCACGACGAGCATGCTCATTCGACGGTCAATGATGTTGGCAAGCAATGGTTTTCGTCCCCCTAGATCGAATGGCGGTTCGGTGTCGAGCGTCAGCCGGGCACCTGCTGGAGCCGGTTGGTCATGCCCAGTTCGCGGCCGCGGTCCCAGAGGAACGGCGCGCCGTTGTGGTAGAAGACCGTCTGGTCGTAGCCGTAGACGGTGATGTCGTGCGAAACCGAGTCCGCGACCACGGTGTTGGACGAGCCCATCACCGTCACCGCGTAGCAGTTCCCCAGCGCGGTGACGCTGTTGTTGGTGCCGTTGACCAGCAGTGTGGCGTCGTTGCAGTCCAACGTCTGCTCGAGGCCTTCGCCGATGACGTGGGTGTCGCCGTTCTTGGCGTGCGCAATCGGGGCGGGGCTCGCGGGAGTGGCCGCGACGGTGATGACGCAGGTGGCCAGCGACCCGGCGACGGTAGTCCAGTTCACCGCGGGCCCCCTTTAAAGACCAGTGAATCTGCTCGAACGAGCCTGGGATGAGACTACGTGCATCCGCCCGCTCGCTGGCAGCCTTGTGTGCATTTGCGCGACCGAGGACGCCTCGCCGTGCTTGATGGCTTCAGGGCACCCGTCAACTAGAGTCATTAGTTAACCAACCCGAGCATCGCAATCGAAGGGCGACCGCCATGGCAGCTCAGCCGGAATCACCGGCGGCCGCCGCGCGCCCACGCAAGACCGCCTCTCGCCCGGCCAAACTGAGCCGGGACGGCATCATCGACGGCGCACTGACCTTCCTGGATCGTGAGGGCTGGGACGCGCTGACCATCAACGCTCTGGCCACCCAGCTGGGGACCAAAGGGCCGTCGCTGTACAACCACGTCGACAGCCTGGAGGACCTGCGCCGTTCGGTGCGGATCCGCGTGATCGACGACATCATCACCATGCTGAACCGGGTCGGCGAGGGTAGATCCCGTGACGACGCGGTTCTCGTCATGGCCGGCGCCTACCGCAGCTACGCCCATCACCACCCCGGTCGCTACTCGGCCTTCACCCGGATGCCGTTGGGGGGCGAGGATCCCGAATACGCCGCCGCGACCCGGGGCGCGGCCGCACCGGTGATCGCCGTGCTGTCCTCCTACGGTCTCGACGGTGTCGAGGCCTTCCACGCCGCGCTGGAATTCTGGTCCGCGATGCACGGGTTCGTGCTGCTGGAGATGACTGGCGTGATGGACGACGTCGACACCGATGCCTTGTTCTCAGACATGGTGCTGCGGCTGGCGGCGGGTGTGGAAAGGCGCACCCACGACGGTGCCGGGGGTTAGCGCGGTCACCGCTTTGACCTGCAAGACCGGCGGCGGGTATTGTGGTGGCTCGTGCCTGGCGGCTTACGGCGCCTAACCGTAAGGAAGTGGATGCCGGGCGAATTCGCGTGTCCACGATGCATCGGATTCCGTCCGGTGCGCAACGCGTGCGACACACCCGGACGCGGGGTAACTCGAACGGGCATAACCGCAGTGCAAAGACTTGAAAACCGCTTGAAGACACCGAACACGAAGACAGAAAGACGATAGATGCCAACCATTCAGCAGCTGGTCCGAAAGGGTCGCCGGGACAAGATCGGCAAGGTCAAGACCGCGGCTTTGAAGGGCAGCCCGCAGCGCCGTGGCGTATGCACCCGCGTGTACACCACCACCCCGAAGAAGCCGAACTCGGCACTTCGGAAGGTCGCGCGCGTCAAGCTGACGAGCCAGGTTGAGGTCACTGCCTACATCCCGGGCGAGGGCCACAACCTGCAGGAGCACTCGATGGTGCTGGTGCGTGGTGGCCGAGTCAAGGACCTGCCCGGTGTGCGGTACAAGATCATCCGCGGTTCGCTCGACACCCAGGGTGTCAAGAACCGCAAGCAGGCTCGCAGCCGTTACGGCGCCAAGAAGGAGAAGAGCTAATGCCGCGCAAGGGGCCCGCGCCGAAGCGTCCGCTGGTCAACGACCCGGTGTACGGATCGCAGTTGGTCACCCAGCTGGTGAACAAGATCCTGCTCCAGGGGAAGAAATCGCTCGCTGAGCGCATTGTTTATGGTGCGCTCGAGAATGCCCGGGAGAAGACAGGTACTGATCCCGTGATCACGCTCAAGCGTGCTCTCGACAACGTCAAGCCCGCCCTGGAAGTGCGTAGCCGCCGCGTCGGTGGTGCGACCTACCAGGTGCCCGTCGAGGTGCGTCCGGACCGGTCCACCACGCTGGCGCTGCGCTGGCTTGTCTCCTTCTCGCGGCAGCGCCGGGAGAAGACCATGGTCGAGCGGCTGGCAAACGAGATTCTGGATGCCAGCAACGGCCTCGGGGCCTCCGTCAAGCGGCGCGAGGACACCCACAAGATGGCCGAGGCCAACCGCGCCTTCGCGCACTATCGCTGGTGAGAATCGCCGCGCTGCGGCGAAATTCGGCAGCGAGGCCGGGGCGAGAGAAATAGCGAACTAACTAAGCAATCGAAAGAGTGGGAAGACTTCTGTGGCACAGAAGGACGTGCTTACCGACCTGACCAAGGTCCGCAACATCGGCATCATGGCGCACATCGACGCCGGCAAGACCACGACGACCGAGCGCATCCTCTACTACACCGGTATCAGCTACAAGATCGGTGAGGTGCACGACGGCGCCGCCACCATGGACTGGATG
>NZ_JAFAUS010000106.1 GCF_019243155.1 Mycobacterium sp.
AAGAAGTTGGGGAATTCCGGGACGGTGATGCCCAGGTAGGCGTAGGGGCGGGTCCCCCACATCTCGTGCAGGTCGGTTCCGTTGCGACCGGTCACCTTCAGCGGCCACAGCACATCGGTGTGCCGGAATCCCGTGGCGTAGACGATGGTGTCGACATCGTGCGTCACGCCGTCCTCGGTGACGACAGCGCGCGGCGTGATCTCGCGGATCGGCGTGCGAACGAGTTCGACGTTATCCCGTTGCAGGGTCTGCAACCAGCTCCCATTGTCCTGCAGCGTCCGCTTGCCGCAGGCCGGATAGTCCGGCATCACCTTGGCCAACAGCTCCTGGGAGTCCGGACCTTCGCCGACCTGGCTGGTGATCCACTGCGAGAACATCATTGCCGCGGCGGCGTTGATGTCGCTGACGGCCGAGTCCTGGTCGGCGTAGTTGGGGTCGGCCTCGGCGGCGTCGAGGCCTTTGTCCGACCCGGGCCACAGCACCAGAAAGCGATACCACCGCCCGTAGAACGGCAGGTGGCGCATCGCCCAGCGCACGCCGTCGCCGACCTCGTCGTGGTACATCGGATTCGGGAACATCCACTGCGCGGTGCGCTGGAAGACCGTCAGGTGCTCGACCTCGCCGGCGATCGCGGGTGCGATCTGAAATCCGCTGGCGCCGGCGCCGATGAGGGCGACCCGCTTGCCGGTCAGATCCACCGAATGATCCCAGGCCGCGGAATGAAACGCGGGTCCCGCGAAGCTGCTGGCACCCTCGAAGTCAGGGATGTTGGGCCGGTTCAGCTGACCGACGGCGGTGATGAGGGCCCGCGCGCGCACGGTGCTGGCCTGGCCGTCGGCCGACCGCAGCGCGACACTCCACACGCCGTCGTCGTCATTCCATTCGGCGGCGACGACTTCGGTGTTCCACCGCACGTGTTCATTCAGGTCGTGCTTGCGCATGACCTTGGTGAAGTAGTCCTGCAGCTCGTACTGCTCGGCGAAGAAGTGTGTCCAGTCGTTGTTGGGTTCGAAGCTGAAGCAGTAGAAATGGTTGGCGACGTCCACGCGGGCGCCGGGATAGCTGTTCTCCCACCATGTTCCGCCGGGGCCGGCGTTCTTCTCGACGACCGTGAAATCGATGTTGGCCTGCTTGAGCCGGACGCCGGCAAGGACGCCGGATTCACCGCATCCCACCACCAGCACCGCGAACTCTGCCGTGCGGTCGGTCGCCAGGGCGGCCGGGCGCCGGGGGTCGGCGCCGTCGAGGTCGAGCTCCTCGGAGACCAGCGCGAGGTAGTCGTCGGGAACGTGCTCACACGCCGCCCAGTCCATCATTTCCCTGATCAGTTCGGGGCTCAGCGGTTCGGGTTCGGGGCAACCGCGGTCCCGATAGTCGGCGATCACCGACACCGCCTCGGCCCGGGCCCGCGCCTTGTCCTCCTCGGACATGAACCCCTGGACTTCGTTGAGGAAGATGCCCATCTGCTTGAAGTCGCGGATGAATCGGGGGTCGCCGGTGATGTGGACGAGGGAAAGCAACAGCGTCGGGATGCTGACATCCTCTAGCGCGGCCGCGATTTCGGACGTCGACGTGGTGAAGGGATCGCCGGCGTAACGGCTGCGCATCAAGGGCAATCCTTTCGGTGAACGAATGCCAAATTACGCTACGCGCAGTTTCGTAATTGGAAGCACTACGCTACCCGCTGGCACCGGACCCGATCAAGAGGTCGCTGGAGGCGTCAAACAAAGGCGTTGTGGCGCAGACGATTTCAGTGTGCGTCGGGGTCGCGATGCGACACGTCGGCCACCAGTCCGCCGTCCATCACGAACTCGGCCGCAGTGGCGTACGACGATTCGTCGCTGGCCAGGAAGAGGACGAACGTCGACACCTCCTGCGGCTCTCCCGGACGGCCCAGCGGTATGTTCAGCAGGTCCTGGGGAAGCTTGGCGGTCATCGGTGTGCGGATGAAGCCGGGATGTATCGAGTTGACGCGAATTCCATGCGGCGCCAATTCCAGTGCGGCGGACTTGGTCAGGCCGCGGACCGCCCACTTGGAGGTCACATACCCGTGCACCCACGCCGCGCCGCGCATCCCCTCGATGGACGAGACGTTGACGATCGAGCCGCCGCCGGCGGCGATCATCGGGTCGACGACGGCCTGGATGCCCAACAACGTGCCGGTGACGTTCACGTCGAGGATCTGCTGCCACCTGGTCAGGTCGAACGTCTTGATCGGGCCGTAGTTCACGATCCCGGCGTTGTTCACCAAAACGTTGAGCTTTCCGAATTCCTCCACCGCGACCGCGGCCGCGGTCGCCCACTGTTCGGGGCTGGTCACGTCGAGATGCACGTAGCGCCCGGCGGCGCCGAGTTCGTCGGCCAGCGCCTGCCCCTCGTCGTCGAGGATGTCGCCGATCACCACCTTGGCGCCCTCGGACGCCAGCAGCCGGGCATGCGATGCCCCCATGCCACGGGCGGCCCCGCTGATCAATGCGACTTTGTCGGCTACGCGTCCCATGGGGGCTGAGGCTACCGTTAGAACCTGTTCTAACGGAGGTGGGTGAGCGCGATGGCCCCGTTACTCACGGCATGCGCCGGATTCCTCTTCGCCATCCTGTGGATGGACCTGATCTTCGACGTTCAGGTTCTGCGCCACCGACGGCAACCGGGTGATCTGCCCGAGAACGTGCTCGCCTCCATCGCGGCCTACTACCACCGCGCGACTACCACGTCCCGGCCGATGAGCCGGCTGATCGTGCTTGTCATGGTGACGCTGCTGGGAACGCTGGTGTTCATGGCCGCATACGGGCGCGATCCCGCGTGGCTCCTTGTCGCGTCCGCCGCCCTGGCGGGCATCCCGACAATGCTGGCGTTGACCCACACGGTGCCCGATGCGGTGCGACTCGGGTACCGCGAGGACAGCCCGCCCGAACAGACGCGCCTGGCGCGATCCGTGTGCCGGGATCACCTGTTGTGCGCCTGCTGCATGCTCACGTTCGTCACGCTGTGGGTGGCGCACAGCGTCGCTGTCTAGCGCGCTTGGGCGACGGGTCGTAGTAGCAAGGCACAGGTCGGGGGCGGCTGGCCACGTCAGTGGGCTCCGTACTAAACTAGAACACGTTCCAATTCGGCGAGTGCCCCAGGAGTTGTAATGCACACCCCTATTTGCGACGAACTCGGTATCGAGTTCCCGATCTTCGCCTTCACCCACTGCCGCGATGTCGTCGTGGCGGTCAGCAAGGCCGGGGGGTTCGGCGTGCTCGGAGCGGTCGGCTTCACTCCCGAGCAGCTGGAAATCGAGCTCAACTGGATCGACGAGAACATCGGCGACCACCCCTATGGTGTCGACATCGTCATCCCCAACAAGTACGAGGGGATGGACTCGGGCCAGTCCGCCGAGGAGCTGACCGAGACGCTGCGCAAGATGGTGCCCCAGGAGCACCTGGACTTCGGCAAGAAGATCCTCGCCGATCACGGCGTGCCCGTTGAGGACAGCGACGGTGACACCCTGCAGCTGCTCGGGTGGACCGAGGCG
>NZ_JAFAUS010000137.1 GCF_019243155.1 Mycobacterium sp.
GCACCACGTCGCCAACCCGGACGGCGCCGACGAGGTGGCCGCGACGCTGGCGCGACGGTTACCGGCGTGCGAACCCGCGATCGTCACCGGGTTGGGCCCGGTGCTGGCGTTGCACGTCGGTGCCGGGGCGGTGGCGGTCTGCCTGCAGCTGCCGCCACCGTCGACTTAGTGGCGATCGCAAGCGCGGCGTAGCCGGGCGCGGCGGGTCGCCACCATCGGATTAGTGGCGATCGCAAGCGCGGCGTAGCCGGGCGCGGCGGGTCGCCACCGGCGACTTAAGCGCGAGCCGGCACCGGCCTGCGGGCGTGGTCACCGCGCGGATGCACGACCTGCGGCCACCAGAACCAGCGGCCCAGCAGCGTGGCGATCGACGGCATCAGCAGCGTGCGCACGATCAGCGTGTCGAGCAGCAGACCGATGCAGACGGTCGAGCCGAACTGACCGAGCACGCGCAGGTCGCTGCCGAGCATGGACGCCATGGTGAAGGCGAACACTAGTCCCGCGGCCGTCACCACCCCACCGGTTCCGGCCATCGACCGGATGATCCCGGTCTTGAGGCCGTGATGGATCTCTTCCCTGAATCGGGACACCAGCAGCAGGTTGTAGTCGGATCCGACGGCCAGCAGGATGATGACCGACAGGGCCATGACGATCCAGTGGATATTGATGCCGAACAGGTCCTGCCAAATCAGCACCGATAGCCCGAACGACGCGGCGATCGAACTGGCCGCGGTGCCGACGATCACCAGCGCGGCCACCACGCTTCGGGTCAGCAGCAGCATGATCATGAAGATCAGCGTCAGCGACGCGATCACGGCGATCATCAGGTCGTATTTCTCGCCGTCGGCCATGTCCTTGAAGGTCGCGGCGGTTCCGCCGAGGTACACCCTGGCGTCGGACAGCGAGGACTGCTTGAGTGCTTCCTGCGCCGCTGTGCGTTCGGCACCCACCCGTTCAATTCCCTCCGGCGTCATCGGATCGTCCTGGTGGGTGATGAAGAACCGCGCCGACTTACCGTCCGGCGACAAGAACATCCGCAGGCCCGTCTGGAAATCGGGGTTCTGGAAGGCCTCCGGCGGCAGGTAGAAGAAGTCGTCGTTCTTCGACTGATCGAAGCTCTGCCCCATGACGATCGCGGTGTTGCTCATCGCTTCCATCTGGTCGATCATCGCCTTGAACGTCTGGTAGAGCGTCAGCGTGATGCCCCTGGTGGTCTTCAGCGTCGTGATCAGCGTGGGAAACAGCGCATTGAGGTCGTGTGTGGCCTTGGCGGTGTGCTGGATGTCGGTAGTGAGGTAGTGGAACTGCTCGGCGAGCTGGTCGAACCCGTCGAACGTGTCGAAGAGGGACCGCAGCCCGTAGCACAAGGGAATGTCGTAGCAGTGCTTCTCCCAATACAGGTAGCTACGCATCGGCCGGAAGGTGTCGTCGAAGTCCGCGATATGGTCGCGCAGGGTATCGGTGATCTGCGACGTCACCGCCGTCGTCTTCGCGCTGTCGTCGGCGGCATTGGCCAGGTCCAGTGACACCTCGTACTGGCGCTGTGTGGTGTTGATCTGGGTCTGCAGGTCGTCGGCCATCCTGAGGATGTCGTTCATGCGCTCCTTGAGGAAGCCCATGTTCTGCATCGTCGTCTGACTCTGGATGCTGTTCTGGAACGGAATCGAGCTGTGCTGGATCGGAATACCCAGCGGCCTGGTGATGTCCTGAACCATCGCGATGCCGAGCGTGCGCATCTCGTTTTTCGCCACCCTGTCCAACACCAGCATGTCGGCCGGGTTTCGCATGTCATGGTCGGACTCGACCATCAACAGGTCGGGATTCATCCGTGCCTCGGAGAAGTGCCGATTCGCAGCCTCTTGCCCTTGGTTGGACGGGGCTGACAACGGCAGGTAATGGCGGTCGTTGTAGCTCGGCTTGAAGCTCGGCAGTGCGACCATGCCGACCAGTACGACCGCGGCACTGACGGCCAAAATCGGTGCGGGCCAACGCACGACCGCCGTGCCCACCCGGCGCCACAGCCGCCCTCGCTTCGCCTGCCTTTCGAAGAGATGGAAGCGGCTGCCGACGAAAACCACCGCAGGGCCAAGGGAAAGCCCGGCGAGCACCACGACCAGCATGCCGATCGCCACCGGGGCGCCCATCGTGTTGAACCAGGGCAGCCGGGCAAAACTCAGGCAGTAGGTGGCTCCCGCAATCGTCAGGCCGGAGCCCAGCACGACCGGGGCGACTCCCTTGAATGTGGTGTAGTAAGCCGTTTCTCGGTCTTCACCGGCGGCCAACGCTTCTTGATATCGCCCGACGAGGAAGATGCCGTAGTCGGTTCCCGCGGCGATCGCCAGCATGGTGAGGATGTTGGCGGCGAAGGTGGTGAGCCCAAATGCGTTGTTATACGCCAGAACTGCGACGACGCCTCGCGCGCACGCCAGCGCCACAAAGGTCATGAAGAGCTGAATCAGCGTGGTGGCGATGGACCGGTAGACGAGCAGCAACATGATGGCGATCGCGCCCAACGTGAACAGCGTGATCGTGGCGAGGCTCGCGTTGCCGATGATGTGCATGTCGTCGGAGAGCGCCGCGGGCCCGGTGACATAGGCCTTCACGCCGGGCGGCGGCGGGTTCTCGTCGATCACCTTGCGGACGGCGTCCACGGAGTTGTTGGCGAGCGTGGTGCCCTGATTACCAGCGAGGTTCACCTGTACATAAGCGCCCTTAGCGTCGGCGCTCTGCGCGCCCGCGGCGGTCAGCCGGTCTCCCCAGAAGTCCTGGATGTGCTGGATGTGCGCGGGATCCCTGCGCAGGTCTTGGATCAGCTTGTCGTAGTACTTGTGTGCATCGGGGCCCAGGGGCTGCTGGCCTTCGAGCACGATCATCACGGTGCTGTTGGAGTTGAATTCGTGGAAGTTACTGCCCAGGCGCATCATCGCCTTCATCGACGGCGCGTCCAGCGGAGTCATCGGCGCCGAGTGCGCCTCGCCGACGACTTCGAGCGTTGGGACCAGGACGTTCACCAGAACGGTGATGACCACCCAGCCGATGATGATCGGTATCGCGAAGATGCGAATCGCGTGTGGAAGATAGGGCCGGTGGCCCCGCTCGGGCTTGCCGCCCCGGGTGGTGATCGGACCGGTGTCTGCACTGTCGTCAGTGCCGACGCGGTTCATGTGGTTCAGCTCGCTCATGCGGATTTCACCAGGCAGAAGGTCTGGGCGTTATGGCCGTCGGAGTCGTGTTGGTCGCGAATCACACCGTCCACGGTGATCTTGCAGTTGATCGTGCTGCCGTCGCTTTGCGCCATGATGTTGGCGCTGACCGCGGGCAGGGTCGTCGAGATCGTGGCCGACCACGGCAGCGGGGCGTTGTTCACTTGGTGGGTGTTGGCGTCCGCGTCCCAGTAGTTGATGTTTGCGGTAGCCCCCGGCGGGCCGGTGATGTCGTAGACGACCACCTTCGGGTTGAACTGAACGATCTCGATCCCCTTGCCCGCGTTCGCGTTGAGATCCTCAGAGCCGAACAGCTTGTGCAGCCGCGACACCACCAAGACCGAGACAGCCAGAACGACCACCAACACCAGCGGTATCCACGCTCGCTTGGCCAAATGGGCTATGGATGTCGAAACGCGATTCGCCATCAGCTGACCACCCTTCCGCTCAGCATTGCCCGCCGGCTCCAACCACCCTGAAGCAAAACTCGACAACGTCACTGTCAACGGAACATTTGCTCAGCTAAGCATCCTAACCATAAGGCACGCAACCGTTCCTCCGGGGGGCGTCCGTATGGACGAACGGCAAGTAGCGCCGCCGGGCTCAGTTCGCGAAGCGTCCGGTGACCGGTGGCAGATCGGCCAGGGTGACGATGCCGGGCGGCGCGGCTACCACCGCGGGGACGGCGTTGGTGACCGGCATAGCGGTGTAGATCATCCCCAGTCCCATGAAGCCGGGCTCCGTCCAATCCTTGGGCGGCAGGCAGTGCAACACGGTGCGCATGTTGGGCGAGCCGAACACCTGAATGACGTGGCCGTGCTCGAGCGGTTTGGGTGGCACCACATGGTCGCCCATTGTCCAGTTGAACCCGACGCTGACGACATTGCGGTCACCCACCCAGCCGCGGTGGTAGCCGTAGACGCTGCCGACCGTTCCCGCGGGAATCTTCATGAAGCCCAGATCGGAGTCGTCGGTAGCCGCGGTGAACGTGACGTCGAAAGTCATCTTGTCCAGCCTGGCCCCGATCGCGTCGGCCATCATCGCGGCCGACTCCGCGAAAACCTCGCTCTCTCGCCGCACGTTCTCCGCCAGCCCTGGGGTATCGGGATCTTGCGAGAACCCCATGGCGGTCTGGGTCTCCGCCGACTCGTAGGTCGAGCAGTCGACCGACTCGGTGATGCGAATCTCGTCGACGCGCTCGCAGGAGGCGGTGAGCACCATCCCGACCATGTTCGTCATACCCGGGTGCGCGCCGCTGCCGAAGATCGTCGAGTTGCCCTTCTCGCACGCCGCGAGAATGCGGTCGCGGTCCTGCGGTGTCTGCTTGCCGCCGGTGATCCAGGCCGCGCTGGTGCACACGTTGACTCCCGCCGAAAGCAGCCGCACCAGCTCATCGACGTTGGGCCACAACGGGTTGTAGCAGCACGCATCGGGGCGCAGCGAGAGGAGCGCGTCGATGTCATTGGTGGCCGTCACCCCCGTCGGCTCGGGCCAGCCGGACAGGTCGGCGGCGTCGACACCGACCTTGTCCGCGCCGTGCGCATACACCCCGACCAATTCCATGTCGGGTCTGCCGATGATGGCGTGCAGCGAGCGCCGACCGATGTTCCCGGTCGTCCATTGGATGACGCGTAACGGACGGTCTGGGCTGACTGTGCTCATCGTGGCTCCTTTGCCGCTGCGAATGCAGTCAATTATGCGAAGCCCGTTTCCCCGCCGCGTACGAACGTCGAATTGTTGGGTCAGGCGTCCAACCGGACGAACTGGTCCTGCCGGTACTGCTCAATGCAGGCGGCACGCCGGATCTTGCCGCTCGTCGTGGTGGGAATCGAGCCGGCCGGCACCAGAACGACGTCGGAGACATTCAGGCCGTGCGCATTCGAGACCGCGGAGGTGACGTCGCTTTTGACCCCGTTGAGCCGGTGCAACGCGTCCTCGCCGGGCTCGTCGCGCTTCTTCTTCATTTCGATCACGGTGACCAGCTGTTCGGTGCTGTCGAACGGGACCGATATCGCCGCGACCCGACCGTGGGTGATCTCCTGGACCGTCGCCTCGATGTCCTCGGGATAGTGGTTACGCCCGCGGATGATCAACAGATCCTTGATGCGGCCCACGATGAACAACTCACCGGAGTGGATGAAACCCAGGTCGCCGGTTCGCAGCCAGGGGCTCTCAGGCGTGCCGGGCGAAGGGTCGGCGAGCGTGGCGCCGAAGCAGAGCTGCTCCTCCGGCGGCTTGCGCCAATAGCCTTCGGCGACGTTCTCGCCGTGCACCCAGATCTCGCCCACCACGTCGGACGGACACTCGCGGTGTGTCTCGCTATCGACGATGCGCAGCTTGGGTGATTGCGGTACTTGATATTTGACCAGGGCGGCGCCGCTTCCCGCCCCGCTCCGCCGGACGCGGCCGGCGCCGAGCTCGTCGATATCGAAGTGCACCGCCGGCGATGATTCATTCCAGGTGCCGCTCGTCACGAAGACGGTTGCCTCCGCCAGGCCGTAAGACGGACGCATCATGTGATCCCGAAAATTGAAGTGCGCGAAACGATCGACGAAGCGTCGCAGCGTGGCCGGCTCGACACGTTCGGCGCCGCTGATGATGCCGAGCACTCCGCCGAGGTCGAGCCCCGCCAGATCGTCGTCGGTCGTTTTGCGGGCGGCCAAGTCGAAAGCGAAGTTGGGCGCCGATGACCACGCGTTGGGATTGTCGGCAAGAGCTTTGACCCAGCGGGCCGGCCGTGCCAGGAAGCCAACCGGGCTTGTCAGCTGCGCGCGGTAGCCACCCAGGATCGGTGCGCAGACTCCCAGCACCAACCCCATGTCGTGATAGAAGGGCAGCCACGACACGATCGTGGCGTCCGATGGGACTTTGGAGTTCGCAAAGAAGCTCTGCATCAGCTGCTGGAAATTCACCGTGAGGTTGCGGTGCGACATCATGACGCCGGTCGCGCTTCGCGTCGAACCCGAGCTGTACTGCAAATACGCGATGTCAGGTAAATCGGCGGTTTCCAGGCTCGGCCCGTCGCCGGCATCGAACTTCAACGAATCGATCTCGACGATCTTCGGAGCAGTGTCCATCCGTGACTGGTCGATGTAATCGCCGACATCCTGCGCGGCGCCCGACGTCGTGAGAACGACCGAGGGCGACGTATCGGCGAAGACCCCACCGACCCGCTCATAACTCGAGCCGCGATGCGGCAGCGGGAGCGGAACGGCGATGAGGCCGGCCTGCAGGGCTCCCAGGAACGCCAGCACGTAATCGAGGCCCTGCGGGGCCAGGATCACCGCTCGGTCTCCGATCGACCCGCGAAGGCTGAGTTCGCGTGCCACATTCGTTGTTCGACGGGACAGCTGCGACCACGTGAGGCTCTCGGCAACCCCCGCCCAGTCGTTCTCGTAATCGGTGAAAGTGAACGCCACATCGTCGGGCCGCAGGGCGGCTCGCCCGTGGAGCATGGAGATGATCGATGATCCCGGCATAAGCGTCACACTTCGTCCGTACTTGTTAGTCGAATCCGTAGATCGTAGTCAGTGGTCAGTCTGGCTTGCACCGTGCGACAACACGGACATCGCACCACTGACGATCTGCGAGAGGGGGTCGGCGCCGCCGCCGAATGTCGCCTGGTTGGCCGGCGCAGTGACTTCCGCGGGGTCGAAGCCGTGCACCGGGTCAACCTGTACCGGAGCGGTCGACCGGTCGTCGTTCCGCGAATAACCGGCATCAACTCGGGGGATCAGGATGGCGTCGAGCTTGTTCAACGTGTCTTCCTGGACCCCAACGTATTTCAGCGGCATGACTAGTGGAAGGTGCTTCTCCGGG
>NZ_JAFAUS010000253.1 GCF_019243155.1 Mycobacterium sp.
TTAAGGCCGGGCGAGGAGGGACGCCCAATGGCGGATGGGTCCCGCGCGCAACCCATCTCGGCCCGCTTGCGGCCTGGCAAGGGCGGCCATGTGAACTCACTGTAATTTGTCCGATCCGACTGTTTAGGTAGCCGATCTACAGGGCACAAGTTCGGCATGATTGCACGTCATATCTCACGTTTTCTGGGTCCAGCAGTAGTCGCAGCGACCGGCCTCAGCGTGTCGGCCATCAGCGGCTCCATCATCCCCTCCGCCTCCGCACAGTGCCCCGACGTTCAGGTGGTGTTCGCCCGTGGCACAGGTGAAGCTCCGGGCGTAGGCCCAACCGGTCAGGCTTTCGCCGACGCATTGCACCAACGCGTCGGTGGGAGGTCGTTCGACGTTTACCCGGTGAACTACCCCGCCAGCGACCAGTGGGACACCGGCGTCGACGGCATCAGAGACGCGGGCGCACACGTGGTTTCGATGGCCCACGACTGCCCCAACACGCAGATGGTGCTCGGCGGCTATTCGCAGGGCGCGGCCGTGATGGGGTTCGTCACCTCGGCCGCCGTGCCGGACGGCATCGACCCGAACACCGTTCCCAAGCCGCTGTCCCCCGACGTCGCCAACCACGTCTCCTCGGTCGTGCTGTTCGGCATGCCCAACGTCCGGGCGATGAATTTCCTTGGCCAACCGCCGGTGGTCATCGGCCCGACGTACCAGGCCAAGACCGTCAAGGTCTGCGCGACCGACGACCCGGTGTGCTCGGATGGCCTCAACTTCTCCGCGCACAACACCTACGCCGACGACGGCGCGATAATCGACAAGGGCGTCGCATTCGCGTCCAGCCACCTCAACTTGAACGGACCCGCAGGCGCACAATCGGTCGGTTCTCCGCACGGAGGGTTCGGCGACTGAGCCGCTAGGACATTTGCTCGACGGCCAAGCCGGTCGGCTGAGGGTGTTACCGCATCCGATGTCGGCCGGCTTGTCTGCTAATCGCGGATGAAGCCCTTGTTGCGCATCAGCGCGTCCGCTAAGAACCCGTCGTGCGGGATTTCGGGCGCGGTGTAAAAGGTCGGGTGCCGACCGCAGTAGACGTTCCCGACCGTCGGGTCGGTGAGCAGTTCGTCGATCAGCTTGTCGTCGCCGGTGACGGCGCCGATGACCAGGGAATGCCGCAACGGCTGGAGACCGGCCGCGCGCGACCACGACGACACCCACACACACGGGAAGGGCAGCTCGACGTTGAGCTTGTCCACGTCGGGTTCGGTCATCAGATGCACGGCCGGCCGCAGCGCGGCGTAGCCGTCGCCGAGGTCGGCGACCACCTGATCGGCGCCGAGGAGCGGCGACGAGCCCGCCGCCTTCGTCGCCAGATAACCCGCCAACGCCCGTGCCTTCTCGATGGGCTGGGTGGGAAGGATCGCCCGCTCGTCATCGCAGGGCAGCGGTTCGATCGTCGCCAGCCGGTCGGCGAGCGCCCGGGCCAGCGGGCCGGGGTCACCCTCGTAGAGCACCGCGGTGGTGTTGACGCAGGCCATCCCCCCGAGGTTGGCGATGGAGTCGACGATGACGTCGAGGTAGTCGCGCCAGTCCCGGTCGGCGGTGATCACGATCTTGGCGCGCCCCGGACCGTTCACGATCACCGTCGGATCACCGGCGTACTTGTCGACGACCTCTTGTCCCCCGTACACCATGGCGAGGTCGGCACACCGGATGATCTCGTCGGCACCACCGTGGTCGGTGGGCAGATAGACGGCGTCCTCGGGCCGAAATCCCGCCTCCCGCAGGGCATACACCAGCCGGTGCCCGGTCAGCGGTTCGCGCCGCGACGGCCGCACCGCCACGCGGTACCCGAGCGCGAGCGCCTGCGGCCACAGGCCGTGCACGCCCGGGCCGTTGCCGGCCGCGTGCACCGCGAACACCTCCCCGCGCCGCACCCACACCGCTTTACCCGTGCGGGTGTCCTCGTCGCGCCAGTCGAGCGCCGCGCCCACCGGCCGAGCGGGCCGCACGGCATCGAACGCGTGCCCGACCGCCTCGACGACGCTGCGCGCCCCGGCGCGGGTGACGGCGATCGGCAGCCCCGAAATGCGGCTGGCGAGAACGACATACGACTCGAAGTCCAGGCCGGCGATGTTACCGTTCGCAAAGACGTCGGCGGCACTGGTCAGTGCGGTCCGGCGTTGCTCGAGCGGCAACGGGGCGATCTTGCGTTGCGCGCTCATGGTCCGCGACACGTACAACGGCGGCACCATACTCAGCTCGCCGACCGCGACGCCGGCGGTGGTGGTGATGGTTTCGCGATTGCGCGTGCGGTACTCCCCCGCCGCGCCCAGCGCGTCGATGGGCACCAGATCGGTTGTGGCCCCGGCTTGTTCAAGTGCCATACTCAGTACACGCCTTCGATCACGGCCTCGCCCTCGAACGTCGCCACCGGCCGCACGGCGCTCACGGAATCACTGAATTCGCCTGCGGGCCCGGGCATCCGGATCGCCATGTCGCGTTCCAGGTTGTTCGGGATGAACATGCCCTTGCTGATGTGGTTCATCACCACCTGGCCCAGCTCACCGTAGGGCACCGGTTCGCCGGTCTCGGGATCGATCACCCAGAACACGACATACGGTGTGCGCGGGTCGAAGGCGAACGACCCGTCCTCGGTGGTTCGGGTGACGGCCTGGGACAACACCATGGTGCTGCCGAACGCCATGGTGATCGTCGTGTCGGGGAAGATGTCGCGCAGCAGGTCCAGGGTGTCGGCGTCCACATGCGCGCCACTGAGCAACAGGTACCGGATCTTGTCGTTGATCAGGCCCACCACCCGGTCGTCGCGGGCCATGGCCTCCAGCAGCGGCGGAGTGGCGTGCAGGTTCGCGACGTTCTGTGTCTGCAGGATGTAGACGGCCTGCTCGACGACGTGGTCGACATACGCGGCCACCTCGTCCGCGGCGTTACGGGCGGCGATCTTCTTGACCCACCGCGGATCGATGTCGATCGGGTGAAAGACCGAGCCGAGCCGTTGCGACACCAACCTGGAGAAGTAGCCCACGCCGTGCGGGCCGCTGGGCATCAGACACAGGAAACCCCCGCCGCGCTGGAAGCCGCCGGTGGCGAAGTCCTCGGTCTGCCATTCGACAACCTGAGCGCACCAATCCGGTAGCTGCGCAGTGCGTTTCGGAGCCCCGGTGGTACCACCGGATTCAAAGATCTGCGGCAGCGGTGCGGGCGACCCGTAGCCGCGCGGGATCAGGTCCTCGATCGGCACGTTACGCAACTCGTTGACCAGGTTGGGGAACAGCCGCAGATCGGCGAAGCTCTTGACGTCGCAGAGCGGATCGAAGTCGAGCGTCTTGGCGGCCCGCAGCCAGAACGCGGACCCGGTGTCCTCGCCGAAGTGCCAGGCGATCGCGGCGCGCAGGTAGGCCTCCGGGTCTTCGACTGGCACCGGTCGGGGAACGTCCAACAGCGAAAAGTCGATATCGGCCATGGCACCGATCCTGTCCTAAGCCGGACCGGGCCGCCAGGTCACGCCCGGCTAGGCCAAGCGTACAGAAGTTGAACGTTACGTCATTGCGCGGCAAATTCCTTGTGGCCGCCTGATTTTCAGTGCGCTGCCAGTTCCCGGAAGTACTCCCTGAGCGACCGCGGCTCGCGGCCCAGAATCGCGCGCAGCACCAGCGCGTTGCCGCCAGGAAGACCGTGCCCGTTGTAGTGGGCCATCATGCGCGTCATCCCGTCGCGAAAGGGACCCTCGGGCAGCCGTGACGCGAACTCGTCCAGTGTGATCTCCACTGCGGCGATCTGTCGCCCCAGCACCTCGCTCAGAAGCGCCGCGATTTCGTGCGTGTCCTGCATCCCGGGTGGTTCAGCCCATCGGTTGGTTGTGCAGCCCGCGCGGGTCGACACCGACACGTCGCCAGGCGGCGGCCGCCCATGGCGTGTAGATCAGCCGGACGGGCAGTCGGTTGATCAGCGGGTTCAGCGCGCGGGTGACCGTGGCGAATCGCTGAAACCGCTTCTCCTTCTTGGCATCCCACGGTAGCTGGCAGACCTCGCGCATCCGGGGTGGCATCGTCCCGACCAGGACCAGACGGGTGTAGGCGTTCAGCGGTGCGGACAGCACCTTCCAGATCGGCTTGGGAATCCAGCGTGGGCCCGGAATTCCCTTCCTGATGTAGCCGGTGCCGTACAGGACGGTCTTGTGCGGAACGAACCGGTCGAGCATCTCGTCCCAGTA
>NZ_JAFAUS010000285.1 GCF_019243155.1 Mycobacterium sp.
CGCCGCAAGTTCGTCCCCGAGTTGTCAGCCGATCCGGTGGCCTGGCTGACCGATCAGTTGGCCGATCCGGCGGCCGTACTGTCCCGGGCCGGCGTCGAGACCGATGAGGTTACCGAGGCCGATCTCAAGGGACTCGCCTCGGCGGCCCCCGAAATCGTCGCCGCGGTCAAGCGGATGCTCGACGGTGTGCGGGACGGCGAATTGGCGCCGGCGCCCGCCGAGCCTGTCGCTGCCGCCCGCACCGGCTGGCTCTGATTTCGGCCCGTCACTCGCCGTTTTCGGCCCACAACAATGAGTGGGAGACGCGACCGTCCTCCAAACGGAATTCGTCGGTGTGACGCCGCAGCGGCTCGACGGTGGCATCCGCATGCACGATGACGCCGCCGCCTGACGGGATCCCGAGCCCGGTGACCGTTCCCTCGATCGAATGAATCGCCTGCGACAGCCGCGCCCACTCGGCGCGCTCGTCGTGTGTGTCGATAACTGGGGGGACGAGCTTGAACACATCGAGCAGCTCGGTAGCGGGGGACTCCGGTTTCTCGACGATCCCATAGAGTCCGAGTTGCACTGCGCCAGCCGAAACACCCACCAGCACTGCGCCTTCGGCGTACCGGCCCAAGATCACATCCTTCATGCCGGTCCGCTCAAACGTATTCCAGCCCAGACGCACATCGCCGCCCGCGAGCACGATCAAATCTGCGCTCGCCAAAAAGGCGCGGTCATCGGGACCGAACGATGAATCGATCATGCGACGGTCGGTGATCCCCGCAGCATCCACTGCCGCCTCGAAGATGTCGTAGTACTCGGGACGATCACCGTTCGAGGCGCCGATGTAGGCGGCCCTGACCGGTGTGGTCCGAATTCCATCGACGGCTTCTTCCAACAGCAGGCGGCCCCGCCGCTTCCAGAACAGCAGCTGGCTATCCGCCAGCAGATACAGCGGTTGGAGTTGGGTCTCGGTCATGCTTTCACCACTCAGACTTGGTTGAATCCGCCGTCGGCGGTGATGGTGGATCCGGTGGTGAAACTGGACAGCTCGCTGGCGAGAAACACAGCGACGTTAGCGATTTCGACCGGTTCGGCGAACCGGTGAAGAGGAATGGTGGAGATCCGGCCGGCGCGGAATTCGTCGATGGTGACGTCGGGATTGGTCTGTGCGGCCAGGTTGTCACTTCCCGGCGTTGCGGTGGATCCGGCGACGATGACGTTGACGCGAATGTTGCGGCTGGCGAGCTCGTTGGCCCAGGCGCGCGCCAACGATCGCACGGCAGCCTTCGAGGCTGCGTAGATGCTGAGCCCGGCGCGACCGCGGTCGGCGGTACTCGAGCCCATCAAGATGATCGAAGCGTTGTCATTGAGCAGCGGCAGCGCCTTTTGCACCGTGTGGACGACACCCTTGACGTTGGTGGTGAGCAACGCGTCGAGGTCGTCGTCGGTGATCTCGCCCAGGCGTGCGACGCGGGTGGCGCCGGCGTTGGCGACGACGATATCCAGCCCCTGGCCGGCGGCGCCGACCTCCGCATAAAGTCGGTCGAGATCATCAGGGTTGCCGACGTCGCCTGGGACGGCCACTGCGCGAGGGCCCAATTCCTTTGCCGCGGAATCGAGCTCGGTCCGCCGTCGGCCGGTTATGAAGACTCGCTCGGCGCCCTCGGCGATGAACCGCTCAGCGGTGGCCAATCCGATGCCGGAGTTGCCACCGGTGATGACCGCGGTCTTGTGGTCAAGTAGTCCCATCTGTTCAGGATCGCTGATGGGGCGAATCGATCACTCAGAGGGGTGTGCGCGCCGCCAAACCAAGCGGCCCAAGCGGGGTTGACCGCCGTCGATGAGTACGGGATGCGTCGGGCTCAATTCTAAGCGTGAGTCGCCGATTTGTGCTGCGCGGTACTGGGTTCCACCGATCCAGTTGGGCAGCAGGCTGACGTCAACGTGATGGGCCAGGACGCCATCGGTCACGCTGTAGGGACCCGAGTAGGCCAGGTATCCGCTGGCGGCGTTCGGGAGTTCGTCCTTGTGGGCAGCGGTCAGATCACCCAACTCAAAGTCTGGGCGGTCGGCGCGCATGATCTGTGCGGACATGTAGCCGTCGGCGGTGTACATGATCCCTGCGCCGCCTTGGCATTTCAGCGGTCACGACGGAACCCTGAGCGATCAAATACTCGCTTCCGAGGGGAATACAACGAGGAAATCCTCAAAGAGCTTGGCTGCACCGGTAGCCAGATCCACGAGCTCAAAGACAGCGGCGCCCTGATCAACGCGAGTTAACCCTAGGTTTCGCCGTTCTCAATGGGCGGCGGGGGCGGGGCGAGCTCTCGAATCTTGCGAGTGCGGATTCGAGGTCGTGTTCGTCGAACGTCTCGCTGCGATTTCTCAAGCCGCCGTCGACCGTGAAGACGTCGATCCCTCGCCATTGAGCTTCGAAGCCCGCGCGTGAGGATACCCGCGCGCATCATCCTCGCCGCGGGTTTTGATCAGACGTCCGCCGCGCGACGTGACGACCTGTTCGACGAGCTCGTCATGTCGTGCGAGCGCTGCGGCCATGGCCTCGGCGTCGGCCTCCCATGCCGCGGTTGATCCCTCGATATCGGTGA
>NZ_JAFAUS010000167.1 GCF_019243155.1 Mycobacterium sp.
CATCAAGGGCCGCAAAGAGTTCTGGCCATGCAGGGACGTCCACCCCGAATTCCTCGGCGAGCCCGGCGCCTGCCCGCGCCAGGTCGAATATCCGCGGATCCCCGGCGGCGATATGGCCGATCAAGGCCGCGGCGTGCGGTGCGATGAGCTCCGCGACGTCCGAATCAAACGTGTCATCCGTGAAGTAACCCTGCGCGCGTGCAGTCAGCAACGCGACCTCGACGTCGAGCACCGCACGGTCGAGGCCCGCGATGCCGTCCTGTCGACTGGCGGGCCACCAGCGCCGCAGCCAATGCCCCAAGGCCAGCCGTCGCAGCGGGCTCAGCGAGCCCGGCAGGATGCTCACGTCGGCGAGTTCGATGCTGCCCGGCTCCTCGGCGGTAGCGTCCCTCGCGGTCAAAGCCGAAGCCAGGGCGACATGTCCGGATTCGCCGAGGACGCGCCACAGCCACTCGGCGCGCGACGTATCGGTGAACGTGATCTGGGTGGCGTCGGGTGGATCGTCGATGGTCCAGGACAGCACAGCGCCGCTGACTTCGAGCACCGCGATCAGTGGTGTCGCGGCTTCTTCGATCGGGCCGGTGCTCCAAAGGCCGGAATCCGCAACCAATCTCATCCCGCGACCTGCAATTCCAGCATCGCCTTGATCCTTTGCCGGTGGTCGAGGCTCACCGATCGCGCGACCCCCTCGAGGAGCGAGCGCACATCGTCGACGTCGGCACACGGTTCCTGCCATACGTCACGTCCGTGCAGTCGTGCCCACAGCCGGCTCAGGTAGGGCTGCGCGTACGTGGCGAGGTCGTCGACGACTTGCCGTTGGCGCGGATGGATCGGGCCGCCCTCGGCGAGGTAGCGGCGGGCATGCAGCACATAGGCTTCCTTGCGCAGCCGGGCCTGGATCGTCGCGGCCAGCGCGTAGCGACTGGTGACCGTCGGGTTGAGTGGGGCCAGTTCGACCGCGACCTCGATGCCGGCGACCAACGTCGCCTGCTTGTCCTCCGACAGCAATCCCCAGGGCGCGCAGACCCGGTCGACCTCCTCTTCGCACAGCATCGGGATGTCGGGTAAGGCGTCGCGGTCCAGCGCGCGTCGCAGCGTGGCGCGTACCCGGTCCACCACGCTGCGATCCAGCGGCCGGGTGTCGGAGTCACCCGTGACCTTCGGTTGACGTTGCGGTGCAACCGAACTCAGCCCCAGCTCGAGGATTGACCACGGCAGTCTTTCGGTATCGATGTGGGCCAGGGCGCCCAGGTTGTGCGGGGTGGCGTCGCCGATCATCGTCGACCAGACACGCTGCCGGGCGACCGTCGTGCGATGGCTGTCGGCGGTCCCGAGGACGGTGCTGAGCTTGGCCAGGAATGCGGCGGTCTCGGGTGCTTTGTCGGGGGCTCGCACGTCGCGCCAGCTGCGGTCGAGTTGACCGGACAGCGCGGCGACGACATCGGGATCCGCCACGTACTGGTGCAGCACCTCGATCGCGGTGCGGTCGCGGCCCGCGTGAATCTCGCCGAGCACCGCGGCGGCGGTCTCCCGATCCTGCTGCACCGGTTGACCTTTGGTCACCGCGAGCTCGAAGCAGACTGGAAAGTACAGCTCTTGGGCGTTGCCGGTGCGAATGCGCTGCCTGCGGCGTTCCCGCTTGAGGACCTCGAACCATGCTGCGGCCGAGCGTAATTCGGCAGCACAACCGACGATCAGCTCGTGCATTGCCGTGGCCGTCTCGGGGGCGACGACCGGGGCCGAATACTGCGGGTTCGACCTCAGCCGGAGCACCAGCGGATCGATGATGCGTTTGACGGTCCGGCTCAACGGGCCTCCGTCGTCGCCGCTGAGCACTTCCACGCCCGGGCCGATCGCCCGCCACGCCGCCTCGATCACCGATCGCCGGGGGTGGCCTGCCGCAACGACGGTCGGCGCCTGGGGATGCGCGCTCATCTGGACAGAATAGGGGCAGAGCAAACGTTGCGGCAGTCGAAAAGTTGGGTTCGGTAGCCGGTTCTCGGCGTCACCGTGGTCGCATGAACAAGTTGTGGGAACTGCTAGACCCGATCCGATTCGGTCGCCGACAGGGCGCGGGGGACCGGACCGTCGGTGTCGGCACCGTGCGCAAGGTCGGCAAGGAGCGCCAGGTTTTCATCGAGGTGGTCGCGGTGTCCGGGGAGACGTTCATCGGCAAGCTGGCGCGCTGCGACGGCGACCTCGACCTGTCGATGCTGCGTCCCGGCCTCGTCGTCCTGGTGGCATTCGATCCTGCTGCACGCGAAGAGCTTTCGTTGCCCGACGACGTGCTGGCCGTGCATGCCGCGTGGCTCGCGGCGCTGTGAGCTAACGCGCACCGTCCACCGCGAAGGTGGCCAGACCGGCCCAGTACAACGGGCTGGCGGTGAGTTCGCCGTCGCGCCAGCGCCGCATCTGGGCGCGCTGCCATCGATTCACCGCGCACCCGGCGTCGTCGGCGGCGTCATGCGCGCGATCGACGGCGACCACCACATCGGCCATCGGGTCGGCCTGTTCATCAGCCGGCGTGGCGAACCGGCGATACGCCGCCGTCGTCGGCAGCGACCACAAGGTGGCGGTCACCAGCTGTGCGCCGCCCAGGATCATCGCCGCCACCAATCCGGTCGCCTCGTCGAATTGATAGTCACCGCCCGACCCGCACGCCAGCAGCGCCACCCGGGGTGGCGTCGGCAACCGCAGGGCCATCAGGTCCGACGCGGTCAGCGGGCGGTGATCGCCGATGGCTCCGGCGTTTCCGGGGATGGCGGCCGGGTCGGCCAGGTGCAGCGCCGCCCGGTCGGCTCTGCTCGCGTCGTCGGGGCCGCCCTCAGCGGAACTCGCGTGACCCACGTAGAACAACCGGCAGGGACTCTGCGCCAGCAGCTTGGCCAGCCACGTGCGATCGGCATCCGGGCGACGGAACAGTTCGACGGCGGAGTCGACGGGCGGCAGGACCGACCGGTGCCCGAGCAACTCGGCGTAGTGGCGCGCCACGGGCGTGTCGGGCGATGGCCTGCCAAGCACCGAGCCAAGCGCGGAATCCGGGCGCTGTCCGGGTACCCGGGGATCTAGGACCAGCAGCGGTGGGCCGTCCTTTCTGGTAGCCCAGTCGGCGGGATCGCGCGGCGAATGCACGATGTTCGGCGGCACCGCCAGCAGCACGTCCACCAATTCGATCAGCCGGTATCCATCGGTGTGCTTACCGATATCGGTTAATTGCCAAGGGATTCGGGCGGCGGCCCGGCCGCTGGCGGTGATCGCTTCCTGGCGGGCGCGCACCAACTCTTCCTTACTTGGCCCCGATTTCGGTAGCGCCAGCAGGCCCCAGGGAACCCGTGCCAGCCGCGCGCTGGGGGAGACGAACAGGACCGGGCGCGGCGAGGCTATGCACTCGATCAGCAGCTGCCACCCGGCGGAGCCGATCAACAGGACACCCAGGATGTAGGCGACCGTCAGCTCGGTGTCGGGCGCTGCGAACGGTCCCGCGGTGAGCGCGCGCTCGATGGCGTCGCGCCGGTTCTCCCGGTCGTGCGGCTCGGGCAGGGCATCCGTCAGCTCTTGCAGTGCGGCAAGCAGAATCGGCTCCTCCACCACCCAGGTGACGGTCCTCGACGGCTGCCCGACGATCCGCAGGCTGGCATACGTGGCGATCCCGACGTCGGCGTACCGCAGGACCAGAGTCGGCCGCTCGCTCACGGCCAGGTCGACCAAGCGGGTTCGGCCGCGGTGACGTCGCGGCCGTAGCGCTGTAAAGCCAGAGCGCGATAGCGACTCAGGATCGCCGGGCTGTCCGGCTGCATCTGTAGGGGTGGCAGGGGCCCGAGTCGGACCAGCGACAGGCCGGCAACGGCGGGCCCGGCCGCGGCCAGTGCCGGCTCTGGATCGATGACCACCGGTGCGGTCGCGGTGGCGGCCCACTCGCCCAATTCCCGCGCCGGGGCGTCGGTGCTGAATGTGCCGCGAGCGCTGTGGTATTCGACGAGCTCACTGATCAGTTCGGTGTTCTCCCATTCCCAGGCGACGGCGAAGGCGCTTGCCAGCATGGGTGCCGAAACGCTGGTCGCCCAGCGTGATCTCGCGTCGGCGTCGGCGATCGAATACCGGACCGAGTCCACCGCCAGTGCGGCAGGCACCTTCAATTCGGCCGCCTGTTCGAGCTTGCGCAAGCCGCGCCAGTACGCGTCGGAGCCCACCTCACCCCGCAGGACGCCGAGTGACTCGGCTTGCCGGGCTTCGGTTTCCTCCAGTGTCTCGTCGGGGTCGCCCGCGGCGTCGAAGCCGAGGTCGGCCAGCGCGTCGGCCCGCCACACCGTCCCCAGGTGATTGTCCAGGCGCGCGTACTGCAACCAGCTGCTGCGTGGCGACGAGTCGAGGCACTCGCGGGCTTGGGCAATCTGTTCCACCGCCGTCGCGAACCGGCCGCGGAAAATCGCGATCCAGCTGCGCTGCAATAAAATCCGGTGGATGTGCAGCGGCTTCCCCAACTCGCGCCAATGCCGTTCGGCGTGTTCCCAGCACTCGTCGGCCGCACCCAGGGCGCCGCTCGCCATCCGAGTGAGGCCGAGATACAGCCAGCAGCGGGCGACGTCGTGCGCCCGCGCGTACCGGGCGATAACGGGGTAGGCCTGCGACACCAGGCGCTCGGTTGCGGCGTGGTCGTTGGCCGCCCAGCGCGCTGTGGCCAGCTCCAATTGTGTTCTTGCCTCTGCCAGTTCCCAGCCCTTTGCGTGCGCCCTGGCACCCGCTCGACGCAGCCAGGGCTCGGCTTCGGCCAGCCGCCCCGTCTCCACGCAGAACCTGCCATACCCGGTGGCTGCGGATATCCAGAGGTGGTCGGCGGCCTCGTCACCGCCCTCGCCGCCCTCGATGTCGCGGATAGCGCTTTCCCACAACGGAACTGATTGCACGTGCAGGTCGTCGTCACATAACGCGCCGGCACACAGAACGCGCGCATAGGTGCGGACGTGGGTGTCATCGGATCCATTGTCGTCCAACAGCTTCAACGCGGACGCCGCGCCTTCATGGTCACCAAGAGCGGCGGCCAGGCCGGTTTGCAGGAACTGTGCCTGACGGGAGTAGCGGCGGATCATCTGTGCGTGCTCAGCGCCGCCGATGTGCGCGTAGATCGCCAGGCAGTCATTGATGCGCCGGATGGATTCCCGCACCCCGTCGTGGGCCCCGCGAACGAGGTAGATCTCGCCAAGCTGCGCAAGGACTTCCAGCATGAGATCGTCGGAGTCTTCCTGCTCGATCCGCGGAATCAACGACAGCAGCAGATCCCGGGCTCCGGTCTCATCGGCGGCGAACGCCATCCGACGGGCGCGGTCTAATTCGCCGGGGATCGACACGGCTGCATCATAAGTCCGCGGGTGGCGCCGGGTTGTGCAAACCGCGAGCGGCGGACGTGTGAGTGAGGCACGCCCGCCGCCCGGCTAATCAGAATTGATCAGCCGCAGGTCAGCTTGATGTTGAAGTCCTTGGTGACCATTCCGGCCATCGGGTTCTTCATGTCGGCGCCCTGTGCCTGACCGGTGATGGTGTAGGTCTTGCCGTCCACCGCCACGTTGGCCGAGCCCACCTTGGCGCCCATGCCGTTGCTGACCGACAGGGCGTTGCCGTCGACGACAAGTGCCAGCGACTCGACCTTGGGTGTGGCCTCGTCGGTCATCACCACGGCCAGCGCCTGCTGGGCGCCGCCCGTGGAGCCGCTGCCGATGTCGATCTTTCCGCCGGTCCGGACGCAGGTCACCGAGGCCGGGTTGACGCCCGCCAGGTCGGTGCCGCCCACCTTGACCTGTGCGCTCGTGCCGGTGGCCACGTTGGGCGCGGTGCTCGACGCCGGGCCGGCCGTGTGGCCGCCGCTGGAGCAGGCCACGAGTGCGGATGCACAGCCCAGGGTCCCAATCGCAGCTGCGAGAAGACGTTTCACTTGTGATTCCTTCCTTTGATACGCCGCCCCGATGGCGTCGCGTTGGGGCAAGTACAGAACGGCCGAGTTGCTACCGATCCCAAATTTGTCGACGTCGAGGCGGTAGGCTGCCTCGGTGTCGGCGCAACGAAGGGAGACACCCATGGCAAGCGTGCAATGGCTGGAAAAGCCTGAGGCTCACGACTTTCCGGCGGCAGCGGACTACCTTGCCATGCTCGCGGACGCGCAGACCGTGAAGAAGGTGACGAAAAAGTTGAAGGCCGGAACCGTCACGCACAAGAAGGCCAAAGACATCCTGCGGGCGGCGCAGCTGAGCCTGCTCGACGTCGACAACCCGCACGTCGCCGAGGATCTGGCCAAGATCGAGAAGGGCCAACCGTTGTCGCCCATCCTGCTGGTGCGTGGCGACTTCTCCAAGGGCGTCCCGCTGCAGATCGCCGACGGCTACCACCGGGTCTGCGCGAGCTATCACACCGACGAGAACACCGACATCCCTGTCGTCATCGTGGCGACGAGCTGACCGAGCGGATTGTGGCCATGATAGAGACCCAGGCCTTCGGAACGGTACAGGTGCTGACCCTGTCCTCGGGGCGGGTCAACGCCCAGGACGTCGAGCTGCTCGAAGAACTGGCCGCCACGGTTCGCGATAAGGCGGCCTCGAGTGGTGGCCCGCTGGTCGTCACCGGAGCGGGCCGGGTTTTCAGCGCCGGGGTTGACCTCAACCGGGTGGTCGAGGGCGGCGCCGATTACACCGACCGGCTGGTGCCCGCGCTGTCCGCGGCCTTCGAGGCGACGTTCAGTTACCCAGGGCCGACGGTGGCCGCGATCAACGGCGCCGCCATCGCGGGCGGGTGCGTGCTCGCTTGCGCCTGCGATCGGCGCCTCATCAGCCCGGAGGCTCAGATCGGCGCAGCAGAGGTGCGGGTCGGGGTGACGTTTCCGGTCGCCGCGCTCGAGGTCATGCGTTACGCGGCCGGGCGTCACGCCGAGGAAGCGCTGCTGACCGGCCGCACGTATCGCGGCGCCGAGGCGGTTGCCAGCGGCCTGGCCCACCGCGTCGTCTCCGACGATCTGCTCGAGGCGGCCGTTGCGGAGGCGTCAGACCTCGGCGACATTCCGCCCGAGGCCTACAGCCACACGAAAGCGCAGTTGCGAGCCCCGGCGATCGCGCGGATCCGCGAGGCGGGCAGCGCCGATGACGAGGTCCGAAAGATGTGGGGGTCGGATCTGACCCAGCAACGCATCGCAGCCTACGTAGAGCGCATGCGCCGCAAGGACTGACGGAAGTTATTCCTGGTCGGTGGCCTCGTCCAGGGCGACACCACCGCGCCTGCGCCGCATCCGGTGCGAGCCCTTCCCCGTCGGCCGCCGGTTGCGCAACCTGGCCCCGTCGTCGGTCTGTTCGGTGGCTTTTTCGGTGGTCGGCGCCTCTTCGGTGGCAGCTTCGGGTTCTGCCTCAGCCGTTGCGGGGGTTTCGGACTCCTCGGTTTCCGGAGCTTCCTCGGCCTTTTCGGGTTCCGGCTCGGTAGCCGTCGCTTCGACGGTCTCGGCCTCTTCAGCTTCTTCGGATTCGTCCGTCTCTTCGGCCTCGTCCTCGACGTCGGCCTCGGAGCCCTTCTTGCGGTCTTTACGACGCTTCTTGGGTTCCTTCGCCTTGATCGGCTTCGGCGGCGGAGGCGGCAGCTCGGCGACGAAGGAGAGATAGAAGGCGAAGAAGCCGAGCAATCCGATGGCGGCGGCCGCCCCGTAGATCCCGAACAGCCACTGACCGAAGGTGTCCAGGCTGAGCCAGATCTCGCTGACCGCCGTGCCGATGATCAGCACGCCGGCCAGCACGTGCGCCACGATCGACCAGAGCCTGATCGTCAGAGCCAGCTGCGGCGTCCCGAGCTCGGGCTTACGGGTGCGCAGCTGGGTGAACACCACCGGCAGCGCGGCCAGGGCGATCAATGCGCCCGCAACGATCCGAAGCGTCGTCCCCACCGAGTGCGTGGTGTCGCCCATCAACTCGGGCCAGCGGGGCAACACGAAAAAGAAGTAGAGGACGCCGGCAGCGACCGAGAAAGACGCGTGCCACGGGATGGCGACCTTGCGCCCCATAAGCCTCCTCAAGCCGGATTGGCTCAGGCCAGCCTAAAGGCGGCCGACCCGAATCCAGACCAATTCGTGCATGTCCGCATGGCGGACCAATTGCGGAGGATGCGGGATTTGAACCCGCGAGGGCTGTTAACCCAACCCGCGTTCCAGGCGAGCGCCATAGGCCACTAGGCGAATCCTCCGTGGGCCATGGTAACCGAGGGTGTCAGGGCCGCTGTCAGTTGCTCACCGGTCGGTCCGACGCAGGTACTACACTCGCCGAAGGACCCCGCGCGGCGTCTATCCTGTGAACTCCCCCAGGGCCGGAAGGCAGCAAGGGTCAATGGGCTCTGTCGGGTGCGCGGGGTCCCCTTCGGTTTGATGAGTGGTGAGCGCTGCGCCCGGTTTCGCCGCGCATGCGATCGCCCCGCCTTCGACAGCGAAAGGGTTCATGGTGTCGTTGGAGTCCCTCAGTCCTGACGAGCTCGCCGCCGCTCACGCGCGCAACCAGCAGGATTACGCGGATCTGCAGGCAAAGAAGCTCGCCCTGGATTTGACCCGGGGCAAACCGTCGCCCCAGCAGCTCGACCTGTCCAACCAGCTGCTGAGCCTGCCCGGGGACGACTACCGCGACAGCGAGGGCACCGACACCCGTAACTACGGCGGCCTGCACGGCCTGCCCGAGCTGCGGGCCATCTTCGGGCAGTTGCTCGGCATCCCGGTGCAGAACCTGATCGCGGGCAACAACTCCAGCCTGGAGCTGATGCACGACCTCGTCGCCTTCTCGATGTTGTACGGCGGCGTTGACTCGCAGCGGCCGTGGAAGGACGAGCCGAAGGTCAAGTTCCTGTGCCCCGTCCCCGGCTACGACCGGCACTTCTCCATCACCGAGACGATGGGCATCGAGATGATCCCCATCCCGATGCTGCAGGACGGCCCCGACGTCGACCTGATCGAGGAGCTGGTCGCCGTCGACCCCGCGATCAAGGGGATGTGGACGGTGCCGGTGTTCGGCAACCCCACCGGGATCACCTACTCCTGGGAGACGGTTCGCCGGCTGGTCCAAATGCGGACGGCCGCCCCCGACTTCCGGCTGTTCTGGGACAACGCGTACGCGGTGCACACCCTGACCCATGAGTTCATCCGTCAGGTCGACGTGCTGGGGCTGGCGGAAGCCGCAGGCAACGCCCACCGGCCGTACGTCCTCGCCTCCACGTCCAAGATCACCTTCGCTGGCGCGGGCGTGAGCTTCCTGGGCGGATCGCTGGGCAACATCGCCTGGTACCTGCAGTACGCCGCCAAGAAGTCGATCGGCCCGGACAAGGTCAACCAGCTACGGCACCTGCGCTTCTTCGGCGACGCCGACGGCGTGCGCCTGCACATGCTGCGGCATCAGCAGATACTGGCTCCCAAGTTCGACTTGGCGCTCGAGATCCTCGATCAGCGGCTGAGCGAGTCCAAGATCGCGTCGTGGACCGAGCCGAAGGGCGGCTATTTCATCAGCCTCGACGTGCTGCCCGGCACCGCGCGGCGGACCGTGTCGCTGGCCAAGGACGCGGGCATCGCCGTCACCGAGGCGGGTGCGTCCTTCCCGTACCGCAAGGATCCGGAGGATACGAACATCCGGATCGCGCCGACCTTTCCGTCGCTGCCGGATCTGCGCGACGCGGTCGACGGGCTGGCCACCTGCGCCTTGCTGGCCGCGTCGGAGCGGTTGCTCAACGGCGCCTCGAGTGTGCGCTGACGGCTGCATTCGCCGCGAAATTCCGCCCTACGTTCACGCTCGAAGCCGCTGATGCACACTCGACTCCAGCCGGGCGGCCGTCGGACGGCGCCGGTAGCGTGGGCGACCGTGGCCCTCTACCGCAAGTACCGACCGGCAACCTTCGCCGA
>NZ_JAFAUS010000148.1 GCF_019243155.1 Mycobacterium sp.
GAGACTGAGCAGCGACTTGGGTGCCATCGCAGAACAGCGCCATTGCCCCTCTTCCCGCACAACCGCGACACCGAATCCGTCCGGCGTGTCGGCGGACAGGCCCTGGGCTGAGGCCCGTTCTGCTCCCATGGCCGCCAACGGTAGTCGCTGACCAGGCTCTCTGACCAGATGACGCTCCGATAGACGCACCACAGCGACGGTATCTGGACGCACCGCCGCCAGCTGACTGTGCCAACCTTGAACCGTGGCAAGCCCTGATTCGAAGACCCCGGTATGCGTGCTGGGACTGGGCCTCATCGGCGGCTCGATAATGCGCGCCGCCACGGTCGCCGGCCGCACAGTGTTCGGCTACAACCGGTCCGTCGAGGGGGCACAGGCGGCCGTCGCCGACGGGTTTGCCGCCAGCACCGACCTGACCGCGACCCTGACCCGCGCCGCCAACACCGGCGCGTTGATCGTGCTGGCGGTGCCGATGCCCGCGTTGGCGGGCATGCTCGCCCACATCGCCCACGTGGCCCCGGACTGCCCATTGACCGACGTCACCAGCGTCAAACGGGCGGTCCTCGACCAGGTCGTCGCGGCGGGTCTGCAGAAACGATTCGTCGGCGGACATCCGATGGCGGGCACTGCCTATTCGGGGTGGACGGCAGGCACGCCCAAGCTGTTCTACCGAGCCCCGTGGGTGCTGAGCGTCGACGACCACGTCGACCCCACGGTGTGGTCGACGGTGCTGGCGCTGGCGCTGGACTGCGGCGCTGTGGTGGTGCCGGCCACCTCCGACGAACACGACGCGGCGGCGGCCGCCATCTCCCACCTGCCGCACTTGCTCGCCGAGGCGCTCGCAGTCATCGCCGGCGAGGTCCCGCTGGCCTTCGCGCTGGCCGCGGGCTCCTTCCGGGACGGGACCCGGGTCGCTGCCACCGCCCCGGACCTGGTGCGCGCGATGTGCGAAGGCAACGCCGCGCAGCTGCTGCCGGCGACCGACCACATCATCGAGTTGCTCAGCCATGCCCGCGAATCGCTGGCGGCCCACAACTCGGTCGCCGAGCTGATCGACGCCGGGCACGCCGCCCGAATCCGTTACGACAACTTCCCGCGCTCTGACATCTTCCACGTCGTGCTCGGCACGGAGAACTGGCGCGAAGAACTGGCCGCCGCGGGCCGGGCCGGCGGGGTGATCAGATCAGCTCTGCCAAGCCTGGATAGTCCACGATGAACCCCTCGTCGTCGACCTTCACGGTGGTCTCGGCGACCGGGGAGTGCAGCTTGATTTCGGGTCCTCCAGTGCTGGCGTAGGTCACGGTGGCCGCCTCGATAGACATGTCGGGGACGTTCACATAGACGACCGGCAGCGTGACGGAGTCCGCCCTTTCGTGCAGACCGAGCCGGCGGATCGGCAGAGCGTTGAAGAACGGGCTGAACACCACGTCGACATCAAGGGCACCGTTGTAGGGCGCCCGGCGCTCGCCCTGGTGGTCGGTGACCAGCCACATGTTCTCTTCGTCACGGGCGATGGAGATCACACGCTCCCGCTCGGCCTGGGTGACGGTGATCCCGAGCCGCTTCGTGGCACCAGTCTCATCGGTCTGCACGTCGTAGTAGGCGCCGAACGCCGGGTTGCTTGCGGTGGCGGCCGCCACGATGCGGCCGTTGGCACGAATTCTGTTGCCCGACACCTGGATTCGTACAGATTCCATCCGGGAGACGTCTTGTGCGCGCCAGGTCAACATCGCCTGCCACACGCGCCGAGTCGAATCAGAGGGGTCTGCGTTCACCCGTCTACCGTAAATCGTTCCCGCGAAGCGTGACGGGGCGTGTCCGGTATCTGCGATGCAGCCGGCCAGTGCCCGGCACCGACACCCACACCGCCAAGGCCAGTAAGCCGTCGAGCACCAGCGCCAACGCCGCGACCATCAGGGCGCCGACCAGTGCGAGCTGAAACTCCCGTTGCTTGATCCCGTCGATCAGGTACCTGCCCAGCCCGCCGAGGCTGGCATAGGCCGCCACCGTCGCGGTGGCGACCACTTGCAGCGTCGCGTTACGCAGACCGCCCAGGATCAG
>NZ_JAFAUS010000154.1 GCF_019243155.1 Mycobacterium sp.
CAGCAGAACGGTGCCGATCCGGACCCGCCCGCGATGATCGGGACCGCCCTCAGCCTGCAGCCGCAAGCCGTGCGAAATCACCTCGGCACCCGGCAGCGGGACCCTGCCCAATTCCAGTGCGAGCAGGCCCCCCACGGTGTCGACGTCGAGATCATCATCGAACTCCATCCCGTACAACTCGCCGACGTCTTCGATGGGCAGCCGCGCGGAGACCCGAAAGTGCTTGTCGCCCAGATCTTCTACCGGCGCCGTCTCCGCCTCATCGTACTCGTCGGCGATCTCGCCGACGATTTCTTCGAGCACGTCTTCGATACTGGCCAGGCCGGCTATCGCTCCATACTCGTCGACGAGAAGCGCCATGTGGTTGCGGTCGCGCTGCATTTCACGCAGCAGCGCATCCAGGGGCTTGGAGTCCGGCACGAACACCGCGGGACGCATCACCTGCGCCACGGTGGTGGCGCGGCCACGGTCTCCCGACGAAAACGCCCGTTGAACAAGGTCTTTGAGGTATACGACTCCGACGATGTCATCGACGTTCTCCCCGATCACCGGGATGCGGGAGTGCCCACTGCGCACGGCGAGGTTCATCGCCTGGCTCGCCAGCTTGTCACTTTCGATCCAGATCATCTCGGTGCGCGGCACCATCACCTCGCGGGCGGGAGTGTCGCCGAGCTCGAAGACCGACTGGATCATCCGGCGTTCGTCGGCTGCGACCACACCCCGCTGCTGGGCCAGGTCGACGACCTCGCGCAGCTCGATCTCCGAGGCGAACGGGCCGTTTCGCAGGCCGCGGCCGGGAGTCAGCGCGTTACCCAAGACCACAAGCAACCGGCTGATCGGCATCAGCAGCCACGAGATTCCGCGCAGCGGAAGCGATGTCGCCAAGGAGATGGAATACGCGTGCTGTCGGCCTAACGTGCGTGGGCCCACACCGATGACGACGAAGCTGGTCACCACCATGATGGCGGCGGCGCCGAACAGCCCCCACTTGAGGCCGAAGTTGTCGTAGAGGAACACCACCAGCAGCACGGTCGCGGTGATTTCGCAGCTGATCCGCAGCAGCACCACCAGGTTGATGTAGCGGGGCCGCTCGACCATCACCCTGGACAGCGATACCGCGCCGGGACGTTCGTCGCGCACCAGCTCCTGCACGCGAGCCAGTGACACCGTGCTGACGGCCGCATCGATGGCCGCGAAGAGCCCACCCAGAGCGATTAACGCGATCGCGCTGAGCAGCTGAGGCAAGCCGGTCAATTGTCGAAATACCTTGACTTATCCAACAACCGGCGATCCCGCTCCTCTTGGAGGTCCTGTTTGTAGGCCTCCACCTGCTCGGCGACCCACTCCTCGAGCAGCCGGTCCTGAAGGCCGAACATTTCCTTCTCCTCATCGGGTTCGCCGTGGTCGTACCCGAGCAGATGCAGAACGCCGTGGATGGTCAGCAACGCCAGCTCGTGCCCGAGGCTGTGGCCCGCGGCCGCGGCCTGCTGGCCGGCGAATTCCGGGCACAGCACGATGTCGCCGAGCATCGACGGGCCCGGCTCCGGAGCGTCGGGGCGACCGCCCGGTTCGAGCTCGTCCATCGGAAAGCTCATCACGTCGGTGGGCCCGGGAAGGTCCATCCACCGCATGTGCAGGTCGGCCATCGCGGCCGTGTCCAACAGCACCATGGACAGCTCGGCCGCCGGGTTGACGTCCATCTTGGCGATGACGAACCGCGCGACGCTGATCAACTCCGTTTCGGAGACGTCGATGCCGGACTCGTTGGATACTTCGATGCTCATCAGACTGCTCGCAGCCCCATCATCGGCGACCGCGGGAGTTGGAGGCCCGCCGAGCCGCCCGGTTCATCGTCAGGCCCGGCTCTTCGAATTTCGCATAGGCGTCAACGATTTCCGAGACCAGCCGGTGGCGCACCACATCCACACTGGTCAGCTCCGCGATGTGGATGTCGTCGACCGCATCCAGAATCTCGATCGCCGACCGCAGACCAGACCGGGCGCCACCCGGGAGGTCGACCTGGGTGATGTCGCCGGTGACCACGATCTTCGACCCGAAGCCGAGCCGGGTGAGGAACATCTTCATCTGCTCGGCGGTGGTGTTCTGCGCTTCGTCGAGGACGATGAACGCGGAATTGAGCGTGCGGCCGCGCATATAAGCCAGCGGCGCCACCTCGATGACCCCGGCGGACATCAGCTTCGGGATCAGCTCGGCGTCCATCATGTCGTAGAGCGCGTCGTACAGCGTCCGCAGGTACGGGTCGATCTTCTCGCTCAGCGTGCCCGGTAGAAAGCCAAGGCGCTCACCGGCTTCCACGGCCGGCCGGGTCAGGATGATGCGGCTGACCTGTTTGGTCTGCAGGGCGTTGACGGCCTTGGCCATCGCCAGATAGGTCTTTCCGGTGCCGGCTGGGCCGACCCCGAAGACGATGGTGTTGGCGTCGATGGCGTCGACGTAGCGCTTCTGGTTCAGCGTCTTGGGCCGGATTGTCTTGCCGCGCCGCGACAAAATGTCGAGCGTGAGCACTTCGGCCGGTGATTCGTTGTCGGTGCCGGCCAGCATGGCGACGCTGTGGCGGACCACCTCCGGCGTCAGCGGCTGACCGTTGGCGACTATCGCGACCAGCTCGGAGATCACCCGCTCGGCGAGCGCGACATCGGCCGGCTCACCCGAGATGGTGATGGCGTTGCCACGCACATGCAGGTCGGCGTCCAGCGTGCGTTCCAGGGAGCGGAGGTTTTCATCTGCCGAACCCAGCAGGCCCATGACGATATCGGGCGGAACATCGATGCTGCTGCGAACTTGGGCGTTGGCCTGGAGGGCTCCTGCTGCGTCAGCAGCGCTGGTCTCGCGGGGCGTCACGTGGTTTTCGATGCCTGCCTTCTGCGTTCTTGCCTGTCATGAGCATATTGCTAGCCATTTCATCGTACCGCCGGGTGAGCGCGCGACCCAACGGTCGACGGTTTTCCCTAGCAAACGGGGTGCGGAGATTGATCCAAGAAAAAAGTCACAGATTCCCACAGTTCACCCCTGACACGTTCACCTTGGTGCCCTACTTTGATGAGATCAACGCGGCGTTTTGTGGACGTGGGCCGAGGTTGCGATGCGGATAGCATCGCAGCCGATTCAATGCCAATTGCCAGACCACCGCTTCGCGTTCCGACACCCGTGCCGCGCCCCGGCACCCATGCACCCATAGCAATCCCGCCCACTCCACAAGTCGGAAGGTGCCTACATGTATCGCCAGATCCTCGATCCGGTCGCCCACTCGCTGGCTTGGAGCTCGCTCGCGGCCGCGCTGCCGCTGGCGGCGCTGTTCGTGATGCTAGGGGTGTTGCGGATCCGAGCGTGGCTGGCGGCGGTGGTGTCCCTGGCCGTCGCGATCGCGGTCGCGGTCGCGGTGTACCGAATGCCCATCGGCCAGGCGGCGCTGGCGGGCAGCGAAGGCGCCGTCTTCGGATTCTTCCCGATCCTGTGGATCGTGATCAACGCGATCTGGGTTTACCAGATGACCGCGCGGACAGGCTATTTCGACGTTCTGCGGCGAAGTTTTGCCACCGTCAGTGACGACCACCGCATCCAGTCGATCATCATCGCGTTCTCGTTCGGCGCGCTGCTCGAGGCGTTGGCGGGATTCGGAACGCCCGTGGCGGTCACCTCGGTGATGCTGCTGGCTTTGGGCTTCAAACCGATCAAGGCGGCGGTCCTGTCACTGACCGCCAACACCGCGCCGGTTGCGTTCGGGGCGATGGCCACACCGATCATCACCCTGGCCAAGGTGTCGGGGATGTCAACCGACACCCTGGGCGCGATGGTCGGGCGCCAAACGCCCATCATGTCCGTCTTCGTGCCGTTGGCGCTGGTCGCGATCGTCGACGGCCGCCGCGGTCTGCGCGAGACGTGGGCCGCGGCCCTGACCGGTGGTGTGGTCTTCGGCCTCGGCCAGTACGCCACCTCCAACTTCTTGTCGGTACCGCTGGCCGACGTGATCGCCTCTTTGCTGTCCGCCGGCGCGGTCGTGCTTTTCGTGCGCGCCCGGCCGCCGCGTCCCGCGACCCCGGTGGACGCCGACAGCCCTACGGACACCCCGATGGAAACCCCCGAGCCGGAGGGTCCCGATTCGCGCGGCCAGCTGGTCCGCGCCTACGCGCCCTACGCGATCATCATCGCCGTCTTCGTGATCTGTCAGATCACCGCCGTCAAGAAGCTCCTCGACAAGGCGACCTTCACCACGCACTGGCCGGGGCTGCACCTGTACAACGCCAAGGGCACACCGTCGGCGCTGCCGACCTTCACCTTCAATCTGCTCACCACGCCGGGAACCCAAATGCTGGTGGCGGGCATCCTGACCATGGTGGTGCTGCGCCTGTCGGTGCCGTCCGCGCTCAAGGCTTACGGGACCACGCTGCATCAGCTGCGGTGGGCCATCGTCACCGTAATGGCAGTGCTGGCACTGGCATTCGTGATGAACGCGTCCGGCCAGACCATCACGCTGGGCACCTGGATGGCGGGAGCGGGCGGCGCGTTCGCATTGCTGTCGCCGATACTGGGTTGGCTCGGCACGGCGGTGACCGGATCGGACACCTCGTCGAATTCGTTGTTCGGTGCGCTGCAGGTGACGGCCGCTACCAAGGCGGGACTGTCGCCGCTGCTGATGGCCGCCGGCAACAGTTCGGGCGGAGTGCTGGGCAAGATGATTTCGCCACAGAACCTCGCGATCGGCGCCGCGGCGGTCGGGGTGCATGGCAAGGAAGGCGACATCTTCCGCCGGGTCGTGGTTTGGAGCCTGGTGTTCCTTGTCTTCATTTGCGCCCTCTCGGGGCTGCAGGCGTCGGTGCTGTCGTGGATGGTGCCCTGATCACCCATCCGGTCACAGCGCCGAGGCGTCGTCCCATCGGGGGGTCAGCACACCCAGCGCTCCCAGAGCCACCGCCGCGGCCGTCGACGTCCGCAACACCTGGGGGCCGAGCCGCACCGCAACCGCCCCCGCGTCGGTCAACGCGCCGATTTCCTCCGGTGCGATGCCGCCCTCGGGGCCGATCACAAAGAGTACCGAATCAGCTTGTCCCACATGATGATCGGCGAGCCGATCGGTGGCCGACTCGTGCAGCACCAGCACCGCGGCGCCCGCGGCGATCTCGTCGCGGATCCGCCGCGTCAGCTCCGCCGTGGACAACACGCCGTCGACGCTCGGGATGTGCGGCCGGCGGGACTGCCGCGCCGCCGAGCGGGCCACCGCACGCCACCGGCGCAGACCCTTGTCCACTCGGGCGCCGTCCCAGTTAGCCACGCAGCGGGCGGCCTGCCAGGCGAGGAAGGCGTCGGCGCCGGCTTCGGTGGCCAACTCGATAGCGAGTTCCGAACGGTCGGACTTGGGCAGAGCCTGCACCACGGTCACCGCCGGCCGACCGCGCTCGACGCTCCACCGCCGAAGCACCCGCGCCCGCAGGCCGTCGCGCCCGGCCTGCTCGACCTCGCAGTGGGCCAGCTCGCCGGCGCCGTCGCCAAGCACCAGCTGCTCACCGGGGCGGATCCGCCGAACGGTGGCGGCGTGGAATCCCTCGTCGCCGTCGACGACGGCCACCGACCCGATATCCGGCAGTGTGTCTACGTAGAACAGCGTCG
>NZ_JAFAUS010000163.1 GCF_019243155.1 Mycobacterium sp.
CCCGGTTGGCGGAAACTGAGTGCGGTCGCTACCTCGTCGGGACCGGGCGAGACGCGGCCGGCCAAGTCGGTCAGGCTCCACGCGACCCGTAGGGTGCGGTCAACACCCCGGATGCTGAGCAGCCCGTAGTCCAATGCCTTTTGCAACGGGGCCATAACGGCATTGCTGAGCCGAAACTTTCGGCGCAACAACGGCCCACTCACCTCGGCGTTGGTGCGGAACCCGTGCGGTAGCCAGCGCTGCGCGGCGGCCTCGCGGGCCAGTGCGACCCGCTGACGAACCTGGGCCGTCGATTCCCCTTCGGTGGCCGAGAACGCCCCCGCGCGGACCGAATGCATCTGTACCCGTAGGTCCACCCGATCCAGCAACGGTCCCGAAAGCTTGCCCAGGTAGCGGCGTTTGGCCGCGGCCGCGCAGATGCAGTCCTGCGGATCGGCGGGTGCGCACGGGCAGAGGTTAGCCGCCAGAATCAACTGGAACCGAGCGGGGTAACACGCCACGCCGTCGCGCCGGGCAAGGCGAATCTCCCCGTCCTCCAACGGCGTCCGCAGCGCTTCCAGCACGCTCACGCTGATCTCTGCGCATTCATCCAAGAACAGCACTCCGCGATGCGCCCGGCTGACCGCGCCGGGACGTGCCATCCCCGAACCCCCGCCGACGAGCGCCGCGACGCTGGAACTGTGATGCGGCGCCACGAACGGCGCCCTGGTGATCAACGGGGTATCCCCGGATAGCAGGCCGGCCACCGAGTGGATCGCGGTGACTTCCAGCGACTCGCTGTCCGACAACGGCGGGAGCAGACCCGGAAGCCGTTGCGCGAGCATTGTTTTGCCTACCCCGGGCGGCCCGGTGAACATGAGGTGGTGTGCGCCCGCGGCGGCCACCTCCACCGCGAACCGCGCCTGCGCCTGCCCGACCACGTCGGCCAGGTCGGCGGTGGGCTCGGCATCCGGAGTCTTCGCGTCGACCCTGTTGTCCAGGGCCGCATTGCCGTTGAGCCAGTTCTGCAGTTGCCCCAGAGTGCGCACGCCCCACACGTCGATTCCGTCGACGAGGCTGGCTTCGGCCAGATTGTCCGCCGGGACGACGACGGCCGGCCAGCCGTCACGTTTGGCGGCCAGCACCGCCGGCAGCACGCCGCGGACCGGCCGGACCCGCCCGTCCAGCGACAGCTCGCCCATCAGCAGCGTTTTCTCCAGCCGGTCCCACGGATTCTTGCGCTGAGCCGAAAGAACCGCGGCGGCCAGGGCAATGTCGTAAACCGATCCCATTTTCGGCAGGGTGGCCGGCGACAGGGCAAGGGTGAGCCGTGCCATCGGCCAGCTGTTACCGCAGTTGGTAACCGCGGCCCGGACTCGGTCTCGAGACTCCTGCAGCGCTGCGTCGGGCAATCCCACCAGGTGCACACCCGGCAGTCCGGACGTGATGTCGGCTTCGATCTCCACGATTTCCCCGTCGACGCCGCGCACCGCGACGGAGAACGCCCGCCCCAGCGCCATCAGCCGATCCCTTGCAGGTGGGTGATTTCGGGGGTGCGGCGCCGCCCGACCCGCACACCGATCACATCGATGCGGACGGTCGTCCACCGCTCGTCTTGGCCGGCCAGCCAGAGCCCGGCCAGCCTGCGCAGCCGTCGCACCTTGCGCGGAGTGACGGCCTGCGCCAGCCCGCCGTAGGCGTCGCCGGTGCGGGTTTTCACCTGGACGAACACCAACGAGCGAGTGGCATCGTCGCAAGCGATCACGTCGAGTTCGCCGTAGCGGCAGCGCCAGTTACGTTGCAGGATGCGCAATCCCACCCTCGTCAGGTAATCCACCGCAAGCGCTTCACCCATCGCTCCCAGCTGGATCCGGGTCATCGTCGTTTCGGTCGTCATGCCCGACAAACTCCACGACGGCCCCGACAAGGAAGGCCACAGCGACGCGCGCGGCGCTCGGTCGCGACTGGTTATCCCCAGTCGCACCTCCATCCACAGCGGGCCGGACGCGGACTAACCGATCCGATCGGCCCTCGTGTAGATGTTCATCGAATCCTCCCGCAGGAAGGCCACCAGCGTTATCCCGGACTCCTCGGCCAGAGAGACCGCGAGCGACGACGGCGCGGACACGGCTGCCAGCACCGGAATCCCGGCCATCACCGCTTTCTGCGTCAACTCGAACGAGGCCCGCCCGCTGACCAGCAACACCGAGCCCGCCAGCGGCACCCGGCGGTTTTCCAGCGCCCAGCCGATGACTTTGTCGACCGCGTTGTGCCTACCGACGTCCTCGCGCACCGCGAGCATCGTGCCGTCGACGCCGAACAGCGCCGCGGCGTGCAGGCCACCGGTGCTGTCGAAAATCTTTTGCGCAGAGCGCAATTGGTTCGGCATCGCCTTGAGCGTGGCCGCCGCGACGGTGGCGGGGTCGCTGCCGGGCGAGAACCGGCTGTTCAGTCGAACCGCCTCCAGCGACGCCTTGCCGCACACCCCGCATGAGGAGGTGGTGTAGAAGTTGCGGGTGACATCGAGATCGGGCATCTGAACGCCGGCGGCCAGTGTCACGTCGAGAACGTTGTAAGTATTCTCCCCCGAACTGTCCTTGCCGCCGCAGTACCGGATGGTCAGCACGTCGTCGCGGCCCGCGATGACGCCCTCGGTGAGCAGAAAACCTTGGGCCAGTTCGATATCCGAGCCTGGCGTTCGCATCGTCACAGTCACGGCCGCCCCGTTGACCCGAATTTCCAACGGCTCCTCGACCACCAGCGTCTCGGGCCGGGTGGTCGTCTTCTCGGCGGCGAGGTGCGTGATCCGCCGACGCGCGGTTACGTGCCCCACTAGGCGAATTCACCGAGTGTCGTGATGACACGAGAAGCAGCAGAACGCGGAAGGCTCACGCAGTAAAACTACTCCGGTTGGCCGCCGACCGCCGCTGAGGAGGCGCCACGATGAATTGCGGTGTCACACGGCCGAAGCCAGCGCCGCCAACGTCTCGGCCGACGAGTAAAGCGGTCGCCACCCCAGCTGCGTCCGTGCCTTGGTGGTGTCCATCACCATCGACGTCCGCGCACTATGCAGCCATTCCAGCATGGCGGGAACGAGCGGCACCCGCGAAATCGCGGCCGACGCCGCAGTCGCAGCAACGGCGGGAACCCGAACGGGCCGGCCGCCCAGTGCCCGGGCCACGTCGGCCACGGTCACCACGCCGTCAGCGGCGAGGTTGTACACGCCGGGCGGGGCGGGGGCGGTGGCGGCCAGCGCGATCGCCGCGGCGACGTCGTCATGGTGAACCAGCTGCAACGGGACGCCCGGATCCGGCACCACCGGCTTCAATATCGGCACCGCGCCGACCACCGCGCGCAACGGGCCCGGCAACTGGTTCCACGGCATCGCGTCCGCCAGGGCGGTGGCGTTGGGCCCGGCGACGATGCACGGCCGCAAAACGAACGTCTCGAGGGGCGAATCCTTGGTGATTTCGGTCAGCAGCTCCTCGCACGCCGCCTTCTGCTCGGAGTAGTAATGCTCGGCGGACCCGCGCGCCGGCACATCCTCGGTGAGCGGAACCGGGTTGTCGGAGTGGTAGCCGTACGCCGCCACCGACGAGGTGTACACCAGACGCCGCGGCCGTCCGGCCGCAACCGTTGCCTCGAACACGTTTCGAGTGCCTTGCAGGTTGATCGGCGCACTTTCCTCCCGCGAACCCATCACGATGAACGCCAGGTGGATCACCACGTCGGCCTCGGCCACCAGGGCGTCGACGGCGTCGCGGTCCAGGATGTCGCCTTGCCGGTGGGTGGTCTTCAACCATCCGTGCGACGACGGGTCGAAGGGTCGGCGGGACATCCCGACGATGGCGTCGACCGCGGGTTCGTGCTCGAGCGCGGTCACCGCGGAGATACCGATCTCACCGGTCGGCCCGGTCACAGCGACGGTAACTCCCACCTGAACGGCTTTTCCCGTCAATCGCGCACCGAAACCCGCCGGTAAGAAACGTCACCCGATCGCGATCCAACGCGCCGATTCGCGAGCGCGTGCGAGTGCTTGCCCGTATTGTCAGCGGGTGTTTCACGGTGGCCAGGTTGGGTTTGCGCCGGCGGCGGATAATCGACGACGATCGACCACGCGTCACGCCGATATCGCAGGAAATGAGGCCCGTCATGACGGATGAATCGGGGGTCGGTACGGAGGGCCCGCCGCCCGGCGGGGAGAAGGCCGACCCGGGGACGGTATTCGCGGCCCTGGCCGAGATCATCTACCAAGGCTCGGACGCCAACGAGATGTATGCGGCCATCTGCATCGCCGCCACCCTGACGGTGCGCGGCTGCGACCACGCCAGCCTCTTGGTGCGCGAGGGCGACCGTTACATCACAGTCGGCGCCAGCGACACACTCGCGCGGCAGATCGACGAACTGGAACGCCGCGCCAGCGACGGTCCGTGCATCGATGCGATCGAGGAGGAAACCCCACAGATCGACCCGGACCTGACCACGCCGTCCCTGTGGCCCACCCTCGCCAAGATCCTGGTCGAAGAGACACCGGTGCGCGGCGCGATGGGTTTCCGTCTGCTGGTCGACAAACGCAAAGGGGCTGCGCTCAACCTGTTCAGCGACACGGCCAACATGTTCGACTCCGAGTCCGCCGGCCGTGCCGCGGTGCTGGCCGCGTTCGCCAGCGTGGCCATCAACGCGGTCGCCAAGGGAGAAGACGCCGCAAGCCTTCGACGGGGGCTGCTCAGCAACCGCGAAATCGGCAAGGCGGTCGGCATGTTGATGATGCTGCACGAGATGACCGAGGAGCAGGCGTTCGACCTGTTGCGGCGCCATTCGCAGGCGGTGAACATCAAGTTGGCCGACGTGGCCCGAGAGGTCATCGAGAAGCGCGGAGAGCTGCCGGCGCCCGCGGAGTAGCCCGCGCGCTACTCGGGCAGCCGCAGCTCGGGCTTCTCGACCTCTTCGATGTTGACGTCCTTGAAGGTGACCACCCGCACCTGCTTGACGAACCGCGCAGGCCGGTACATGTCCCACACCCACGCGTCCGACAGTCGCAGTTCGAAGTAGACCTCGCCGTCGGCGTTACGCGGCACCATCTCGACGCTGTTGGCTAGGTAGAAGCGCCGTTCGGTCTCCACCACGTAGCTGAACTGCCCGACGATGTCCTTGTATTCGCGGTACAGCGAGAGCTCCATCTCGGTTTCATACTTTTCGAGATCCTCGGCACTCATCTGCTCAGCCGTCCTACTCGGTTCCAATTACCTGGCTCCTCCTCGGACCGCAAGCGGTCCGCATCGTCGCCGAGTGCGTTCCAACTACCTGACACAGCCCCTTCGGACGAGTCGGGTTCCATCTTTCCCCACCCGTTGGTGCCACGCTCACCCGGTGCGTTCGGTTCGCAATCCACCACTAAACGGCTGCCCGACCCGGCCGCCACCCGCCGCACGTTTATGAAGGAATACCGATGCTGCGAACACGGGCCCAGCTCGTTCAGCGCAGCCGAATGCGCCAGCGTGCTGTAGCCCTTGTGGTCGGCGAACCCGTAGCCCGGATGATCGGCGTCCATCGCCACCATCAGGCGATCCCGGCTGACCTTGGCCAGCACGCTGGCGGCGGCGATACAGGCCGCCGCGGCGTCGCCACCGATCACCGGCAGTGACGGCACCGGCAACCC
>NZ_JAFAUS010000232.1 GCF_019243155.1 Mycobacterium sp.
ATGTTCTCGACCAGTGCCTTGGTGCGCGGGTCGCGACCGAAGAAGTGGTCGCGCACGTAGGCCCCGTCGTTGGCCTTGTAAGTCTGGTAGTCGCCGTCAGGGGTGGTGTTCATCAGGTTCACCAGCGCGCCGTCGCGGTCGGCGTGCAGCAGCGCGTCCCATTCGCGGCCCCAGACCACCTTGATCACGTTCCAGCCGGCGCCGCGGAAGAACGACTCCAGCTCCTGGATGATCTTGCCGTTGCCGCGCACCGGGCCGTCGAGGCGCTGCAGGTTGCAGTTGATCACGAAGGTCAGGTTGTCCAGGCCCTCGTTGGCGGCCACCTGAATGAGTCCGCGGCTTTCCGGTTCGTCCATCTCGCCGTCGCCGAGGAACGCCCACACGTGCTGGCCGGACGTGTCCTTGATGCCCCGGTCATGCAGGTAGTGGTTGAACCGCGCCTGGTAGATGGCGTTGAGCGGGCCCAGGCCCATCGACACGGTGGGGAATTCCCAGAAGTCGTGCATCAGCCGCGGGTGGGGGTAGGACGGCAACCCGCCGCCGGCGTGGCTGTGCTCCTGGCGGAAACCGTCGAGCCGGTCCGCGCTCAGGCGGCCCTCCAGGAATGCCCGCGCGTAGATCCCCGGGGACGCGTGACCCTGGACGAACACCTGGTCCCCGCCGCCGGGATCCGACTTGCCGCGGAAGAAGTGATTGAAGCCGACCTCGTACAGCGCCGCCGACGAGGCGTACGTCGAAATGTGCCCGCCCACGCCGACTCCCGGGCGCTGGGCGCGGTGCACCATGATCGCCGCGTTCCACCGGATCCACGCGCGGAAGCGCCGTTCGACGTCCTCGTCGCCTGGGAACCAGGGTTCCATCTCGGTCGGGATGGTGTTGACGTAGTCGGTCGACGTCAGCGCCGGGATGGCGATGCGCTGCTCGCCCGCGCGTTCCAGCAGGCGCAACATCAGGTAGCGCGCCCGCGCCGGTCCTTGGCGCTCCAGGAGTTCATCGAAGGATTCCAGCCACTCCGACGTCTCTTCGGGATCGATGTCGGGCAGATAAGACGCCACGCCTTCGCGGATCACCCGAACGCGGTCGGGTTCGCCTGTGCTGCTAGGGGTTTTGGCCAGATCGTGGCGCACGAACTCGGTTGTCAACGCACTGCTCCTGAGGTTGGCGGGGCTTGTGCCGATGGGGTGTTGTGCACCCCGTCCCCCCATCGTGCCGCACCGGCGTTGAAGTGGGGTAGCCGACGTCGGGTAGCCGACTAGGTGCGTACGGGGGCAAGCGCGCGCGTTCACCCGGTAACGTCAGGACCTGTGCTCATCGGATGGCGTGCCGTCCCTCGCGCACGGGTGGGGGTTTCACCTAAGCGAGGCGCTCTGGCCCTTGGCTGCATCGCGACAGCGCTGATGGCCATCGTGGGATGTACCACCGTCACCAATGGCACGGCCAACCCCGACACCAAAGTCGCCCCGGCCTATCGGCAGTCGGTGTCCGCGTCGGTTTCCGAGTCGTCGGCGACGTCGAAGATCCGTGAGTCCCAGCGGCAGCAATCGCTGACCACCAAAGCGATGCGCACCTCCTGCTCGTCGCTGGTCACCACGAGCAGGAACGCGATCGACAGGGTCAACGACTACGTCAGGGCCTACAACAACGGAGGCAGCACGGGCGCGATGGAAGGCCCGGCCATCGACGCGCTCAACGACAGCGCCAACACGGTCGCCAACAGCTTCAGCGACGCGCTGACGCCGCAGATGCGGGACGCGCTCAACGCTTACATCGACGCCGCGCACGGCGTGGCCAACGCCATCGGCACACATGCGGGTACGGGAGAATTCAACAAACGAGTCGATCAACTCAACGACACAAAGACGAAGGCGCTCAAACTCTGCCTAGCGACGTAACGAGGCTGAGTGTGGACCGCGCTTTGGCTGTGGGACGATAATCCCCATCGCACAGCGCGCAGATAGCCTGCGGACAGACGCAAGGAGGCTCCACGGTGGTCGCGGCGGATCACGCCCCGAGCTACGCTCGCAAACTGGGCATCCAACGAGACCAAGTTGTCCAGGAATGGGGCTGGGACGAAGACACCGACGACGAAATCCGCGGTGACGTTGAGGAAGCGTGCGGCGGTGAGTTGCTCGATGAGGACACCGACGAGGTAGTCGACGTCGTGCTGATGTGGTGGCGCGACGGGGACGGTGACCTGGTGGACACCCTGATGGACGCGATCGGTCCGCTGGCCGAGGACGGGGTGATCTGGGTATTGACCCCCAAGACCGGCAAGCCCGGCCACGTCCTGCCGGCCGAGATCGCCGAGGCAGCCCCCACCGCCGGTTTGATGCCGACGTCGTCGGTCAACCTCGGCGACTGGAGCGCCAGCCGACTGGTGCAGCCGAAATCGTCTCGGACCGGGAAGCGATAATGCTGCCCGTCGGGGCCGCCGCCCCGGATTTCACCTTGCGCGACCAGAATCAACAGCGCATCACCCTGAGCTCCTACCAGGGCGCCAAGAACGTCCTGCTGGTGTTCTTTCCGCTCGCGTTCACCGGTATCTGCCAGGGCGAGCTGGATCTGCTGCGTGACCACCTGCCCGAATTCGAGAATGCCGACAGTGTGGCGCTGGCAATCTCGGTGGGCCCACCGCCCACGCACAAGATCTGGTCGCTGGAAAGCGGGTTCACTTTCCCGGTGTTGTCCGATTTCTGGCCGCACGGCGCGACCAGCGAGGCCTATGGAGTGTTCAACGACGATGTCGGCTACTCCAACCGCGGCACCTTTGTCGTCGACCGTTCGGGGATCATCCGGTTCGCGGAGATGAAACAGCCCGGGGAGTCCCGCGACCAGCGGCTATGGACCGACGCCCTGGCCGCTTTGCGCGCCTGAGGTGGGTCGATAGTTTTGGGTAGATGGCCTTTCAACGTGTAACCTGCCCGGGCACGGGCGCGTAGCTCAGTGGTAGAGCTCTGGTTTTACACACCAGCGGTCGGCGGTTCGATACCGTCCGCGCCCACCAAGAAAACTCGAGTTCAATGCCGTAGAAGTCGGCTTGGTGGTGATTGGCACAACCCCCGTTGTGCCATGAATGTGCCAACGGACCACAGATGGATTCCGGTGTTGACGACAATCGTGCCGAGTCCGTGGGGACGGACTGCCGCGGGCGACAACTTCACCAGCGATCGGCATTGGACGAGTTGATCCAAGAAGGAGCTGTAGATACGAAGTCGCATCTGCTGCCATAGCCCCGACGGCTGGGTCAGGACGCGCCAGCGACACACGCTCCGATACTGCCCGTTGAGGGTCATTCAATCCGTCAGGACGCCTTGATGATTGGGCTGCGGCAGTCAGTTCCGGACTGCCGCCGCATTCGTACTGTACGCAGCGACCGCTGGTGTGGTCATGCTTTCGTGGCCCACCGACGGCGACGATCGCCTGTGGTGACAGCCTCTGGTGAGTTGGTCGTTGAATCTGAAGCACCCCCGGGGGTCAGACCAACGATCTGATGGCGTGACGGTACGCAGCCGGGTCCTGACTGTGGTGGCGGCTGCCGAGCGACTTCGCCGCGTTACGGGACGGGCCGAAACGTCGCCGACGGTGCACAGCGGATGGCCGCCGCAGACGTGACGACAAGATTCGGGACCGGCGCCCGCTTGGGGTGTCGGTCACGGTCGGTTTGCGACGAGGTCGGTCGGGGATCGGTGTGCGGTGATTGTCAATCACGGATGAGTGACCTGGCCGCTGTTAGCAGATGGTGGGAGCCCGCTGGTGCTAGCGTCACGGCTAGTAGGGGTCGAGCTGCCATGAGGAGCAAGTGATGCCCAACAATCAGGACTGGACCAAACCCGCGATGATGGCCATCCCCAAGGAGGGTTACTTCGAGGAGCAGCGGGGACGTTACGGTCCCATCTTCCCCAGAACCCCTGCGTGCTATGGGTTTACGATCTTCGCCAAAGTCATACGCGGCCGTGAG
>NZ_JAFAUS010000385.1 GCF_019243155.1 Mycobacterium sp.
GGCGAAGGCCGCGCTCCACGAGTTCACCAGCGCGACCTGCCCGACGCTGGCCGCGGCCTGCTTGGTCGCGAGATCCCTAGGGCGACGGGATAATCCGAGCGGCTCGATACCGGCGGCGATCGCACCCGAGGACACGATGACGACGTCAGTGCCCGCCTTCATCCGCGCTTCGATCGCGTCGGCTAGTCCGGCCAGCCGCCCGGCGTCGAACACCCCCGACGGCGTGGTCAATGCGTTGGTGCCGACTTTGACCACCAGGCTGCGGGCGGTACGGACCGCGTCGCGCTGTTGGCTCACGATTCGTCGCCGCGTTCGCGGCGCTGCCGCCGGGCGGCCTTGCGCTCGTCGGCACCGACGCGATCGCTGCGCTCCAGCCGCACGTCAGTGCCTCGGCCGGACAGCGCAACCTGTTGTCCCGCAGGCGTTTGCGGCTCCCAGTCGAATGTCATATCCCCGATGGTGACCGCGCATCCCGGCTCCGCGCCCAGCCGCAGGAGTTCGTCCTCGACGCCCAGGCGAGCCAACCGGTCGCCCAGGTATCCCACGGCTTCGTCGTTGTCGAAGTTGGTCTGGCGGACCCAGCGTTCCGGGCGCGCGCCCTTGACGACGAAGCCGCCCGGCTGCGAGAGGTCCGGTTCGACGGTGAAGCCGCTGTCGTCGACGGGAACCGGGCGAATCACCGGCCGCCGCGGCACGATTTCCGGCTGCGCCGCCTTATACGCCGAGATCATCTCCCACAGCCCGAAGATCAACGGCTGCAGGTTTTCCCGCGCGACGGTCGAGACGCTGAACACCGGCCAGCCGCGCTGCGCGATCTCGTCGTGGACGAACTCGGCGAGCTCGCGAGCCTCGGGTACGTCGATCTTGTTGAGCACCACCGCCCTTGGCCGTTCGGCGAGGTCCCCCAGCGTGGCATCCCCTTGCAAAGTGGGCGTGTAGGCAGCGAGTTCGGCTTCCAGCGCGTCGATGTCGGAGATGGGATCGCGGCCCGGTTCGGCGGTGGCGCAGTCGATCACGTGTACCAGCACGGCGCACCGCTCGATGTGCCGCAGGAAATCCAGACCCAGGCCGCGGCCCTGCGAGGCTCCCGGAATCAGACCGGGCACGTCGGCGACCGTGAAGGTGTGTTCGCCCGCCGAGACCACACCGAGGTTGGGGACCAGCGTGGTGAACGGGTAGTCGGCGATCTTCGGCTTGGCCGCCGAAATCGCCGACACGAGTGAGGATTTGCCGGCCGACGGGAACCCGATCAGGCCGGCGTCGGCGACGGTCTTGAGCTCGAGCGTCAGGTCCCGGGTCTCGCCCTGCTCACCGAGCAGCGCGAAGCCTGGAGCCTTGCGGGCCCGCGACGCGAGCGCGGCGTTACCGAGGCCGCCGCGGCCACCGGCCGCCGCCTCGAATCGGGTACCGGCACCCACCAGATCGGCGAGCATTCGGCCTTTTTCGTCCAACACGACCGTGCCGTCGGGGACCTTGACCTCCAGGTCCGCGCCGGCGGCGCCGTCGCGGTTGCTGCCCATCCCCTGTTTGCCCGACGGCGCAGTGACGTGCGGATGAAAGTGGAAGTCCAACAGCGTGTGGACCTGCGGGTCGACGACGAAGACGATGCTGCCGCCGCGGCCGCCGTTCCCGCCGTCCGGGCCGCCCAGCGGCTTGAATTTCTCCCGATGGACTGAGGCGCAGCCGTTTCCGCCCGAACCGGCGCGCGCGTGGATGACGACGCGATCGACAAAACGAGGCATCGAGGGTCCTCTCAATTACCGTCGCACGCCGATGCACCCGGGCCGGGCCCGGGAATGGCTCAGTCGGCCGCGACGATGTTGACGGTCTTGCGTCCGCGCTTGATACCGAACTCGACCGCTCCGGCTTCTTTGGCGAACAACGTGTCATCGCCACCGCGGCCCACGTTGATGCCGGGGTGGAACTTGGTGCCGCGCTGGCGAATGATGATCTCGCCGGCCTTGACGACCTGACCGCCGAACCGCTTGACCCCGAGCCGCTGAGCGGCTGAGTCGCGGCCGTTGCGCGAGCTGGAAGCGCCCTTCTTGTGTGCCATGTCTCGCCGCCTTTACTTGATGCCGGTGACCTTCAGGACCGTCAGCTGCTGACGGTGTCCCTGACGCTTGTGGTAGCCGGTCTTGTTCCTGAATTTGTGGATACGGATCTTGGGGCCCTTGGTGTGCTCGAGCACCTCGCCGGTCACTGCGACCTTGGCCAGCGCGGTGGCATCGGTGGTCACCTTCGCGCCGTCGACCACGAGGGCGACCGGCAGCGACACGTTTGCACCCGGCTCGGAGTCGAGCTTTTCGACCTTGACCACGTCTCCGACGGCGACCTTGTACTGCTTGCCGCCCGTCTTGACGATTACGTAGGTCGCCATCGTTGCTCCTGCCTTCTCTTCTAGCCTCTGCTCAGCCGCTGCTCCGCGCTTCACGCGCGCGCCACCGGCCGGTTTCGTGGTGGGTCTGGGACGCGGGTCCGCGTCTATTGCCCGGCAGTCCCGGGCCGCGTCGTCGCCGGATCAGTCTACTCGCCGACCTGGCGACAACTGTCCAAGGGTACGTGACCAGCGGCTACAGGGTCAAACCGCGGCGTGGCTCAGTCCACGTGGATCGGCGGGCCGGCGGGCCTACCCGCCGAACGCCTCCGACGTGGGCGTCCCTGCGCCGGGCCGGCCCGAAAGGCGCCCCCGGCGTCGTCGTCGGAGTCGTCGTCCTCGTCATCCAGTTCGTCGTCATCGTCCAGTTCGAGGTCTTCGTCGTCATCGTCGTCATCGTCGTCATCGTCGAGATCCTCGTCGTCATCGTCGAGGTCCTCATCGTCGTCGTCGAGGTCGTCATCGTCGTCGGTGTCGTCGTCCTCGTCACTGTCGTCGGTGTCTTCGTCGTCGTCGGAGTCGTCGAAGCCCTCCTGGTCGGTGTCCTCCCCGTCGGCGACGATGCGCTTCTTGTGCTCATCGAGGTCGCTGGTGGCTTCCTCGCCGTCGGATTCCTCGACGTCAGCGCTGTCGGTCTGCGTGGCGGAGCCGGCGGCCATCGCCTTGAACATCGGGTGCTCACCGGGGGCGTGCACCGGCACTTTGGCCACGGCGGGCTGATCGGCGGGCTCTTCGCCGCGGTTCTTCTTGGACCGGCGGCCCCGGCGGCCACCCGATTCGGACTTACGCCCGCTGGACGGGGCCGAGTCGACCGGGTCGGCGTGCAGCAGGATGCCACGGCCAGCACAGTTCGGACATGACGTCGAGAAGGCCTCGATGAGGCCGGTGCCCAACCGCTTGCGGGTCAGCTGAACCAGGCCCAGCGAGGTGACCTCGGAGACCTGGTGGCGGGTACGATCCCGCGCCAGCGCCTCGGTCAGCCTGCGCAACACCAGGTCGCGGTTGGACTCGAGCACCATGTCGATGAAGTCGATGACCACGATGCCGCCGATGTCGCGCAGCCGCAGTTGGCGGACGATCTCCTCGGCCGCCTCCATGTTGTTCTTGGTGACGGTCTGCTCGAGATTGCCGCCCGAGCCGGTGAACTTGCCGGTGTTGACGTCGACGACCGTCATGGCCTCGGTCCGGTCGATCACCAGCGTGCCGCCCGAGGGCAGCCACACCTTGCGGTCCATCGCCTTGGCGAGCTGTTCGTCGATGCGGTGCACCGCGAACACGTCCGGCCCGGCCGCCCCGTCGGGCCCCGTCGGGGGCTCGTACTTCGTCAGCTTGGAAACAAGTTCGGGGGCAACGGAATTCACGTACTCGTTGATCGTGTTCCAGGCCTCGTCGCCGGAGACCACCAGGCCCGCGAAGTCCTCGTTGAACAGGTCGCGGATGACCTTGACCAGCACGTCGGGCTCTTCGTAGAGCGCCACCGCGGAGCCTGCGGCCTTCTGCTTGGTCTCGATGGCCTTCGCCTCGATCTGCTGCCAGCGCTCCTGCAGGCGGGAGACGTCGGTGCGGATGCCGTCCTCTTTGACCCCTTCGGACGCGGTGCGGATGATCACGCCGGCGTCGGACGGAACCACCTCACGCAGGATCTC
>NZ_JAFAUS010000390.1 GCF_019243155.1 Mycobacterium sp.
TGGGACCTGGTGGCGTGGGGCGTCGAGCTCGGGACCGCCTACAGCGAACTCACCGATCCGGTGGAGCAGCGGCGCCGGCTGCAGGAGCAGTCGCTGCTGGCCGCCGGTGGCGACCCCGAGGCGATGGAACTCGACGAGGACTTCCTGCAGGCCATGGAGTACGCGATGCCGCCCACCGGCGGACTCGGGATGGGGATCGATCGGCTCGTCATGCTCATTACCGGCCGCAGCATCCGCGAAACACTGCCATTCCCGCTGGCCAAGCCGCATTGAGCGGGTCAGAAAAACCCAGCGAGTCCACAGCCGACATTCGCCCAATATGTTCCAGGGGTGTTAACAATGGATCACAATGATTCATGTGACAGCCTCGACGCCCGACGTCCCGGCGCCCCTGCTGGCCACTGGTCACATCTCCCTGATGCACGGCTGGGTGCCCATCACGGTCCAGGTGTGCACCGCGGTGGTGCTGACCTTGGCCGTGGGTTGGCGCTCGCGGCGCTGGCGCGCGGTGTGGTTGCCGGTGGCCGCCCTGGCGGGCGCGGCGGTCGCCTTCGGCACGCACTGGTACATCGTCGACCGCGGCCTTTCCGAGGAGCCCGCGCCGTCGGCGCTGTGGGTGTGGGTCGCGTTGACCGGGCTGGCGGCGGCGGTACTGATCCTCGGCTGGCGCAGCGCGCGCCGCTGGCGGCGCGGCATCACGTTGCTGGCCGTGCCGTCGTGTCTGCTCAGCGCGGCGCTGATGCTCAACCTCTGGGTCGGCTACTTCCCCACCGTGCAGTCCGCGTGGACCCAGCTCACGTCCGGTCCGCTGCCCGACCAGACCGACCGGGCCACCGTCACCGCCATGGCCGCCAAAGGTGCACGGCCCCCTCACGGCAGCGTCGTCTCGGTGGCGATTCCGTCCGACGCTTCGCATTTCAAGCATCGCGGCGAGCTGGTGTATCTGCCGCCCGAATGGTTCGCCAGCAGCCCGCCGCTTGCGTTGCCGACGGTGATGATGATCGGCGGTCAGTTCAACACGCCCGCCGACTGGACCCGTGCCGGTAACGCGATCACCACGATCGACGATTTCGCGGCCGCGCACGATGGCAAGGCGCCGGTGCTGGTGTTCGTCGACTCGGGCGGCGCGTTCAACAACGACACCGAGTGCGTCAACGGGGTTCGCGGCAACGCGGCCGATCATCTGACCAAAGACGTTGTGCCGTTTATGGTCTCGACCTTCGGCGTCAGTTCGAACCGGTCCAACTGGGGCATCGCGGGCTGGTCGATGGGTGGAACCTGCGCCGTGGACCTCACCGTCATGCACCCCGACATGTTCAGCGCGTTCGTCGACATCGCGGGTGACTTCTCCCCGAACGCGGGGACCAAGGCGCAGACCATCGCCCGACTGTTCGGCGGAAGCGCCGACGCCTGGGCGGCATTCGACCCGACCACGGTGATCAACCGGCACGGGCCGTATCAAGACATGGCGGGTTGGTTCGCGATCTCTTCCGAGGGCCCGCCTGCCGCACACCACGAGATTGCGATCACCGACAACGGCGCGATCCGACTCGCCGCTCGCGAAGCCGCCGCCAATCCCGGCAACCAAACCACCGCCGCCTATTCGCTGTGCGCGCTCGGTCGCGCCACCGGTATCGACTGCGCGGTGGTTCCCCAGCCCGGCAAGCATGATTGGCCGTTCGCGGACCGGGCCTTCGCGGCCTCGCTGCCATGGCTTGCCGGCCGCCTGGGCACGCCTGGCGTCACACGGACCGCCCTGCCCTCGGCGTCGCCACCCACTGCGTCCACACCGGTAGTGGTCCCGGCCCAGCGTTCCAACGCCGCGAAGCGATAGCGCCGGTGGTGCGCTCCTTTGCCCGCTTTCGGCAGTAAGTTGACGACATGCCCGACGAAATAAGCGCTCCCGACACCTCCGGATACGACAGCGCAGGCGTGCCGACCTTCGAGTCCGTCCGTGAGAAGATCGAGAACCGCTACGCGACGACGCAGGGCTCGGCCGAACTCGACGCCGAGACGCCAGAAGGCCGCTCGGTCGAGCAGCAGTACGAGGAGCGCCAGCGCGAGGCGGCCGAGCGATTAGCCCGCATTCGTGAGTCGATGCACCCCGAAAACAGTTAGGGCTCCGCGGCTGTTCAGTCGCGAGATATAAACCACGTAACCGCTTTCCGGCGTGTCGTGTGCGCAGGTTATGTGTCGCGACGGCAGACGTTGTGAGTCGCGAACTCAGACGCTGACTTTGCGCCGCCGCGTCTGCTTGCGCGGGGCGGGCGGCGAGACGGCCCGGCCCACGACCTCGGCGAGGAACTTCCCGGTGTAGCTCTCCGGCACCGCGGCGATGTCCTCCGGAGTGCCTTCGGCGACAACGGTTCCGCCCTCGGCCCCGCCCTCCGGACCCATGTCGACGATCCAGTCCGACGTCTTGATCACATCGAGGTTGTGTTCGATGACGATGACCGTATTGCCTTTGTCCACAAGGCCGTTGATGACCTTGAGCAACTTGCGGATGTCGTCGAAATGCAACCCGGTGGTCGGTTCGTCGAGGATGTAGATGGTCCGGCCCGTCGAGCGCTTCTGCAGTTCCGCGGCCAGCTTGACGCGCTGCGCCTCACCACCCGACAGCGTCGGCGCTGGCTGGCCGAGGCGCACGTAACCCAGACCGACGTCGACCAGGGTGCGCAGGTATCGGTGAATGCCGCTGATCGGCTCGAAGAAATCCGCCGCTTCCTCGATCGACATGTCCAGCACTTCTGAGATGGTCTTGCCCTTGTAATGCACCTCAAGGGTTTCCCGGTTGTAGCGGGCGCCGTGGCAGACCTCGCACGGCACGTACACGTCGGGCAGGAAGTTCATCTCGATCTTGATGGTGCCGTCTCCGGTGCACGCCTCGCACCGGCCGCCCTTGACGTTGAACGAGAACCGACCGGGTTGGTAGCCACGGACTTTCGCCTCGGTGGTGGCCGCGAACAGCGTGCGGATCTTGTCGAACACCCCGGTATAGGTGGCCGGGTTGGAACGCGGCGTGCGCCCGATCGGCGACTGGTCGACCCGCACGAGCTTGTCCAGGTGGTCGAGCCCAGTGACCCGGGTGTGCCGACCGGGGACCTGCCGGGCGCCGTTGAGCCGGTTGGCTAGCACCGCGGCCAGGATGTCGTTGACCAGCGTCGACTTGCCCGAACCCGACACACCGGTGACCGAGGTCAGCACGCCAAGCGGAAACGACACGTCGATGTCGCGCAGGTTGTGCTCGCGAGCACCGACGACGGTCAGCTGGCGCTTGTGGTCGATGGGCCGCCGGATCGCGGGGATCTCGATGCTTTCCTTGCCCGACAGGAACGCGCCGGTGATGGACTTTTCGTTGGCGAGCAGGTCCCGGTACGTCCCGCTGTGCACGATCTCACCGCCGTGCTCGCCCGCGCGCGGCCCGATGTCGACGACCCAGTCGGCGTGCGCGATGGTGTCCTCGTCGTGTTCGACGACGATCAGCGTGTTACCCAAATCCCTTAAGCGGGTGAGGGTTTCGATGAGGCGACGGTTGTCGCGCTGGTGCAGCCCGATGGACGGCTCGTCGAGCACGTAGAGCACGCCCACCAGGCCGGAGCCGATCTGGGTCGCCAACCGGATCCGTTGGGCCTCACCGCCGGACAGCGTGGCCGCCGCGCGCGACAGCGACAGATACTCCAACCCCACATCGAGCAGGAAGCCGAGGCGCGACTGGATCTCCTTGAGCACCTGCCCGGCGATCGCCTTCTCGCGAGTGCCCAGCGTCAGCGCGTTGAGGAAATCCGCGCAGTCGGAGATCGACAGCTCACAAACCTCCGCGATGGACTTCGCGCCGCGCTCGCCCGCGGCCAGCGTCACCGCCAGGATCTCCGGCTTGAGCCGGGTGCCCTCACAGACGGGGCAGGGCACGTCCCGCATGAAGCCTTCGTAGCGTTCCTTCATCTGCTCGGACTCGGTCTGCGCCATCTTGCGCTGCAGGAACGCCAGCACGCCCTCGAAATCCGCGTAATACGAACGGGTTCGGCCGTACCGGTTGCGATACCGCACATGCACCTGGTGGTCGGAGCCCTCGAGGATCGCCTTGCGGGCCTTGGCGGGCAGCTTCCGCCACGGTGTGTCGACGTCGAATCCCATCTCGTCGCCGAGGCCGGCCATCATGCGGGTGAAGTACTCCGCCGTGTGGCCGGTTGACCAAGGCGCCACCGCGCCGTCGGCCAGCGTGCGGTCCGGGTCGGGCACCACCAGTTCGGGGTCGACCTCCTTGCGGATCCCCAGGCCGCCGCACTCGGGGCAGGCGCCGTAGGGCGAGTTGAACGAGAAGGACCGCGGTTCCAGGTCATCGACGGCCAGCGCGTGCCCGTTCGGGCAGGCCAGCTTCTCGGAGAACCGCTGCTCGCGGTTGTGGGAATCATGCTCGTGGTCCACGAACTCCAGCACCACGATGCCGTCGGCGAGGTTCAGCGCGGTCTCCACCGAATCGGTGAGCCGCTGCTTGGCGCTGGCCTTGACGGTGAGCCGGTCGACGACGACCTCGATGTCGTGCTTTTCCTGCTTTTTCAGCTTTGGCGGGTCGGTCAGCGAATGCACGACCCCGTCCACCCGCACCCGGCTGTACCCCTGGGCGTTGAGCTTCTCGAACAGGTCGGCGAACTCGCCCTTGCGGGTGCGGACCACCGGGGCCAGCACCTGGAACCGGGTGCCCTCCGGCATCGCCAGCACCTGGTCGACGATTTGCTGGGGTGTCTGACGCGCGATCCGCTCGCCACAGACCGGGCAGTGCGGCGTGCCGGCCCGCGCATAGAGCAACCGCAGGTAGTCGTACACCTCGGTGATGGTTCCGACCGTCGACCGCGGGTTGCGGTTGGTCGACTTCTGGTCGATGGACACCGCCGGCGACAGGCCCTCGATGAAGTCGACGTCCGGCTTGTCCATCTGCCCCAGGAACTGCCGGGCGTAGGCCGACAGCGACTCCACATACCGGCGCTGACCCTCGGCGAAGATGGTGTCGAAAGCCAGTGACGACTTGCCCGATCCGGACAGCCCGGTGAAGACGATCAACGCGTCGCGAGGCAGGTCGAGATCGACGCCACGCAGGTTGTGCTCGCGGGCGCCCTTGACGATAAGGCGGTCAGCCACGCTGCCCCTCTCGATGGACGTGTTGGTTGCCGGAAGCTGTCCGTAGAACAAAACTGCGCACGGCGCATTCCATGCTATGTGCCCATACCGACAAGCAACCCGTGGCCAGTAACGTGGCCGCTATGACTGCCCTGGATGACAACTACACCGGACATGTCGACCCAGGTACCGCGGCCCGCCGGACCCTACCCGGCGCCACGATTCTAAAGGCGTCGGTGGGCCCGATGGACAACAACGCCTACCTCGTGACCTGTTCAGCTACCGGCGAAACGCTGCTGATCGACGCGGCCAACGACGCCGAGGTCCTGACCGGCCTGATCCGCGAGTATGCCCCGAAAGTCACGCTGATCGTGACCAGCCATCAGCACTTCGACCACTGGCAGGCGCTGGAAGCCGTGGCCGCGGCCACCGGCGCGCCGACCGCCGCCAACGAGATCGACGCCGAACCCCTGCCCGTCAAACCGGACCGCTTGTTGTCGGGCGGCGACACCGTGCAAGTCGGTGACCTGACGTTCGACGTCATCCACCTGCGCGGGCACACGCCGGGCTCGATCGCGCTGGCCCTCGACGGACCCAAAACAGGCGGGGTCACCCAGCTGTTCACCGGCGACTGCCTGTTCCCGGGCGGCCTGGGCCGGACGACGAAACCCGCGGAGTTCGACTCGCTGTACGACGACGTCAAGACCAGGGTGTTCGACCGATTCGGCGACGACACGGTCGTCTACCCCGGTCACGGCGACGACACCACGCTGGGCGCCGAGCGCCCCCACCTCGAGGAGTGGCGCGAACGACGCTGGTAGGGCCGCTACTGCGTGGTGTGCACGATCAGCACGTCGACCTTGGCCCGGCGTGAGACGTTGGCCGGAACCGACCCCAGGAGGCGGCCGGCGATGGTGCTCAGGCCGACATTACCGACGACCAACAGGTCGGCCTTCTCGTCCTCGGCCAGCTTGACCAGGGCATCCACCGGAGCACCGACGATCGGCCGCTCGTCGACGTTCGTTGCACCCGCTTTGTGCGCCCGCTCTTTCGCATCCTGCAAAATCGAGTAAATCGGTGCGGTGCCCGACACCTTGTAGCTCTCTTCCTTCAAGATGTCGGCGGCGCGGCCGTTCTCGTGCTGAGGCAGGTACGCCGACGCGACGATCAGCTTGGCGTCCTGTCCGGCGATCTGCGCTGCCTTGTCCACGGCACGCATTGACGAGTCGGAGCCGTCGGTTCCCACCACCACAGTCCGATAGGCGCTCATTTACCCTCCCACTTTTGGTTGGTCAGCCAACCCAAGACAGTATCGTGTTTGCCCAATGCAGCGGGGGCAGATTAGCGACACTGCGTGGCGTGGCGTGTCCCGAATTTGCGGCTCGTTGCTACAGCACCGAGCAATATCGCCGATCATAAAACAATCGAATTGTCGCGCAAGCGATGGAAAGCGTTGCATTAGGTAGCTTTTCGCCAAATTCGGGCGCGAAGTGCGAATAGGCCGGATACGCTTTGTGAGCCGAGCTCCGGACTTCGCTTTAAAGTGACAGGCATCATGTCGATGCCCACGCTTGAACCCACCTTTGAGCAACGTGCCGCGGACGTCGCTGCCGAGCCCGCGCCCACACGCGCGCCCGGCCGCCTGCTCGACCCGTGGGCGATCGCCGTCCTCACCACCGTGATCAGCGGCGCCTGGGCCAATCGGCCGTCGTTCTGGTACGACGAGGCGGCAACGATATCGGCCTCGGCGAGCCGGACCGTGGCCGAGCTGTGGAAGATGCTGACCCACATCGACGCCGTGCACGGCCTGTACTACCTGCTGATGCATGGCTGGTTCGCCGTCTTTCCGCCGACCGAGTTCTGGTCGCGCGTGCCCAGCGCCCTGGCGGTCGGGGCCGCGGCCGCCGGCGTCACGGTCTTCACCCGGCAATTCGCCACGCGGCCGACCGCGGTCTGCGCGGGCGCGATGTACGCCATCCTGCCGCGCACGACCTGGGCGGGCATGGAGGCACGTTCGTATGCCCTCGCCGCGGCCGCTTCCATCTGGCTCACCGTGTTGTTCATCGCCGCGGTCCGCCGCAACACGCCGCGATTGTGGGTCGGCTACGCGCTGGCATTGGCGCTGCTGATTCTGCTCAATCTCAACCTCATCCTGTTGTTGCCGATCTACGCCGCGATGCTGTTCGTCCTGTTACCCAGAAATTCTCGGAAATCTCCCCTGGTCTGGTGGGCGGCCAGCTCGGCGGTCGCGGTCGGGGCCATGACGCCGTACATCGTGTTCGCCCATGGGCAGGTGGGCCAGGTCAACTGGATCTATCCCGTCAGCTGGCACTACGCCTTCGACATCGTCCAGCGCCAATACTTTGACCACAGCGTGGCGTTCGCCGTGCTGTCCGGGGTCCTGATCGTCGCGGCGATCGTGGCCCGTCTCACCGGTGTCCCGGCCCCAGAAGGCGACCTGCGCAGGCTGCTGATCATCTGCGCCGCTTGGCTTTTCGTCCCCACTGCCCTCGTCGTCAGCTATTCGGCCATCATCGAGCCGATCTACTACCCGCGCTATCTGATCTTCACCGCGCCGGCAATGGCCATCGTGCTGGCCGCCTGCATCGTCACGATCGCTCGCGGACCCTGGCGCATCGTGGGTGCGGTGCTGCTGTTCGTCGCCGCCGCCGTGCCGGACTACCTGTTCGTCCAGCGCTGGCCCTATGCCAAGGAGGGCTGGGACTACAGCCAGGTCGCCGATGTGATCAGTTCCCGTGCCGCACCGGGCGATTGCCTGATGGTGGACAACACCGTGCCGTGGAAGCCCGGGCCGATCCGCGCGCTGCTGGACGCGCGGCCGGGGGCCTTCCGATCGCTGATCGACGTCGAACGCGGCGCGTACGGACCCAAGGTCGGGTCACTGTGGGACGGGCACGTCGCGGTGTGGCTGACGACGGCCAAGATCAACAAATGCCCGGCAATCTGGACGATTACCAATAAAGACAACTCGTTGCCCGATCATCAATCCGGACATTTATTGTCGCCGGGAAACGCATTTGGACGGTCTCCGGCGTATCGATTCCCGGGATATCTCGGGTTCCACATCGTGGAGCGTTGGCAGTTTCACTACTCCCAGGTTGTCAAGTCGACGCGGTAATTTCGGGTTTCGCTGACGCGCATAGCCGGCCGGCCCTAGGTAACTTGTCGGAGTGCAGATCTGGTTGGCGGACCCACTGCTGGGCGGCAGCGTCGCCTTCGGGCTGACCACGTCAAAGGTAGGAAGCGCCAACGAGGCTTTCGCCGTGGTGGACGGGGTGGTGGCCGTCCTACGGGCCGGCGACGAGAGGGACTGAGCCCGGCTCAGACCGATTCGAGCTCTCGCAGTGAGGAGCGGGTCGCGCCATACGAAACCGCCACACCGGCGGCACTCAGCGCGGTGAACACCGTGAATAGCAAGTGCGCCGCCACCCCGTCGCCGCCCTTGGCGGCGTTGACCACGACGCCGGCCAACCCGGCTGCGATGGCGGCCGAGATCAGCTGAACGGTGTTGATCGCCGCCGACGCGGCACCGCGTTCGGCCGGGTCGTTGACCGAGCCCATCGCGCGTGCCGAC
>NZ_JAFAUS010000006.1 GCF_019243155.1 Mycobacterium sp.
ACCCCACGAACACCGCGATCAGGAGGTAGCCCGCGGCGACGAGCAGCCGTCGCCGCCACCGCATCAATTACCCCCGTCTGGATACTTCAGGTCGTAACCGGTCATCTTGCCGGCATCGTCTTGGTGCACGATGACGCGCAAACGATACGGCATGGACGGTTTGTTTACTCCGTCGATATCGGCGACCGTGACGCGCACCGACACCAACACCGACGCATTCTCGGTGACCGAGTCATACCCCTCCAAGGCCGAACCGTTGATGACGGCTTCGGAGGTCGCGTTGGTGGTGCGGAACAGGGCTTTGAGATTCTCGACGTTGTTGTTGGCGCCCAGCATGCCGCGTAAGGGGCCGCTGGTGCCGTTGACGAACCGGTTCACGCTCTCGTCGATGTTGTCCTGCTTGTAGCTGAACATGTTGACCACCGTCTGAGTGGCGGTGTCGACGAAGCGCTGGTCGCGCGTCTGTAAAGCGTTGGCGTGCCGCTGGTCTTTCATCATGACGGCCACACCGGCGGCAAGCGCGCCAATTGCCAAGAGCGCGGCCGCGAACGAGATCCACCCGACCAGGACGCGGTTCGGCTGCCGCCGCGGCGGAGGCTTGACGGACTTCAGGGTCCTGCGAACCGGCCCAGCGGTTTTCGCCGGCTTTGCCGCTTTGTCGGCAACGTCCACCTGGACGGGGGCCGCGGGGGTCGACTCGCTCTTTGCGGGGCCGGCCGCGCGAGAGGCGCGACGACGCGCGTGCGTCTTGGTCGTTAATTCTTCTGCCACAACAGGTTCCATCACATCGGTCTTGGGTCAAGCATCAGGTCCACCCAGTTCTCGGCACCTGAAGTGCCGCCTTGGGCTCCCGGCGCGAAAATACCAGTGCCGCCCGCGGGATCCTTGAATGCGCCGGTCGTCTGGTCGTAGGTCGCGTAGGCCCGGCCGCTGGCCTGCGGCTGTCCGCCAGGGGGTGGGCCCCACGGCTTCTCCGGACCCGGGCCCGGGGGCGGCGGGTTGATCCCCACCGGAGGTGCCGGCGGGGGCAGCCATTTCGGATACGGAAGCTGCGGCGGGACCGGCGGCACCCCGGGCGGCTGCCACGAGGTGAACGGCGGTGGTGGCCCGTTGTCGTTCGGAGGCGGCGGATCGTATGCCGGTTGTTTGTTCGGTAGTGGGCCGGGCCCCGGTACCACACCGGGAGGAGGCGGTCCGACGATCGGCGTCCCGGGATCGGGTTCGGCGCCCGGCGGAATGTACGGGAACTTGTTGGGCGGCAAGGTGTTCAGCCCATTGGTTTCGGGCGTGTTGTACGGGACGGGCGGACCGCGCCACGGGTTGCGACCAACTGGCACATAGCCCTGCGGGTCGCGACACTGCTGAACCGTCGGCGCACGTTTGCCGGGGATCTCCTGGCACGGATAATTTCGCGCACCGCGCACGGTGCTCGGATCGTTCTGCGCGACCTTGCAATACATGTCTCGGGGTAGCTCGCGCACCGTCTCGTCCGCGGGCGTGCGCATCAACGGCGGAGGAAGGAACCCGACTGCGCACGGCGGTGGGTCATTGAGGTCGAGCTTGAAATCCAGCTTGGCACCCTCGTCTTGGGGTGCACCGCCGGCGGCCGTCGTGATCGCGGCGAACAGCGCAGGCAGCACGACGAGCAGTTGCTCGATCGACTTGTGATAGATGACGCCGACCCGGCCCAGGTTGGCCAGGCTGGCGGCGAGCGCCGGGAAGGACGGGCGGATACCGGAGAACGCTGTATTGGCCTCGTCGACCGCCCCAGGGGCGATTTCCAATGTCGAGCGCAACTGCGGATCGGCCTGCCGCACCTCGGAAGTGAACCGCGCCAACCCGTCTGACAGCGACTTGATGTCACCGCCCGCACGAATCTGGGCCTGAAGGAACGGACCGGCCTGGTCGATCAGCTGTGACACCTGCGGATAATTGGCGTTGGCCTCGTCCACCAGCAGTCGGGCCGACTCGAACAGCCGGGCCAGTTCGGGACCCGAACCGTTTGCCGCGATGAACGTCTCATGCAACAGCTCGCGCAGTCGGGTGTCGCCGAGGCTGTTGACCAGAGTCTCGGCCCGCTTCAACAGGTCGGCGACGTCCTGGCCGATCCGGGTGTTCTGGCGGTCGATGCGAGATCCGTTGTGCAGCTTCGTCGATGCCGGTGGGTTCGGCGGCACCAGGTCGATGTACTGCTCACCGACGGCCGACACACTCTTGACGGTGGCGGTGACGTTCGACGGGATGGGAGTGCCACTGTTCAGCCGCATCCCTGCGGTGACGCCTGTCGGGTTGAGGCCCACGGACAACACCCGGCCGACCGCCACACCGCGATAGGTGACGTTGGCGTTCTTGTACAGACCGCCACCGGCGACGAAATCGGCGTTCACGACATAGGTCCCGAGACCGAACGTGGCGGGCAGCCGCAGGTAGAAGATCGCCATCACGGTCAATGTCAGGGCGGTGATCACGGCGAATATCGTCAACTGGATCTTGGTCAGTTTGTCATGCATCTGCGTCCGCCCTCACTGTCCCGACGCCGTTCCGGGCGGAATCTTGAATGGGTCGGCCGCCTGTCCGGACAGGTTGGCCTGTTCGCCGACCAAGAAGTCCGGTGCGTTGAGGATCTCGTTCATGTGGGCCATGTTCGGGTCGAAATACGCCGTGGTGAAGAACGTCTCACCGATCCGGCGCAGGGTGAGGTCGAACGTGGTGAACACGTTGAGGTAGTCGCCCCGGACGGCCTGCTTGATGCCGAAGTTGGGGAACGGGAACGTCAGCAACAGCTGCAGCGAGGTGACGAAGTTCTTCCGGTTGTCGTTGAGCGCCTTGGCGGCGGCGTACAGATCTTTGAGATCCGCGGCGAAGTCCACCTTGGTTTTCGCGAGCACGTGTGAGGTGACATTTGCCAACTTCTTGAGCGCGGCGAAGGCCTCGACGATGTGGCCGCGGTTCTTGTTGAGCACGCGCAACGCTTCTGGCAGCGTGTCCAGTGCCCGGCCCAGGTTGTCCTTATCGTGCGCCAGGGTCGCCGAGAACCGGTTCAATCCATCGACGGCGTCGATGATGTCATCGACCTGCCGGTTGAGTCCGGCCGTCAATTCCGCAAGGTGCGGGATCAGGTCGACGAACTGGTCCTGCCGACCCGCGACGGCCTGGTAGGTCTCGTCGGTGATCTCTTCCAGGGCACCCACGTTGCCCTTGTTCACCACCACGCCGAGCGCCGAAAGCACTTCCTCGGTGGTGGGATAACGGCCGGTGTGGGACTCGGAGATCTTCGACCCGTCGCTCAGCCGGCCGACGGCGGGCTTGTCCTTCGGACGCGCCAAGTCGATGTGCATCGAGCCCAGCAGCGACGTCTGGGCGACCGTCGCCGTCGAGTTGGCCGGCAGCACGACATTTTTGTTCAGCGCTAATTTCACTGCGGCATAAAAGGATCCATCCGCCCGCTGGATGGCTTGAATGCCGGAGACGCTGCCGACGGTGACGTCGTCGACCATCACCGGAGAGTTCTGCGGCAGGGTGGCCACGTCGGGCAGATCCACGGTGATCGAGTAGGCGCCGCTGCCGTGACCGGCGGTGCCGGGCATCGAGAGCGAATTCAACCCGCTGAACTGGCAACCGGCCAGCAACGCGCTGCCGAGAGCTAACGCACTGCCGCGCAACCATATTCGGCTCATCCGCCGGCCCCCTGATCGGTGGGCGCGATGGGTTGGCCGGGCGGCGGCCCCGGCAGGGGGCCGAACGGGCTACCGGGAGCCGGGCCGGGCGCGGGACCGCCTGCCGGGGCGCCTGGTGCGGGATTGGCCTGCGGGGCCGGCGGCACAAGCAGGGCCTGCAGGTCGGCCGGGTTCTGCGCGGCCGGCGGCGTCTTGGCCCCATTGGCCGGGACCCACGTCAGCTGCGGGACCGGGGTCGCGGACTTGGCCTGGGTCTCCGGGGTGTCATAGATGATCTGGCCCTTGTACGCCGTAATCGTGTTCAGCGGGTGGAACATGATCGGCGGATAGTTCACGGTGAGCCGGCGCAGCACCGGTCCCAACCGCTCGCGACAGAGTTCGGCGCGCCGGTAGTAGTCGGGCGCCCTTGGCCCACCAGCGGTTTCGAACGATCCACCGCAGATGAACTGCACGGGGTTGGCGAATTCGGGTATCGACAGCAGCCCGTTGAGCGTGCCCTGCGCGGGATCGTAGATGTTGTAGAAGTTGGCGATACCCGGGCCGGCCACGTGCAGCACCTGCTCGATGTTGTCGCTCTGGTCGCTCAGCGTCTTGGCAAAGTCGTTGAGGTTATTGACCGTATCGATGATCGTCGAGTTGTTTTCGTGCAGGAAGCCACGGACGTCCGAGAGCGCTTTATTCAGCGTGCCCAGGGTGTTGTCGAGATGGCGCGAGCTGTCGGCGAGCACCTGTGACACCGACGCGACGCTACCGGCGAACTGGACGATCTGTTCGTTGCTCGCCGAGAGTGCGTCGACGAGAACCTGCAGGTTCTTGACCGTGCCGAAGATGTCGCTGCGCGAATCCCCCAGTCGCCCAGCGGCTTGCGAGAGCTCACGCAGCGCGTCGTGGAACGACTCGCCCTTGCCGTTGAGGGTGTCCGCGGCCTGATTGATCGCCTGACCCAGGGGGCCCTGCATCGATCCCGTCGTCGGCCCGAGCTGGGCCGCCAGCTGGGTCAGGGATTCCTTGACCTCGTCCCATTCCACCGGAACCCCGGTGCGGTTCAGGCCGATGCTGCCGCCGTCGGGTAGTTCGGCCCCGCCGGTATAGGCCGGGGTCAACTGAATGAACCGCGCCGACACCAGGTTCGGCGACAAGACGATGGCCTTGGCATCCTTCGGGATCTTGACGTCCTTCGACACGGACATGGTGATCTTGACGTCGGAGGGCCGCGGTTCGATCGTGTCGACCTGGCCCACCGGTACGCCCAGGACGCGAACCTGGTCGCCGGGGTAGAGCCCGAC
>NZ_JAFAUS010000059.1 GCF_019243155.1 Mycobacterium sp.
CGCGCGCCGGTTGCCAGTGTCGTCGAGCCGGATCGCGCGGTGTCCAGACCGCCCGCCAGTTGGCTCGCGCCGTCGGCGAGCCGGCTCGCCCCGTCGGCCGCCTGTTTGATGCCGGCACCGGAGGACACCACCACGGACAGCATCTGATTGACCGCCTGTCCGGAAATCCGGCTGGAGACGGCGTTGAGTACCTGGTCGATGGCGGTGCGACCGATGCTGGTCGAGATGTAGTTGTTGGCGTCGTTGTAGACGGCGATCAGGTTGGCCTTCTTGGGCTGCCCGGTTACCGGCGAGGCGATCGCCGCGCTGAAGTCCGGCGGCAATTCGACCATGAAGTAGTACTTGCCGTGGTCGACTCCGCTGCGTGCCTCCTGTAAGTCGGTGACGTGCCAGTCCAGGCCGCCGTCGGCTGTGAGGCTCTTGGCGATCTCCGCACCGGCGTTGAACTGCTGGCCGGACACGACGGCGCCGCGGTCGGAGTTCACCAGCGCCACCGGCATTTTGTTGGTGTGGCCGAAGGGATCCCAGAAAGCCCACAGATACAGCGCCCCGTACACCAGGGGCAGCAACATCAGTACCACGATGGCCACGCGCGTCAATCGGCTGCGGCCGAAACGTTTGATCTCCGAGCCGAATGCGAGTCCAGCCAACATCTTCAGTCCCCTCCGGTCAGGATCCGGTGATCGTGTAGTTCGTGGTCGGGCGCGTCGGTGCCGAGCGGGTTGGTCACCCCGACGACCACCGTGCGCTGTTTCGCGATCGCGCCGAGTCTGTCCACCGCGACTGCCCGCCGGGAGTTGTCGCGAACCTGCTCGAGGTCCCCGACCACCAGGATCGGGCGGTTCGACAGCAACGCCAGTGTGATGCGCAGCAAAAACAGTTCCAGGTCCGACAATTCAACGATGTAGGTGTCGTGGGACGGCGGGGGTATGTCGCCGAAAACCTGCGTCATCTCGGCCTGGCCGGCTTGCAGCGGTACCAGTGAATACCAGGGCGCGAGCCACCGGCGTTGCTCGGCGAGCACCGTCTCGACGGTTACCGACTCCTCCAGGTCGTCGATGTCTTCGAAGGCCGCGATCGAGCAGTGCCGACGGATCGCCCGCGGCGTCGTCGCACCGAGGACGCTCAGCGTGCCGTGCGTGGGCTTGAAACGTCCCGCGAGCGTCAGCAGCAGCGTGGTCTGTCCCGGCCCCCCGGGCATCTGAATGGCGTGAAAACCCGAAGTGAGCGAAAGATCGATGCCCGAGAAGAGGGGTCCGTGCTCGCCGTCGACCCCCAATCGGTTGGCGGTGATCACCGGCGCGGCGATGTCCGGCTCATCATTTGTATCCATAGTGGACTCCCCCTAATCACCTTGAGCCGCAACAGATTCCAAGAGCGCGGTAATCAGTTGCGCAAGCAGGTCAGGATCGATGATTCCGGGTTGCAGGACCTCTTCCATCCCGATACCCAAGTTGATGGTGACGACGAGTTGGGCGAGCTCCGCCAACCGTCGACTGGCCTGCACGGTGGCGGTCGATTCGGCGATGTTCGCCGCCTGCTCGGCGGCGGCCGCACGACGGCGTGCGATGAAGCGCTCACGAAGCTGCGGGTCACGCAGGGCGCGCAGCCAGTATTCGACGAACAAGACGTAGTAGTCGGCGTGACCGTGAATCGAGTCGAGCACCGATCGGCTCAAGGCCCGTGCGGCCGTCGCGATGTCGCGGCCGCTTTCCAGCGCCGTGGCGATCTGCTCACCGCGCAACTCGAACTCGCGGTCGAGCAGAGCCAGGAACAGGTCGTCCTTGGATTCGAAGTTCGAGTAGACCGCACCCTTGGTGAAGCCCGCGGCCTGGCCGATGGCGTCGATCGTGGCACCGGCGAAGCCTTCGGCGGCGAAAACCTTGGACGCCGCGTCCAGGATCCGGTCGCGAACCTCGCCGCGGGTGGGGCGGGTTCGGTGCGGCTTGACAGGCGACATGGTCAGCAGCATACTCCACGGTATCGATTGGATACTAATGAGTATCGAAAGGAGCAGAGATGGCCGCCTTTGAGCTGGTTATCCGCGGCGGAAAGGTGTTCGACGGAGCCGGCTCGGCGCCGATCAGCGCAGACGTCGGAATCCGCGACGGCAAAGTGGCGGCGATCGCACCAGGACTGCCCGACGGCGCGCGCACCATCGACGCGTTCGGCAGGTGGGTCCTGCCCGGCCTGCTCGACGTGCACACGCACTACGACGCCGAGGTTCTGCTCAGTCCCGGGCTCGGCGAGTCGGCCCGGCACGGCACCACCTCGATCGTTCTGGGCAACTGCTCGTTGTCGACGGTTTACAGCGACGCCGACGATTGCGCCGACATGTTCGCGCGGGTGGAAGCGCTGCCGTGGCAGATCGTTCACGACGCGGTGAAGGAGGCGAAAACCTGGGATAGCCCGGCCGAATACGTGAAGACGGTGGATTCGCTGCCGCTTGGTGTGAACGTCGCTGCCTTCATCGGCCACTCCGATATCCGCGCCGCGGCGTTGGGACTGGGCCAGTCAGTCGACGCCGACTATCGCCCTACCCGCGCGGAGACGGATCGGATGCGGCAGATGCTCACCGGCGCCCTCGACGCTGGTTTCGTCGGGCTGTCTACTCTGCGAAGTTCCTTCTCCAAGCTCGAGGGTGCGCGCTTCCCGGCACACCAACTGCCGTCCACGTACGCGACGTGGTCGGAGTTCGCGGCCTTGAACGATGTGCTGCGCAAACGCGGTCGCGTGCACCAGAGCACCCCGAATCTGGCGCGACAGGCCGAGGTCGGCCGCTACCTCGCGCAGAGCATCGGCCGCGGATTCCGCCGGCCGCTGAAGACGACCTTGATCGCGGCCGCGGACGTCAAGGCGGACCGGAAGGCGGCACGGATGACCGTGCTGTCCGCCGCTCTGACCAACCGGGCCGGCGGTGACTTCCGCTGGCAGCACCTGCCGGTGCCGTTCGAGATGTACGCCGACGGGGTCGATCTCGTCGTGTTCGAGGAATTCGGTTCCGGCTCAACGGCACTGAACTTCCGCGACGAGATGAGTCGCGGCCGGCTGCTCGCCGACGAATCGTATCGACGCCAGTTCCGCAAAGACCTGATTACGCAATCGGGTCCGCGGGTGTGGACTCGCGACCTGTCCGACGCCGAAATCGTCGCCTGCCCCGACGCTGCCGTGGTCGGGCGGTCGTTCGCCGACGTCGCGGCGACCCGCGGGATCGAACCCGCGGACGCGTTGCTTGACCTGGCCGTCGAGCACGGTGCGGCGCTGCGGTGGCGCACGACCGTCGCCAACGATCGCGAGGACGTCCTGGACCGACTCCAGCGCTCGCCCAACGTGCAGATCGGCTTTTCGGATTCCGGCGCGCACCTGCGCAACATGGCCTTCTACAACAGCGGCCTTCGCATGCTCGAACGTGTTCACCACCGCCGGTTCATGCCGATCGAAACCGCCGTGCACCGGCTCACCGGCGAGCTGGCCGATTGGTACGGCCTCGACGCCGGGTACCTCGCGAAAGGCAAACGGGCCGACGTGGCGGTGATCGACCCCGCGGGATTCGACGGCTCGAGTGCCGCCTATGCCGAAGCGCCATACCCGGGGGCACCGAGCGTCAAACGGATGGTGAACCGCAACGACGACGTGGTGGCCGCTACCATCGTCGGCGGTCAGGTCGTCTATGCCGCAGGGGAATTCGCTCCCGGCTTCGGCACCGATCTGCACGCGGGGCGGTTCCTGCAGGCAGTGGACTAGGCGCCGCCGCCCCCGGGTTCGCTCAGAAACGTCGCGACGACGGGAGCGAGCTCGGTCGCATTGTGCACCAGGTCGATGTGTCCGCCGGGATGCAGATGCAACCGCGCGTGGGGCAGTAACGCCTTCAGCACGCGGGCGTTGATCACCGGGATGATCGGGTCATCGGTGCCCGACACGATCAAGGTCTCCTGCCGCACCGCGGGAAGTGCGAACAAGCTCGTCCAGACCGCTCCCGCCAGCAACTGGTGCAGGTAGCCGACCTTCGATCCGGCATGCAACTGCCGCACGAACAGTCGCGCGACGTCCTCGCCGTGGCTGCGAACGGTACCGCCGTAGAGCTCACCCGCGATGGCCGCGGCGTAGTCGGGGTCCGAGAACCTGCGCGGGGTGACCATTTTCGCCAGCACCCGCGGATGCGCGGGCACCATCAGCGCCCCGGTGGCGGTCGCCACCAGCACCAGGCGCCGGCACCGGCGCGGGTTCTGGAAGGCGAACTGCTGCGCCAGAGCCCCTCCCCAGGACAGCCCGAGCACATCGACCACGCCGAACCCCAGCTTGGACAGCACCCGGCCCAGCACCCAGGCGAGGTAGGGAAACCCGTACGGTGCGGGGGAGGTGGCCGATCCACCCGTCCCGGGGACGTCGAATCTGACGACAGTGCAATCCAATTGCTCGACCAGCGGATCAAGCACCTCCAAGCTGGCGCCGATGCCGTTGCACACCACCAGCGGGACGCCGTTCCCGCGACGCACGTTGACCCGGATCCGCTGACCACCGGCGGAGACATAGCGCTCCTCGCCGATC
>NZ_JAFAUS010000234.1 GCF_019243155.1 Mycobacterium sp.
CGGGCGACCTCGCTTTTGCTGCGTCCTTCGAGCACGACGGCGGTGATGACCAGCTGCGCCTTCGACATGGCTGACCTCCCATAACAACTGAGGTGTCAACTATGTCGCGAGACATCTGTCAACTATGTCGTGGAATCAGACACTGTCCCCGCTACCACTGTCATGTCTCGCGACATCGTTGACGGGCGTCCCGAGACATGGTTTACACCTATTGCCTGTTTGGGGCTGTTTCCGCATTTGACGCCGCGGGGTTGGTAGTCGCGGGTGGGGTCTAAGACGAGTTTGCGGATGACTTGGCCGGTGTGTCGGTCGAGGACGCGGATGTCGAGGTCGTGGATGAGGACGGTGACTTTGGTGCCGGTGCGGCGGTTCAGAATGGGCCGAATCACGCCGCTACCTGGGCCTAGACGTCCTCAGCAAATCCCGACTCACCACCACACCAACAGAACAGGAGGTCACCCCCGCGGCACTGACCGCCTAATCACGACATCGAAGAATCACACGACGACGTCGTACACCACGTCCCTGGACTTGACCCTCCCCAGAGGGCCTTGACCCCAATTCTTACCCCAATTGGGCGGTAAGATGCCCTCGTGGCTGAGCGAGCAGCAAACGGTCGGGGAGCAGTCCGGCGGCGTCCGGATGGGCGATGGGAAGCCCGGCTGAGTTATGTCGATTCCGCTACGGGAGAACGCAAACGGGTGTCGGTCTATGGCGCTACGCAGAAGGTCGCGCTGGCCGAACTGGACAAGGTGCAAGATCGGCTGGATGAGGGGAAGCCTGCAAAGGACGCCACCTCGACGGTGGGCACATGGTTGGTGCATTGGCGAACCACCACCCTCGCCGCCAGTGACCGCAAAGACGCCACCAAAGAGCTGTACGCCAACATCTCGCGCAAGCATTTGGAGTTCGGTCCTTTCGGAGCAATGCGGCTGGATCGGCTCAAGCCCTCTTACGTTGAGGCCCTTGTGCTCTCGATGCGAGTCCAGACCAGGCCAGGCAAGCCGACTAAGGACGACCCCAACCCCGAGCCCGTGCGAGCGCTGTCCGACTCCACGGTGAGTCGGTTGTGCTGTCCGGGAGTGAGCTTGCGCGCGCGGGGTTGCCTTACGGGGGGGAGGGGCGTGCGCGGGAGCAGCTGTACCTGTTGGACGAGTTCGACCAGATCCGCGAGTACTTCGGCGATGTGTGAGTGTGCCGCCGCAGGTGCGGCCTGGGATAGATCACCTCTAACCGATCGGTGAGAAGTTGCTGCCTGATTTCTTCACAGAGGATCGCAGCGAGCTTTGGGACGCGCTGCGCAAGCGCGGGCCGGTCGTGTTTGTCGAGGACAGCGTGTTTGTGAATGGCTATTGCCTCACACGGGCCGATGACGTGCTCGCAGCGCTGCATAACCCGGAAGTGTTTTCGCTCAACCCCGTTTTGGATCGGCCGGACCATGCGCGTTGGCGCGCAATCTTGCAGCCGTTGTTGAATTCCCGCGCGGTGAAACAGATGCAACCCGCGTTGCAAGATCAGGCCGCGGCGGTGGTCGAAGCGGTGGCCCCGCAGGGTAGTTGTGAGGTGATCGCCGATGTTGCGGAGCCATTCGCGGCTCAGGTTCTTCTCACAGTGTTGGGGTTGCCGCCGCAAGACGGGGATAGGTTGCTGCGCTGGGAGAAAGCGCTTTGGGCGATCCAGCGGGCGCCTCTGGCCGCGGTCACAGGTGTCCGTTTCGAGGATTTGGTGCAAAAAGTTGAGATGCTCGCCTATTTGGCGGCTGCTTTCGCGCAGCGCCGCGCCAGCCCTGATATTGCGGGTGTTATGTCCCGGTTGGTTGCCGGTGACGATGGGTTCGACGAAGCTGACGCGTGCGCGGTAGTTGAGATGCTGATCGCTGCGGGCATTACGCCGTTTAGGAGCGCGGTGGGTTTCGTGTTTCTTGACCTTGCCCGCAACCCACGGCTATGCGCTTCGCTCCGCGAAAACCCCGCAGGGATTGAGGGATTCGTCGAAGACGTGCTGCGCCGCGAGCCGCCGGCCCCGGTGATTATCCGCAGGGCCGCTCAGAACGTCACCGTGGCGGGTGTCGAGATACCGGCAGGGGCCCGGGTCGTGCTGTGCGTAGGGGCGGCCATCCAAGAAGACATGGCGGACGGCCACGGGTCGCGGGCGGACTACTGGGCGTTCGGCGGGGGCCCGCACCGCTGTGTGGCCGTCAGTCTGGCGAAAACAGCGTTGACTGTGTTGGTCAGCGAATGGTTACGCACTATCCCCGCGTTCGGGTTAGATACTGAGTCAGTGCCGCCGGTTATCCTCGAGGAGGCGGTCCGGCTGTCGAGTTTGCCGCTGCGCTGGCATTAAATCAGACCGCGGGGGCCTTGCCACTTTCGTCGGATGAATTGCCGTGCACCCCTAGTGTTTTCGCTCGCTGTGACGGCGCAGCGTTCAGAGATCGAGGACGATCCGTAGTGCCGCGTCAACGCGGCGCATCTCGTCGAAGGTGAGAAAGCCGACGCTCTTGCCGAGCCGGCCGGGGTCGATCGCCGCGGCCTGCTCGGCAAGCAGCCGAGTGCTCGTGCCGGCGATTTCGACCTCGGGACGAAAGCTGGCGGCACGAGCCGACGTCGATGTTGGGGCAACCAGGCAGGTCGACAGAGGCAGTTGACCTGATTGGACGACGACAGCGTAGCGGGAACCGGACTGTTCGTGACCGCGGCTTCCCCTCGGGGCATGCAACCGAAAGACCTCACCACGCACGCAGCGTCTCCATATCGCGCAGCACCTGCATCGCCTCAGCGCGATCGGACCCGTCTTTGGCGATCCTCTCCGCCTCGGCGCGAATCGCTGCGCCAGCCTTGCGTCGTCCGGCATCGATGAGAGCAGATCGAATGGCTGCGGACACAGCCGTGCCGTCATTGGTCAAAACCTCCAGCGCCTTCAATGTGTCTTCGTCCGGCCGGAAGGTAATCGTGTCAGCCATAACGACAGTGTACGACGGTTTGTAAGACAGTCACTGATCAGCATGAGGAACGGTTCGGAGAAGAGCGGCAGCCCCGACGGGGGGCAGTCACAATTCTCCGCGTTGGTCGAGGCTATCCACCGCTGCAGTCAGCGCTTCGAGTGGTCTTCCGCACCGCCATCCTGGGGGCATCAAAAGTTCAGCCCCGAGAACATGATCCGTCCAGGGTCATACTTCTGCCTGACCGCGGTCAGCCGCGCGAGGTGAGGGCCGAAGTAGCGCGAAGCGGGTTGATTCGCCTCCAGGTAGTTCACATAGCCGCCGACCGAATAGGCTTGCACCGCTTGGTGTGCCGTGTTGAGCCAGCTGGTCGCCGCAGCCGGGTCGCCCGATGTTTCGACGTACCACTGCACCAGCGCGGTCTGTCGACGCCACGGGAAGGCCGTGGCATCCGGTGCCACACCGGCGAGCGCGCCGTCGAGCGCGTGCATGATCGCCAACATCCGGCCCGCCCCCCGCGGAAAGGCGTTGACCGCCGCGGCGATCGCCTGCGCGACGGGCGCGTTGACGGTGGGAAAGACATCGGATCCGCCGACGTACCCGAGCGGCGCGGGATTGAGGTTCCCGACTGCCAGGTATCTCACCAGGTCCATGTAGTTGAAGGTGTGGTTCTCGGTGGCGGCCGGTTGGAGTCCGACAGCGGAAACGATGGCGGCCGCAACGCCGCCACCCGACCCGACCGGACAGGTCGCGACAATGCGGCACTGCGTGCCGAACGCGTCGGTGATGCTGTCCGCGAGTGCCCAACTGCGTGGGTCTGCGCTGCGCAGCCAGTTCTGCCAACCGACGAGGACCTGAGCGAATGATTGCGGGAGGAAATGCAGCTCGACCACGTCGACGTCCTTGATGGGGAAGGTGGCGAAGGTCAGCGACGTTGTCACGCCGAAGTTGCCGCCACCCCCGCCGCGCAGCGCCCAGAACAGATCCGGGTTGCTGGCGGCCGACGCCGTGACCGCCTGACCCCCGGGCAGCACCACCGATGCCGATGTCAGTTGGTCACAGAGCAGGCCGGCGTGCCGGGACTGAGCGCCCAGGCCCCCGCCCAGGGCGTGCCCCGCGGCGCCCACCGACGGGCAAGTCCCCGTGGGGACGCCACGACCCGCCCCGGCCAGCGTCTGGTGCATTGCATACAAACTGGTCGCAGGTGTCACCGTGACCTGCCCCGTGGCCGCGTCGTAGTTGATTCCCCCCGGCAACTGACGCAGGTCGAACACCAGGGCGCCGTTGGCCGTCGACGCGCCGGTGTAGGAATGCCCACCACTGCGTGGAGCGACTTTGAGGTTCTGGGCAGCAGCGAATGCCATCGCCTTTTGGACGTCCGCCGTCGACGTCGGCGTAACGATCGCCGCCGGCGTAAAGCCGTTGTAGTTGGTATTGAAAACCTGTTTGGCAGAAACGAATTGCGGACCGCTATCCGGCAGCAGCACCTTCCCGCCGAGCGCGGACGAAAGACCGTCCCAGCCGGAGGCATTCGGAGCGGCGGTGGCCCGGCCCGAGCCGACGAGCGCGCCGGCGGCCAGCGCTCCTACGGCGGCCCGGAGAAACGCCTGCCGCGAGACCTCCCGCGCAAACTCGGGTTCCCGCGATTGCATCATGTCCCGCATTGTCGACCACCGAAGGACAAAAGCCTCGCTGCCACATGACGTGTCGCAGGACTATTCGCCGGGAATCACCGCAGCTTCTGCGCGAATTCGATGATGTTGCCGTCCGGGTCGGCGATGTGCAGCGTCCTCTCGCGCCAAGGCCGGTCCACCGGCCCGCTGAGGATTTCTACACCAAGCCCACGCAACCGCTCCGCTTCCCCGTCCACATCGTCGATCAGGAAGCCGATCTCGCCGCACGGCGGTTCGCCGCCTTCGCGACCGATGAGCCCGGCCAGCTTCGACCGTTCGAAAAGCGCGAATTTGGTGTTCTCCATCTCGAATTCGACGTAGCCGTCGCCCTCGATTCGCACCGCAAGCCCGATCACGTTGCGGTAGAACGCCACAGAGCGCTCAAGCGACGCGACGTAGTGGATCACGTAGTCCAGGCGGGGCATGAATTCACCGCTCACTCAACGGCTGACCCTGAAACGCTTGAGCCGAGACGTCGTTCCGGATACCAATTCGA
>NZ_JAFAUS010000312.1 GCF_019243155.1 Mycobacterium sp.
CCGGGTGCCACGCCGGCCGGCGGTCTCGACGGCCCCGCGATCGCGCAGCAGGCGGTAGGCGGCGGCCGCCGTGTTGGCGTTCACGCCGAGCTGGGCGGCCAGGTCGCGCACCGGCGGCAACGCGTCACCGGGCGCCAGGGTGCCGCCCGAGATGGCGTCTTCGATGCTGGCGGCTATGGATTCCGCGCCCGTCCCGGCTATGCTGGTTTGTACTGGCACGCTTTACATTATGTACTAGAACAATAGTAAGGGCAATCGTGGAAACCGCATACAAACCCACCCCGCGCACGACGCCGACTCGCTACCGGGAGCGCGCTCGCTACGACCGCCAGACTGTGCACGACATCCTGGACGAGGCCCTGATCTGCCATCTGGGCTACCTCAGCGCCGGAAAACCGGTGGTGTTGCCGACCACGCATGCGCGGCTCGGCGAGACGCTTTACCTGCACGGCTCCTCGGGCAGCGGCCCACTGCTCGCCGCCAAGGCGGCGCCCGACGGCCTGCCCGTCTGCGTCACCGTGACCCTGGTCGACGGCCTGGTGCTGGCTCGCGCGGCGATGCACCATTCGGTGAACTTCCGCTCGGTGGTGGTGATGGGTGCCGCACGCGTGGTCGAGGACCCGGCGGAGAAGACGCGGGCGCTGTCCTGCCTGCTCGACCACATCGCGGCGGGGCGTGCCGCCGACTGCAGGGCGCCGAACGCGCGTGAGCTCGCCGCGACCGGGGTGCTCGCGCTCGACCTCGTCGAGGTGTCGGCCAAGGTGCGCAGCGGCGCCCCGGCCGACGATCCCCAGGACGTCCCGCTGCCGCACTGGGCTGGAGTGTTGCCGGTGAGCCTGACGATCGGGGCGCCGCTGCCGGCCGGCGACCTGGATCCGGCGGTCCCGGCACCGCCGTACGTGACGGACTACTCGCGCTAGGGCTACGACTGAAAGAGCAGGTAGCGGTAGGCCGGCGAACCGGGCTCCAACGGCTCGACGTGCAGATCCGTGGCGCGCATCCGCGCCAGTAAGCCGTCGAGATCGGCCGAGGACCCGAGCTCGATGCCGACCAGTGCCTCACCGGTCTCCCGGTTGTTGCGCTTGAGGTATTCGAACAGCGTGATGTCGTCGGTGGGCCCGAGTACCTCGTCGAGGAACCGGCGCAGCGCGCCGGGTTCCTGCGGAAAGTCCACCAGGAAGTAGTGCTTGAGGCCGAGGTGAACCAGCGAGCGCTCCAGCACCTCGCCGTAGCGCGACACGTCGTTGTTGCCGCCCGAAATGAGGCAGACGACCGTCGAGCCGGGCTCGATGTCGGATTCCAGCAGTCCCGCAACCGACAGCGCACCCGCGGGCTCGGCGATGATGCCCTCGTTCTGGTAGAGGTCCAGCATCGCGGTGCACACGGCACCCTCGTCGACCCCGGTGATCGAGACCATGTCGCCGGCGGCCGCCAACGCGGCGTAGGTCAGCGTCCCCGCCTGCCGTACCGCCGCGCCGTCCACGAACTGGTCGACGTGCTCGAGCGTTACCGGCTCGCCGGCCGCCAGCGCGGCCATCATCGCCGCGGCCCCGGCCGGTTCGATGCCCAGCACCGACGTGTCCGTCGTGCGCTCGGCCAGGTAGGTCGTGATGCCGGCGATGCAGCCACCGCCGCCCACCGGCACCACCACCAGATCGGGCTCGCCATCGAGTTGGTCGAGCAGCTCGACGGCGATGGTGCCCTGACCGGCGATGGTGCGCAGATCGTCGTACGGCGGCACCAGCGTCGCGCCGGTGCGTTCGACGTCGGCCAGCGCCGCCTCGGCGGCCAGATCGTAGGTCGTTCCCCCGACTATCAGTTCGATGAATTCCCCGCCGTGGTAACGGATTCGGTCGCGCTTCTGTTTGGGCGTCTTGGCCGGCACGTAGACGCGGCCGTGCACACCCAGCGTCCGGCACGCGAAGGCGAAGCCCTGGGCGTGGTTGCCCGCGGACGAGCACACCACGCCCGCGGTGAGCTCATCGTCGGCCAGCTGCACCAACAGGTTGTAGGCGCCGCGCAGCTTGTAGGAGCGGACGACCTGGAGGTCTTCGCGCTTGAGGTAGACCTGCGCGCCGGTGATCGCCGACAGCCGATCGCTCAACTGCAGCGGCGTCGGCGTTACCACCGGGGCGATCCGCTTCGCCGCGCTGTCGATGTCGGCCGCGGACAGCAAAGGCACCGGTGACCTACCCTGGCTCAATTCCGCAGACACCGCTCCATGGTCCCATGCCTGGCGAGCGCGGCTTTCAGCCGACTGGCGTCAGCACGAACACCGGGATCTGACGGTCGGTCTTGGTCTGGTACTCGGCGTAATCGGGCCAGGCCTCGACGGCCCGCTCCCACCAGATGGCCTTCTCGTCGCCGAACACCTCTCGGGCGTCGTAATCCCGGGTGACCGTGCCGTCCTGCAGCTCGACCCGGGGGTTCTTCTTGACGTTGTGGTACCAGACCGGGTGCTTCGGGGCGCCGCCGAGCGAGGCGACGACCGCGTATTCGCCGTCGTGCTCGACACGCATGAGCGGCGTCTTGCGCAGTTTGCCGGACTTGGCCCCCAGCGTGGTCAGCAAAATGATGGGCTTGCCCTTCATGTCCGCGGCATCTGCTCCCCCAGATGCGGCGTACTTGTCGGCTTGTTCGCGAGACCAATCCAACGGGGACGGTTCGTACTCTCCGGTAAGCGGCATGTTCCCAACTCTAGGCTCCCCTGCCGCCCACCTCGCGAAAGAGCTTTTCAACAACTGTTGACTTGATCTGGACCAGGGCATACTGTCTATGTCAACGGTTGTTGAATCGGATCGTCGAGGAGGCTCAGCCATGGCCCTGACCGTCATTCAGATCGGGCTCGATCCCGACGTCATCGATTACTCGTCGCCGGACTTCGCCCAATTCGGCAACCTGTCGAAGGAGACGCTGCGGGCCGCCAACAACGACAACGTCGCGGGTTTGCGCGCCCAGGGCTTCGCGGTCGATAACTGCCTGATCGACTTCGGCATGGCGGGCGTCGACAAAGCCCGCCGATGGCTGGAAGCCAAGCTCTACGACGCGGTCTTGATCGGGGCCGGCATTCGCCTGGTCGCAGCCAACACGTTGCTGTTCGAGGCGATCGTCAACATCGCGCACCTGACACAGCCCGGCTGCCGGTTCGTCTTCAACCAGGCGGCGCTGGCCACCCCCGGCGACATCCGTCGCTGGCTCCCCGAACCGGAAGGAGCGCTCCGATGAAGACGCATGCCAGTTACGACGTCGACGTCCTGGTGGTGGGGGCCGGGCCCACGGGCCTTATCGCCGCGGGCGACCTGGCCCGCGCCGGCCGCTCGGTCACGGTGCTGGAGCGCTGGGCCGGCGAAAATCCCTCGAGCCGCGCGTTCGCCACCATGGCGCGCACGCTGGAAGTCCTGGACGCGCGAGGGGTCGCCCGGGACATCCTGGCGCGTGGGCATCACGCACCCGGCGTGCGACTCTTCGCGGGGGCCCGCATCGACCTGACCCACCTGGACTCCGCCTACCCGTTCGTGTTGGTCACTCCGCAGACCAACGTCGACGCCGCGGTGCGCCGCTATGCCGTGGCCGAGGGCGCCGACATCCGGCGCGGCACCGAAGTGGTCGCTCTCGACCAGGACATTGACGGCGTAACCGTCATCGCCCGGCCCAAGGACGACGGCGATCCGCAACATCGGCAGACGTGGCGGGCGCGCTACGTGATCGGGGCCGACGGCGCCCACAGCACCGTTCGGACATTGCTGGGCGCCGACTTTCCTGGCAGGACCGTGCTGTCGTCCATCGTGTTGGCCGACGTCAAGCTGGCCGACGGACCACCCGACGGCGGATTGACGGTGGCGACCACCGGTGAGGAATTCGCGTTCCTGGCGCCCTACGACCGCCACGAGCCGGACGGTTCCTGGTACCGGGCGATGGTATGGGACCGCGACCACCAGGTGCCCGACAGCGAGCCGGTCGACGACAACGAGATCATCGAGATCCTCGCGCGTGCAATGGGAACCGACTTCGGCGTGCGAGGGATCGGTTGGAAATCCCGCTTCCATTGCGACGAACGACAAGTCGAGCAGTACCGGCACGGGCGCGTGTTTTTGGCCGGCGACGCCGCACACGTCCACTCCCCTATGGGCGGCCAGGGCATGAACACCGGTATTCAGGACGCCGCCAACTTGGCGTGGAAGATCGATGCCGTGCTCGACGGCGCCGATGACCGCCTGTTGGACACCTACCACGAGGAACGCCACCCGATCGGCAAGCGGGTGCTTCTGCAGTCCGGGCTGATCAGTCGCGCGGTGACGCTGCATCCGCGCCCCGCGAGGTGGTTGCGTAACCTGTTGGCTCCCAGGCTGCTTCGCATCCCGGCGGTGCGCGACTTCGTGGCGGGCAGCTTCGCGGGCACCACCCTGCGGTACGGCCGTCGCGGACTGGTCGGCACCCGCGCCACCCAGATACCGCTGACCGAGGGAAGGTTGACCGAACTGCAGCGCGCGGGCGAATTCGTCTTCGTGCGCGAACACGGCGCGGCGCCGGTCGAGACGCCCGGGATGGTGCAGGCGGAGCGGGCCGACGGCGGGCCGGCCGTGCTGGTGCGCCCCGACGGCTACATCGGCTGGGCCGGAACCCGGGCCGCCCAATGGCCCGGATCGCCGGGCGACATAGTCAGGGGCGCTATTGCCGCGCCTCGTGTTGCTGCTGGATGAACGACCGCAAGCGGCGGCGCGTCTGGTGATCGGGCGCGCCGTCCTCGCCGTCGGCGTGCTTGCCGCGCGTGTAGTCGCCCTGCCACGGGATCCGCTCGCCTTCGGTGTCCGCCACCGCCTGCGCGTATCCCAGTTCGTCGCGGGAGCGGCGGAAGTACTCATGCTTGCGTTGCAGCTCGTCATCCGAGGAGAGCGGCCGGAACTCGGGGACGAACTCTTCGAGCTCGCCCCGCCGCTGCGGGACGAGCAGGCAGATCGGCTCGTCGACCTCGAATCGCACCGGCATGTATTGGCGGGTGATCTTCCAGCTCATGCTGAAACTCGAACTGGTCCAGTCGGTTTCGACGATGCCTTCGAGCGGATACACGGCGTCCTTCGGGTAGTTCGCCGGCCCGCGGGCCAGCAGGTTGTACCCCTCGGGGGTACGAAACAGCATCGGCAGGTGCCAGGTGAGAATGCCGTGACCGAAATGGCTCGCGGGAAGGAACTGATCCGCTTGGTTGCGGTCCGGGGTGATCACCAGCGCCGTGCGGTCCTGCCCGCCACTCCACGTGGCGGTGAACCCGCACGGATTGCGCACCTCCCAGCCGCTCTGATTGGCGATCAGCAACGGCAGGCAGCGATTGGGCCAACCCTCTCTGATGTCGGACATCCACTTCCGGCCGATCGGCGCGGGGCCGATTTGCGGCGCGTTATCAGCCGTGGTGTACGCGATCAGCGGGCGATGCCGCCCATCGGATTCGTCGCTCATGGTGATATCCGCTTAAACCCGTTGTCCCGTACCGACATTGCGCACGTCATGCGTTGGTGCCCCCGGTCCGTTTCCGTTACTCACGGACAGGTTACCGCGTGCCCTCCCCGACGCCGCACATCAGTTCGCCGTCCACCGGCGCGACCTGCGGTTCCCCGCTGGCCCGCACCGCGCGCTTGCGGCCAGCTGCCCTGGTGTTGAGCCAGCACGCCAGGCCCCCGAGCACCAGGCCGATCGCCACGCCGACATCCGGGCGCTGGCCGAGCATCAGCCACGACAGCATTGCGGCGACCGCCGGAATGATCGCAAACAGCATCGCCACCGCGGCGGCGCCGTGAGAGTTGATCGCGCGCACGTAGAGGCTGACGGCCAGCGTGGCGTTCAGCAGCACCATGGCGCCGATCGCGATGGCGGCCTTGGCGGGGTCGTGCACGGTGAAGGGCGTCAAGATCGCCAGCGCCGCTGCGGGAATCAGCGCGACGCCGTTCTGCAAGGCACTCATCGCGCGGAAATCGACCCCGGTGCAGAACCGCTGTTGATAGACGCCGCCGGCGGAGATGCCGAGCAGGGCAACGATAAGGAGCACGATCACGGGATCGATGCCGTGGGTGCTCATCAGCCTCTTCGCGCAGGCGGCGAAGACCGCGACGACGCCCAGGACCAGCGCGGCCACCCGCTGCGGACCGAGCGAATCCCTCAGGAACATGGCACCCAGCAGCGCGGTAGCGACGGGGTTCATCGCGATCGCCACCGCGCAGAGCACCGCCGGCGAGCCGAGCTGAAGCGCTTCGTACAGGCAGCAGAACTGCACCGCCTGGATCAGCAGACCGGCCACCAGCACGTGACCGAGTTGCGCCCCCTTCGGCCAGGGAGCCTTGGCCAGCAGGGTCCAGCCGGCCAGGATCGTCGCGGCCAGGCTGAACCTGAGCACCAGCGCGTGCATGGGCGTCATCGCGGCCACGGCGAGGGCACCGATGGGATACCCGACCGCGTAGGACAACGTCACCGCCGAGGCGGTCGTCAGTGGCATCCGTGGCATGTCCATTACCCCATCGTGGTCTGCTCGATCAATGCCGTCCAACGATTATTGGCGATCACTACCGATCGCCAGCACTTATCGATTCGCGTGGCTGAAGCGCCAGGACAAGCCTACGAGCGCACTAATTGATCACAAATGCTCATCAAAGTATGGTTCGGGTATGGCTCAAGTGCTCGACATCGCGCCGCTGCGCAGCCTCGTCGCGGTCGCCGACTGTGGCGGATTTCACCGGGCCGCCGCCGCGCTTCACCTTAGCCAGTCGGCGGTCAGCCAGCATCTGAAAAAACTCGAGAGCGTGGTCGGCCGGCCGGTGGTCGAACGCTCCGGGCGCGGCATCGTGTTCACCGACGTCGGCCAGAAGATGCTGCGGCACGCGCGCACGATTCTGGCGGCCCATGACACCGCGCTCACCGACCTGGGCGCGACCGAGCAGACGCTGCTGACGATCGGCGCCACCGAACACGGCGCCGACGTCATGCTGCCCGCACTGACCAGCGCGCTGCGCGAACGGCTGCCCGACCTGCGACTGCGCTTTCGGCTCGACCGCAACGTGACACTGGCCGACTCGCTCGACCGTGGGTTGGTGGACTTGGCGGTGATGCTGGACGGTGCCGGGCTGGACCGCGCCAACGCATCGGGACTGGTTCGGCTGCAATGGATCTCAGCGCGCAACGCCACCGCGTCGAACCGGGATCCGCTGCCACTGGTGATTTTCTCGGAGCCGTGCGTGTTGCGCGAGCCGGCCTTCTCGATCCTCGAAGATCGCCGCATCGCCTACGAGATCGCCGCCGAGTGCAGCGATCTGTCCGGCCTCTACGCTGCCGTCCGCTCGGGTCTGGGAGTGGCGCTGCTGCCGATGATCGGCAGGCTTCCCGACGGCGTGTGCCCGGCCGAAGGTCTGCCATCCACCAATTACGCGTCGATACTGGTCCGCGGCCGCTCCGGCATCGACCCCGATGTGCTGAAAACCGTTGACGCCGCGGTGCATAACCTGCTGGCCGCCGAGAACTGAGGGTTGGCGCCCTACCGCAGCCTGGCGAGTTCGGCGATGTCGTTGACGCGGCGGATGGCGGTGGCGATCTCGAAAGCGAATTCCCGACGCCGCAGGGCGATGTCGGGGCTCTCATATCCGTCCACCAACTCCCGGTGCCGGGCCAGCCGCAACGCGGTCTTGAACAGTTCCATCGACCGCGACTCGGCACTGGCGATCCTGCGCTGCAGCTCCCACTGCTTACCGACCTCGAGGCATTCGGTGAGAAATTCGTCCTCGTCGAAGGATTCGTCCTCGAGGGCGGCCAGCCGGTCGGCCACGATGTGATAGGCATCCAGGAACGGCCGCAACACAAGGTGCGCCAGCAACAGATCGGCGTGTTCCAGTAGTCCCCGCACGACCTCGGCGCTCGCGGCCTTAGTGGTGTCCTCCACCGGCCCGATCAGGCGCACCTCGTCGGCAAGGTCCTTCTCGAACTGCGCACGCGCAGAGAACAAGAACTCGAATTTGAGCAGCTCGCGAAGACGCAGTGCCTCGTCGCGCACGGTCGTCGGCTGCACCGATCCGTCTTCGGACTTCTCCGCCGCGGCCAGCAACGCCGTCTCGGCGATGGCGCGATCCACCAGGATGTGAATCGCGGTGTTGCGGTAGAACGCCGCCACCAGGTGCTGGTCGGTGCCGATGCCCCAGACCGCCTCGGTGCCCGCGTCGTAGACGCTGACCACGCCCGAGGCCACCAATTGATGCAGGGTCCACCGGATGGTGGAGCGGTTCGTCAGGTCCGCCGCGCCGGCCACCATCCAGTTGCGGGCCGCGATGTAGCTCGCCAGCGGCCGCACGGTGGACAGCACCTCACTGATGGACAACGAGCGGTCGGCTCCGAGCAGCGCGAGGCTCACCACGGCGGTGGGCGTGACCGACGTCGCGCGGTTGATCCGGTGCTCGACGTCCAAGGCGATGCGCTCGATTTCGGTGCCGGTGCCCGACTCCTCGGCGCGCAGCTCCTCGAGACGCTTGCGCAGCGGCAGGGGTTCGCCGAAGTCCAGGTACGCGCGGCCCAGCCGCTGGCCCTGCTGGCGCGCCAGCCGGATCAGGAAGCGAAGGTCCTCGGGCCGCTTCGTCGCGCCGTAGGCTTCGGTGGTCATCGCCTCCACCTCGTGCAGCTGGTCGTACACGATCGAGGTGGGCACCAAATAGACTTCGGGACCGTCGATTTCGTCGACGGCGTCGCTGATGTAGCGCAGGATCCCGAACACCGGCGGCCGCAGTTTGCCGGTCCTGGTCCGGCCCCCCTCGATGGACCAGGTCAGGTTGGCGTGGTTCTGCACCAGCTGCGCGGCGTAGGCGCGCAGCGCGAACCGGTACACGGGGATGTCCTTGGTCTGGCGGCGAATGAAGATCGTTCCGGTGCGTTTAGCCCAGGTGCCCATCGGGAAGAAGTTCAGGTTCGCGCCGCCGAAGGTGAGCGCGGGCGAAAGCCGGTTGGCCTGAATCATTTCCGGCAACAGCAGGCCGTCGAGGTACGAGCGGTGCGAAAAGGCAAACGCCAGTGTCGCTTTGCGGTCCAGCTTGCGCAGCTGCGCGATCTGGTCCTCGTCGACCAGAACGTCGTAGGCCCGCATGAGCCAGCGACTGAACCCGCGCCAGGCCTGAACGGCCGACTCGTCGAGCGAGGGCGCCATCTCGCGCAGGTAGCCCGCGGCCTCGGCGCGCACGCTGTCCGGGTCGCGGCCGAGCTCGTCGGCCAGCTTGACCAGTCGCTCGTCGTACCACGGCGCGGCGAGCAACTGGACCACCTCGGCCGGGTCGGTCGACAACCGCGTTGCCGATTCCTCGATTATTCCCGTGCGCTGCAGCAACTTTCGCACACTCGCGCGCCCGAGCTCACGCGCGCTGGCCGCCGGTCCCCCGCTCATGCCGGCTGCACCGTCGCGGCTTCGGAAGCCTCGTGCACGTCCGGATGTCGATCGGCCGCGTAGAGCTCCTCGATCTCGGGCGCGTACTTCGTCATGATCGGGCGGCGCTTGAGCTTCATCGTCTGGGTGATCTCGTCACCGCCCGGCTCCCACAGCGTCGGCAGAATCCGGAATCGCTTGATCTGCTCCACTCGCGAGAGTTTGGCGTTGCCCTCAGCCACGCCGGCGGCGACCGCCGCGATGACCTCCGGATCGGCCGCCAGGGCGGCGGGCGAGGCGTCGGACAATCCACGCTGGGCCGCATACGGCCCCACCGAGTCGGCGTCGAAGACCATCAGCGCGGTGTTGTAGGGACGGCCGTCGCCGATCGTGATCATCACCCCGATCATCGGACACGCGGCCAGGATGGTGTTCTCAATGTTGGCCGGCGACATGTTCTTTCCCGCCGCATTGATGATCAGCTCCTTCTTGCGGTCCACCACGCGCAGGTACCCCTCGGCGTCGGCGGTCAAGACGTCGCCGGTGTGCAGCCAGCCGTCGGCGTCGATCGCCTCCGCGGTCTTCACCGGTTCCTTTCGGTAACCCTTCATCACCAGCGGACCGCGCACCAGATATTCACCGTCGTCGGCGATCTTGCCCTCCAGCCCGGGAAGCAGTTTGCCGACGCTGCCCATGCGCGCCTCGCGCGGATGGCTCACGGTGGCGACGCAGCTCAGCTCCGACATCCCCCAGACCTCGGCGATCGGAATGCCGATGCCGGCGAAAAACGCCACCGTCTCCTTGGGAATCGGAGCCGCACCCGACACCGCCCAGCGGAGTTCGGCGAACCCGAGCCGCTCGCGCAGCTTCGAGAGCACCAACTCGTCGGCCTTGGCCCACTCGGCGGCCAGGTCGTCCGGCATCGCGGTACCGGCCAGCAGGGCGGCGGCTCGCTTGGCGGCCACCGACATCGCCCACTGCAGGGCCTCCCGTTTGAGCTCGTCCGTCTCGTTGCTGACGGTGAATTCGATTCCGGCCTTGAGCTTTTCCCACACCCGCGGCACCGCGGCCCACACCGTGGGCCGTACGTCGGGGAGCGCGGCGGCGATGGCGCGGGGGTCGGAGACGGCGGTGACCTGGGCGCCGAAGACCTCCATGCCGTAGAGCCCCATCGCTCGGTCGGCGATGTGCGCCGACGGCAGGTAGGACGTGACCCGGTCCCCGAACCGCGACGGCAGGACCGCGTGCACGGCATACGAATCGAACAGCAGGTTGGCGTGAGTCATCTCCACGCCCTTAGGGTTTCCAGTGGTCCCAGACGTGTAGACGAGGGTGACGACGTCATCGGATTGCACCGCGCGCCACGTCGACTCGAAGTCGAAATCCGCAGGTGCGGCGGCATACAACTGCTCGACGGAGATGGTGCCGGGCGGTGAACCGTCGATGCATACGACATGCTCGATGGGCGCGCCGCTCGCGCGGATGCGGTCGACGTACTGCGCCTCGCACATCACGACCTTGGTGCCCGCGTTGTCGAAC
>NZ_JAFAUS010000355.1 GCF_019243155.1 Mycobacterium sp.
GGTATGCGTTGACGCGCCGAGAAGACGTGCTCGCGGCACTGCGCAACCCGAACGTGTTCTCGTCCAAGAAAGCGTTCGAGGTGGTGGGCAGCCCGCTGCCGCTGGTGCCGGCGGCTTTCGATCCTCCGGAGCACACCCGGTTCCGAAAGATCCTGCAGCCGTTCTTCAGTCCGCACGCGCTCGCCGCGATCCTGCCATCGATCCAAGCCCAAGCGATCGACATCATCGACTCGATTGCCCAACGCAATGAATGCGAAGTGATGGCCGACCTCGCGACTCCCTACCCGTCGCAGGTGTTCCTGACGTTGTTCGGCTTGCCGCTGCAGGATCGCGAGCGGCTGATCGGTTGGAAGGACGCCATCATCGAGCTGAGCATCCCCAACGCAGCGGCGAAACCCCAGATCTGACACCGGCGCTCGAGCTGTTCGCCTATTTGACCGAGGCCGTCGCCGAGCATCGGCGCCATCCCGGTGACGATGTCCTTTCCCAGGTGCTTGCGGGCGACGACGCGCTCACCGACGACGAAGCCCTCGGAATGGCGTTCTTCTTCGTTCTCGCGGGTCTGGACACCGTGACGTCAGCGATCGGGGCCGCGATGCTCTAATTGGCTCGGCGCCCGGACTTGTGTTCTCGACTTCGGGAAAAGCCTGACGAGGTCGGCGTTTTCGTCGAGGAGATCGTCCGACTGGAGTCGTCGGCTCCGGTCGTGCCGCGAGTGACCACTGAGGAAGTGACCGTTGCCGGTATCACGTTGCCGGCGGGCTCACGGGTGCGGCTGTGTCTCGGCGCGATCAATCGGGACGGGAGCGATGCGATATCGGGTGACGACCTGGTGCTGGACGGCAAGGTGCACAAGCACTGGGGCTTCGGCGGCGGTCCGCACCGTTGCGTCGGTTCGCATCTGGCTCGGATGGAAATGAACGTGGTCGTCACCGAATGGCTAGGCCGCATAACTCATTTCGAGCTCGCACACGGATACCGGCCAGAGATCACGTGGCCATCGCCAACCTGCACATTGCCCAGGCTGCCGCTGCGGATCAAGAGGGCGACGGGGCACCTTCGGGATCGACGTTGAGCACGCGGATCTCGCCGGTGGTGCCGTCGACCTCGATGAGGGCGCCCGACGGCAACCGCCGCGTCGCGTCCTGCACGTCCACCACACAGGGGAAGCCGAACTCGCGGGCCACCAACGCCGCGTGTGACATCGGGCCACCCAGTTCGGTCACCACCGCCGCGGCGTAGCAGAAGGCGGCGGTATACCCGACGTCGGTGACCTCGGCGACGAGTATCTCGTTGGGTTGCAAGTCGTCGATGGTCTCGGGCCGCACGATTCGGACCCGACCGCGCACCTTGCCCCCGCATACGCCGACTCCGCGCAAGCTATCCCCGCTGACCAACGCCGACGGCGAGGTCAGCGACGGCTGCCAGCTGCCGCTGAACACGGTGGGCGGTATGACGCCGACCAGCCTGCGCTGCTCGGCCCGTCGCCGCGCTACCAGTTCAGTCACGTCCGGCGGTGACGCGTCGACCTCGTCGACCGAGAGGTAGAACACGTCTTCGGCACTGGAAAAGACACCGGCCTCGGTCAACCGGCGACCGTACTCCCGCAACAAGCCACGCAAGACCCAGTTCGCGCGCACCACTTTGTCCCGACGGGCTTCGCGGTCCCGCAATTGCCGCACCGCCAGAGCCGCAACCAGCTTGGCACGCAACGGGATCGACGCATGCGACGGCTGGGGCGCGGGCGGCCCGTCCATCGCCTTGGCCACCATGCGGATGAGCAGCTCGGGGTCGTCGGCATAGCTGGTGGACAGCATCTCGAGCTCCGCAGGGCCACGGTGCCCGATCAGATCCAGTTCGGTGAGCAGTGCCGCATGGAACTCCGGCGTCTTTTCAGCCAAGACTTCCAGCCGCTTGCCGGGGTGGGTCAGCAGGTCAACCACGTTGGGATCGCGCCGCGCGGCAGTCACCAACCGTTGCATTGCCTCCACCGGTCGCGCACTGACGAATTCGGGGCCGGCCGACGGCGCGATGCCATCCCGGCTCAAGCCGCGCAGCAGAACGTTGAAGGCCGCACACAAAAAGAACGATCCCGATGCCAGCAGCCAGCCGTGTACGACCTGGTCGCGTGCCAACGTGATCAGGCTGCGCAATCGGCGATCGTCGATTTGGTCGAGGTCGCGGACGGCGAGACGCTCCAAACGATCGACATCGGTAACGAAGGCGTGGGTGTCTCGGGGCGAACCGACGCTCAGGCCCACCAGGTTCACCCCGAACACACCGATGTTGCGGACGATGCGCAATTGCCTTGGGGCGCGGCGCGATTTCTCTTGTAGTGGTTCCTCCCCGAAAATCGGCAGCGACGCCATGCTGGGCCCGAAGTACCCGCTGTTGCTGACCACCGTCTCCGGCTTCACGAACGGCACGGCTTCAGCCATGTAATGGGCCGACGTGATGCCGCCGTACAACCGATGGGCGAACACCGCGACCGTGCGCATGGCAATTTCGCGCTGAATGATCCCGCCGGGCCGCAGCCGTTCAGCGACGGCCACACCGCCGGCACGCACCCCCCGCACGGTCACCGACGCCGATGACGGCGAAAAAGGTCCCGGCAACGCCTCGGACAAATTGGTCGCCAGATACACCGGAAAACGGGGATCGATGGGTGTGTCGAATTCGCCGTTAAGCCCTTGCGGGCCGGCCAGTCTGGGCACCACACCGTCTTCAGACGGTGAATCCAGCGCGGGCAGATTCTGGATGCTGGCCAGCCGCCAGGGCAGCGAGATCACCCGCTCACCCACCGCGACGCGACCGCGCACCGCCAGCTCGAAGTCCTCGATGCATTCGCTTGCGTTCCAGGCGGGTTCGAAGCCCCACTGATCGCGAAGCCGCGAGGTATCCATCAGCGGGGCGCTGCGGATGAAATCCAGTTCATCGAGCGAGGCACGACGCCTTAGCAGCGCGCCGATCAGGCCGCGCCGGTGAGGGCGGTCGAATGCCGCGGCGATTGCAGAGATGGTCGTCGTGCCCGAAGCGGCGAGGTTGACAGGGCCCGGCCCGGATTCGGTATTCAGGATGGCGAGCGCCAAGAACCGAAGCGCATCATCGAGGTGGACAACCTGCAGCGCGCGGTCGTCGGCGCCACCGGGAAAAGCCGGCATGGCGAACACCCGGCGCACCCAATTGTCCACACTACGGCCGACAACGAGCGCGGAGCGGACCGCGACCGATGGGACCTCCGAGGCGGCGAGCATCTGCTCTGCGCGGGCCTTATGCCGACCGTCGACGGATATCGGCGTCGCGGCGTCGTTCTCCGTCCGCGCCGCGGATCCCCCACCGTAGACGTGTGCCGACGACGGGAAGACGATCCGCCCGACACCGTTTTCCTCGCAGGCCGCGACCACGTTGGCGGTGCCCTCGATATTGACCTGCGAGCTGATCCGGTCCTCGGGACCGGGGCTAGTCACCCATGCGCAATGCGCGACGACATCGGCGTCGGCGACGAACCGCTTGACCGCTGCCGCGTCGCGGACATCCGCCGTGACGAAGCCAGCCGCACTCGGCCAGCTGTCGGGTCGGTGACGCGCCATCCCGACGACGTCGTGGCCTCCGATGAGCAGCCGGGCGGCGAGGCCGCGCCCGAGCACACCGCTGGCCCCGGTGACCGCAATTCTCACTTGTCGCTTACCTACTCGTCCTCGTCGTCCATCGCGGCCGCGCTGAGCAGGGCGTCAAGATCCATGTCCGCGATGTCCTTCTCAGTGGTCACCGCGGGGGTAGCGGAGCCGCTGCTGTCGGCCTCGTTCGCCAGCGCGAGCAGCAGATCCAGCACGCCTGCCTGACGAAGCCGCTTGACCGGGATGGCCCCCACGACACGCTGGATCTCGGCTTCGCCGGGCGCGGCCGCCGGGGCCTGTTGCTCAGCGCTGCCGACGAGTTCGCCGTACATGTAACCGGCCAGCGCGGCGGAGTTCGGATAGTCGAAGATCAACGTGGGCGAAAGCGGCAGGCCGGTAGCGGATTTCAGCCGATTGCGCATCTCGACGGCGGTCAGCGAATCAAAGCCCAGCTCCTGGAACGCCCGGTCCGGATCGATGGCATCGGGGCTGGAGCTGCCGAGCACGGTGGCGATGTTGGAACGGACCAGATCCAGCAGCACCGCCTGTTGCTCATCCTCGGGCAACCCTTCAAGGCGTTGCAGCAGAGCAGATTTCGATTTCGCCGCGGCCAGCGAATCGTCAACCTGACGCCGGGTAGGCGCGTTGATCAAGTCGACGAACATCGGCGGCAGCGTGCCGTTGTCGAACTTGACCCGCAGCGCGGCGAGGTCGATGTGGGCGGGCAACAGGAACGGCTCGTCGACAATCAACGCGGTGTCCATCAATTCCAGCGCTTCATCGGAGGACATCGCGACAATTCCGTCGCGGCCGAACCGCGCACGGTCGGCCGAGCCCAGCGCTCCGGTCATGGCACTGGCCTGATCCCACAGACCCCAGGCCAACGACATGGCCGGCAGCCCCTCGGTGCGCCGGTGCACGGCCAACCCGTCCAGGAAGGAGTTGGCCGCCGCGTAGTTGGCCTGACCCGACGCTCCCGCGAGTCCGGCCATCGACGAAAACATCACGAACGCGCAGACATCCAGGTCGCGGGTGAGTTCGTGCAGGTTCCACGCCGCATCGACCTTGGCCCGCAGCACCGCATCGACCCGGTCCGGGGTGAGCGACGAGATCACCGCATCGTCGAGCACACCGGCCGCGTGAATCACTCCCGACAGCGGCCGCTGCACCGGGATGTCCGCGATCACCTTCGCCAACGCCTCGCGGTCGGCGGCGTCGCACGCCGTCACTTGCACCTGGGCGCCGGCCGCGCGCAGCTCGGTGACCAACTCGGCGGCTCCCGGCGCATCCAGACCCCGCCGACTCACCAACACCAAATGCCGTGCGCCGTGCTTGGTCACCACGTGCCGGGCCAACGCCGAACCGGCCATTCCGGTGGCACCCGTGATCAACACAGTGCCCGCCGCCCACGCATCCGGCATGGTCATCACGACCTTGCCCACATGGCGGGCCTGACTCAGGTATCGCAAGGCCGCGGGCGCGCGTCGTACATCGAATCTGGTCACCGGCAGCGGCCGGAGCACGTCGTCGCCGAACAACCCGGCCAGCTCGTCGAGCATCTCCTGAATACGGTCGGGTCCCGATTCGAAGAGGTCGAAGGCGCGGTACCGCACCCCGGGATGTTCTCCGGCGACCACGCCGGCATCGCGAATGTCGGTCTTACCCATTTCCAGGAAGACCCCACCCGGAGTAACTAGCCGCAGGGACGCGTCGACGAACTCACCTGACAGCGAATCCAGCACCACATCCATGCCGCGGCCACCGGTGACCGCCCGGAACTTGTCCTCGAACTCCAAACTACGCGAGTCGGAGATATGGTCGTCATCAAAGCCCATGTCCCGCAACGTGTCCCACTTGCCGCGGCTCGCGGTCCCGAACACTTCCAAACCAAGGTAGCGGGCCAACTGCACCGCGGCCATCCCCCCTCCGCCGGCGGCGGCGTGCACGAGTACCCGCTGCCCCGGCTTGACGCGTGCCAGGTCGACGAGCGCGTAGTAGGCGGTGGCGAAAACCACCGTGGTGGTCGCGGCCGCGGTGTGCGACCAGGTGGCCGGGATCTTGACCAGCAGTCGCTGGTCGGTGATGGCGATGGTCCCTGTTCCGTCCGGGAACAGCCCGACGACACGGTCACCGATCGCGAAACGGCTTTCTTCCGCATTGGTTCCGATCACGACGCCGGAGGCCTCAATACCCATGACAGCGTCCGGGTCCGGATACAGGCCCAGCGCGATCATCACGTCGCGGAAATTGGCGGCGATCGCCGACAGGGCTACCCGAACCTGGCCGGGCCCCAGGGGCGCGTCGGCATCCGGGATGCGTTCCAGCCGCATGTTCTCGAACGTGCCGTAACTGCTCATGCCCATGCGCCACGGGCCATCGCTCGGCGGCACCAGTAGACCGCCGACGGCACGACTGCCGTGCACCCGGGCGGTGTAAACCGTTGCCCCGCGCAGCAATACCTGCGGCTCTCGGACCGCGAGAGCCGCGGCCACACTCTCTTCGTCCAGCGCACCATCGGTGTCGACGAGCACGATCCGGCCGGGGTGTTCGGTTTGTGCCGACCGCACGAGTCCCCACACCGCCGCGCCGGCCAGATCGGTGACAGTCTCGCCGGGCAATGCCATCGCGCCGCGGGTGGCCACCACCAAAGTCCCTGCCCCATCGCGGGCCAGCCAGGACTGCAGCACCGGCAGTACCGCACGGGTGGCCGCGTAAACGTCGGTCACGACGTCGTCGACCACCGGCATCGATTCAAAGATCAGCGCCTCGGCGTCAGCGGATTCCGTTGCATCCCAATCACATACGGAGACCGGTTGTAACGACGTCGATCGCTGCGCCGACCAAACCACCTCGAAGAGCCGGTCCGGCCCCGAGCTCGAGACGGCGGCCAGGAGCTGCTGATCGGTCACCGGCCGGGCCACCATCGACGCCACGGAGAGCACCGGCAGGCCCAATCCGTCGGCGAGTTCGATCGACACGCCCGACTCCCCCACCGGCACGATGCGTGCCCGCACCGCCGCTGCCCCCGCGGCGTGCAACGAGACCTGCTGCCAGGAGAACGGCACGAGCATCGAGCCTTCGGCGAGTTCGGCACTGTCGGAAGCCAAGATCACCGCGTGCAGTGCCGCGTCAAGCATCACCGGGTGAACACCGAATCCGGCCGCCGACACCCCGGCATCGGCGGGCATCGTCACTTCGGCGAAGACTTCATCACCGCGGCGCCACATCGAGGTCAATCCGCGGAACGCGGGCCCGTATCCATAGCCGCGCTCGGCCAGCCGGTCGTAGCCGTCGCCCACGTCCACCGGGGTCGCACCGACCGGCGGCCATGCCGACAGATCCGCGCTGGGCTGTAGAGCCCCGGCGCGCAGTACACCCTCGGCGTGCAGCGACCAACCGGAACCGGCCTCGGCACGCGAGAAGATCGACACGGAGCGGACACCCGATTCGTCAGGGCCGCCCACCACTACCTGCACCGCGACCGATCCGGAGGTCGGCAACACCAGCGGCGCAGCCAGATTCAGTTCGTCGACGATGCCGCAACCGACCTCGTCGCCGGCCCGGATGGCCAGATCGACGAAGCCGGCGCCCGGGAACAGCACCACACCGCCAACGGCGTGATCGGCCAGCCAGCCCTGCGCCGCAGGCGACAACCGGCCCGTCAACACCACCCCGCCCGAGGTCGGCAGTTCCACCACCGCGCCGAGCAACGCGTGTTCGCCGGCCGCCAACCCCAGACCCGCGGCGTCCACCGCGGCGCCGTCGCTCGACAGCCAAAACCTGCGCCGGTCAAAGGCATAGGTGGGCAGCTCCACGAAGTTGGCCTTGCCGATCGCGCCGCGCCAGTCCACGTCCATTCCCTCGACGAATCCTTGCGCGACGGCGGTCATCAGGGTTGCGGGCTCGGGGCGATCCTTGCGCAGCGCCGACATCGTCAGCACCGGCGCGTCGGGAAGCACTTCTTCGATCGATGCGGTGAGGCCACTGCTGGGCCCGACTTCGAAGAAGCGGGTCCCCCCGGCCGCGTGTGCGCTGCGCACACTGTCGGCGAACCGTACTGCTTCGCGGACGTGCCGCTTCCAGTACGCCGTCGACCCGAAGTCTTCGCCGGCCAGCTGGCCGGTCAGGTTGGACACGATTGCAATGCTGGGCTTGCCCAGGGCGAGTCCGGCTGCGACGGTGCCGAATTCGTCGAGCATCGAATCCATCAGCGGCGAGTGGAACGCGTGGGACACCGCCAGCTTGTGCACTCGGCGGCCGTCGCTGCGGAGGCGTTCCGCGATGGCGGCCACCGCGTCCTCGGGGCCCGAGATCACGAGAGAGGCCGGCCCGTTGATCGCAGCGATGCCGACGTCGTCGTTCAGCAGCGGCCGGACTTCGTCCTCGGTCGCCTGCACCGCGAACATCGCTCCACCCGCCGGCAGGGCCTGCATGAAACGGCCGCGGGCGGCCACCAGCACGGCGGCGTGGTCCAGTGAGAGGACACCGGCGACGTGTGCGGCCGATAACTCGCCGATCGAATGCCCCATCACGAAGTCGGGCGGTACACCCCACGACTCGAGCAGCCGGAACAGTGCGACTTCCATCGCGAACAGTGCGGGCTGCGCGAATTCGGTGGTGTTCAAGAGGTTTTCGTCATGCCCCCACATGACTTCGCGCAGTGGCCGGAGCAGATGCTGATCCAGTTGCGCCACGACGGCGTCGAAGGACTCCGCGAATACCGGGTATGCGGCGTGCAATCCCCTTCCCATACCCAATATTTGGGAACCTTGCCCGGGGAAGACGAAGACGGTCTTACCGCCGGGCGTTGCCGTGCCGGATACGACCGATACGACCTCCCCGGTGGCCACTTCGTCGAGCCCGCTCAACAACTGATCGCGGTCAGCGCCGATGACGACCGCTCGATGCTCGAAGTTTGACCGGCCCCCCAACGTCCACGCCGTATCGACGACGTCAATCTCGCCGTGGGAACGCAGGTGGGCGGCCAGCCGCGAGGCATGAGACCCCAACGCCGAGACGGACTTTGCCGATATCACCCACGGAAGCACCGGCGCCTTGGGACGGTCCTCGACCCGGTCGCCTCCGGGCGGTGCGGCCTCGATGATCACGTGCGCGTTGGTGCCGCTGATACCGAACGATGACACACCGGCTCGGCGCGCGTGATCCCCCGGCCAGGGCCGCGCCTCGGTCAGCAGCGACACCGATCCCGCCGACCAGTCCACATGTGGGCTCGGCTCGTCGACGTGCAGCGTCACCGGCAGCAGCTGGTGGCGCAGCGCCAGCACCATCTTGATCACCCCGGCCACCCCGGCGGCGGCCTGCGTGTGACCCATATTCGACTTGATCGACCCCAGCCACAGCGGCGCGGTGCGGCCCTGCCCGTAGGTGGCCAACAACGCTTGGGCCTCAATGGGATCGCCCAACGTGGTGCCCGTGCCGTGGCCTTCAACCACATCGACGTCGGCGGCGGACAAACCGGCGTTCGCCAGTGCGGCGCGCACCACGCGCTGCTGGGACGGGCCGTTGGGCGCGGTCAACCCGTTGGAGGCGCCATCCTGGTTGATCGCCGAGCCGCGCACCACCGCGAGCACCGGGTGGCCAAGCCGCCGGGCATCCGATAACCGCTCCACGACGAGCATGCCGCCGCCCTCGGAGAATCCCGTGCCGTCGGCGGCGCCCGCGTACGCCTTGCATCGGCCATCCACCGACAACCCGCGCATCCTGCTGAACTCCACGAAGATGTCGGGTGTGGCGTTGACCGTGACGCCGCCGGCCAGTGCCAGGTCGCACTCACCCGAACGCAGCGATTGGGCCGCCATGTGTAAGGCGACCAACGACGACGAGCACGCCGTGTCGACCGACACTGCCGGACCCTCCAGGCCCAGCGCATACGACACCCGTCCCGAGGCCACACTGGACGACTGCCCGGTCAGCCGGAAACCCTCCGCGGTCGGCGCGGCGCCGATGCCGTAGCCCTGGGTGTACACCCCGGCGAACATGCCGGTGGCGCTGCCGCGCAAGGCGCCGGGCTCAATCCCGGCCCGCTCCAATGCTTCCCACGACAATTCAAGGAACATCCGCTGCTGCGGATCCATCGCCAGCGCTTCGGTTGGCGTGATGCCGAAGAAAGCGGGGTCGAAGTCCGCGACACCGTCGACGAAGCCGCCGCTGCGCGTGTAGCAAGTGCCGGGAACGTCGGGGTCCGGGTTGTAGACGCGCGCCACGTCCCAGCCGCGATCGCTCGGGAAGTCCGAAAGCACGTCGCGCCCGTCGGTCAGCATGTCCCAGAGATCGTCGGGTGAATCAACCCCGCCCGGGTAGCGGCAGGACATACCGACGATGACGATCGGGTCATCGTCGGTGGCGCGAACCGCCACGGTCTGAGTGACCTCTTGCGGCACTCCGGCGAGTTCGCTGCGGATGTAGCCGGCCAACCCGTTCGGTGTCGGATAGTCGAAGATGAGGGTCGGCGAAAGGGCCAGTCCGGTCGCGGTTTTCAGTCGGTTCCGCATCTCGACCGCGGTCAGCGAGTCAAAGCCCAGGTCCTGGAACGCCTTGTCCGGATCGATCGCCTCGACCGTGGCGTTGCCCAGCACGGTCGCGATGTGGGAGCGGACCAGGTCCAGCAGCACGGCGTGCTGTTCGGGTTCGGACAGGCCCTGCAGCCGATGCGCCAGAGCTGATTTCGATTTCGCGGCGGCCATCGAGTCGTCGACCTGGCGTCGGGCCGGCGCGCTGACGAGGTCGGTGAACAGCGGTGGCACCGCGGTCGCATGGGCACGCAGCGCGGCCAGATCGATTCGGGCGGGCACGATGAAGGGTTCGTCGACGATCAATGCGGTGTCGAACAATTCCATCGCCTCGTCCGACGACAAGGCCAAGATCCCGTCCCGGCTGAGCCGGGCGCGGCCGGCGTCGTCCAGTCCGCCGGTCATGGCGCTCGCCTGATCCCACAGTCCCCAGGCGAGTGAGATCGCCGGCAGACCGTGAGCACGCCGATGCGCGGCCAATCCGTCCAGGAATGAGTTGGCCGCCGCGTAGTTCCCCTGCCCCGACGACCCCACCAGGCCGGCCATCGACGAGAACATCACGAACGCCGACACGTCGAGGTCGCGGGTGAGCTCGTGCAGATTCCACGCCGCATTCACCTTGGCCCGCAACACCGCATCCACCCGCTCCGGGGTCAGCGAGGTGATGACCGCATCGTCGAGCACACCGGCGGCGTGAATCACGCCGGACAACGGACGCGGCATAGCCGCGATGACCCCGGCAAGTGCGTCTCGGTCGGCCGCATCGCACGCGACCACACGCACCTGAGCTCCGGCTGCCTCCAACTCGGCGATCAGAGCCGCGGAACCCGGCGCACCGGGACCGCTGCGGCTGAGCAGCACCAAGTCCTGGACACCGTGCTGTGTCACCACATGGCGAGCCAGCGTCGAACCCGCCATCCCGGTCCCACCGGTGATCAGCACGGTGCCGGATGTCCACGCATCCGGCAGCTTCATCACGACCTTGCCGACGTGACGGGCCTGGCTCAAATACCGCAGTGCTGCACGGGCTCGCCGCACATCGAATGTCGTCACAGGCAGTGGGCGCAACACACCGGTTTCGAACAGTTCGGCGAGCTCGAGCATCCACTGATGCATCCGGGGACGGCCCGGCTCGAACAGGTCGAAGGCGCGATAGCGCAGACCTGGGTACTCCTGGGCGATGACGCCGGGGTCGCGGATGTCGGTCTTACCCATCTCCAAGAACACGCCACCAGGGGCGACCAGCCGCAGGGACGCGTCCACGAAGTCCCCCGCGAGCGAGTCGAGCACAACATCGAAACCACGCCCGCCGGTGACGGCGCGGAACTTGTCCTCGAATTCGAGGCTGCGTGAATCCGAGATGTGGTCGTCGTCAAAGCCCATGGCCCGCAACGTGTCCCATTTGCCACGGCTGGCGGTCCCGAACACCTCGAGACCCAGATGCCGGCCCAGCTGGACCGCCGCCATCCCGACACCGCCGGCGGCCGCGTGCACCAGCACCCGCTGCCCGGGCTTGACGTCGGCCAGGTGCACGAACGCCATGTAGGCGGTGGTGAACACCGCCGAGATCGCCGCGGCTTCGGCGTAGGACCAGTCGTCGGGCTTGCGCACCAGCAGGCGAACGTCTCCGGGCACCAGAGTGCCGCTGCCGTCGGGGAAGAACCCGTACACCGAATCGCCGACCGCGAATTCGGTGACTCCCGGGCCGACTTCGACCACGACGCCGGCGCCTTCGCCGCCGAGCAGCGCGTCGTGGGTGAACATGCCCAGGGTGATCATGATGTCGCGGAAGTTGGCGGCGATAGCGCGCAGCGCCACCCGAACCTGGCCGGGCTGCAGCGGATCGCCGGCGTTGGGAACCGGTTCCAGACAAAGGTTTTCGAAGGTGCCCGCGCTGCTGATCCCCAGCCGCCACGGACCGTCCGCAGGCGGCACCAGCAATCCGTCGACCGCACGGTTGCCGCGTACCCGCGGCGTGTAGACCTGGCCGCCACGCACCAGCACCTGAGGTTCGCCCGTTGCCAGGGCGCTGGCGATAGCCCGATCACTTGAGGCCACATCGGAATCCACCAGCACAATGCGGCCCGGATGCTCGGTCTGCGCCGACCGCACCAGTCCCCAGACCGCCGTGCCGGCCAGATCGCGAACGTCCTCCCCCGCCAGTCCCGCGGCGCCCCGGGTGGCCACCACCAGAATTCCGGAGTCGTGCTCGGTCAGCCAGGACTGCACGGCGGCGAGCGCCTCATTGGTACGCCGATAGGTCGACGTCACCGGATCCTGTTCATCGGCAACGGATTCGAACAGCCGATGCTCGGGAGCAGGAGCCGCGGTCGACGCCGTCGCCGGCGACCACACCACCTCGAACAGCCGGTCCGGGCCCGCGCCCGACACCGCTGCCCGAAGCTGCCGCTCGCTCACCGGGCGGGCCACCATCGCGCCCACCGACAGCACCGGCAAACCCAGGCCGTCGGCGATCTCGATGGAGACTGCCGAAGGACCGGTCGGCGCAAGGCGCACGCGCACCGCCGAGGCGCCGGCCGCGTGCAACGACACGCCCTGCCAGGAGAAGGGCAACATTACTTCGGCCACCGTCGAATTGGCGATAACCAGGGCGTGCATCGCCGCATCGAGCAGCGCCGGGTGCACCCCGAAACCCTGGACACCTCCGGCGGCCTCGGGCAGTCGCACCTCGGCGAAAATCTCGTCGCCGCGAATCCACGCCGCGGTCAGTCCCTGAAACGCCGGGCCGTAGCCGTACCCCTGCGACGCCAGCCGCTGGTAACCGTCGGCGACGTCCACCGCGACCGCACCCGCCGGAGGCCACACCGCCAGGTCGGCACTGGGCTCGACCGAGCCCGGCCGCACGGTCCCTTCGGCGTGGCACACCCACCCCGAGCCGGCGTCGGCACGGGAGAAGATCGAGACGCTGCGCTCGCCCGACTCGTCGGCGGGACCGATTACAACATGCACGGACACCGAGCCGAGCCCGCAGTCGCCGGCCGGCAACACCAGCGGCGCTTGTTGCAATGACTCGTCGACCACCGAGCAGCCGACCTCGTCGCCGGCGCGAATCGCCAACTCCACGAAGCCCGTTCCCGGAAACACCACCGTGCCCGACACCGCGTGATCGGACAGCCACCCCTGCAGACCCGGCGCCAGACGACCCGTCAACACCACCCCGCCCGAGGCCGGCAGTTCCACCACCGCGCCGAGCA
>NZ_JAFAUS010000425.1 GCF_019243155.1 Mycobacterium sp.
CGAGGTCTCCGGCACCTTGGCGCCGGGGGAGGGCGACATCGACGGCAGCCTGCGCCCGCGCACGCTGCACGAGTTCATCGGCCAGCCGCGGGTGCGCGAACAGCTGCAACTGGTTATCGAGGGGGCCAAGAACCGCGGCGGCACACCCGATCACATTCTGCTGTCCGGTCCGCCGGGGCTGGGCAAGACGTCGCTGGCCATGATCATCGCCGCCGAGCTGGGGTCCTCGCTGCGGGTCACGTAGGGGCCCGCGCTGGAGCGGGCCGGCGACCTGGCCGCGATGCTGTCCAACCTGGTCGAGCACGACGTGCTGTTCATCGACGAGATTCACCGCATCGCCCGGCCCGCCGAGGAGATGCTCTACCTGGCGATGGAGGACTTCCGGGTCGACGTCGTGGTCGGCAAGGGTCCGGGGGCGACGTCGATTCCGCTGGAGGTGGCGCCGTTCACCCTGGTCGGCGCCACCACCCGGTCCGGCGCACTGACCGGGCCGCTGCGCGACCGCTTCGGTTTCACCGCGCACATGGACTTCTACGAACCGCCCGAGCTGGAGCGGGTGCTGGCGCGGTCGGCCGGGATTCTGGGCATCCAACTGGGCGCCGAGGCGGCCGAGGAGATCTCGCGGCGCTCCCGCGGAACGCCGCGCATCGCCAACCGGCTGCTTCGCCGCGTCCGCGACTTCGCCGAGGTGCGCGCGGACGGCGTGATCACACGCGACGTCGCCAAGTCCGCGCTTGCCGTCTATGACGTCGACGAACTGGGTCTGGACCGGCTCGACCGGGCGGTGCTCTCGGCGCTGACCCGCAGCTTCGGCGGTGGTCCGGTTGGGGTCTCGACGCTGGCGGTGGCGGTGGGCGAAGAGGCCGCCACCGTGGAAGAGGTGTGCGAGCCGTTCCTGGTCCGGGCCGGCATGGTCGCGCGCACGCCGCGCGGCCGGGTCGCCACCGCCCAGGCCTGGACCCACCTCGGCATGGTTCCGCCGGCGGGGGTCACCGGGTTGGGACAGCCCGGCCTGTTCGAGTAGTCGCGATCAAATCGTGACCTTTTCGCGGCCCATCGGGGCCGTCGGCGGGTTACATCGCGTGGTCCTCGGGTAACCAGCGTCACAGCGATGCTCGTTAAAGGAGGTTCCGATGAGGACCATGCGTCACGACTATGAACGGCGTCACGACTATGAACGCCCTCGCGCGATGTACATGCCACGCACCCGCGGGGCGATGACCGGGCTGCTCCTGATCCTGTTGGGTGCTTGGGGTGCATTGGTCCCGTTCTTCGGGCCCAACATCGACTGGGCGTACACGACCGACCCGGCCTGGACGTGGACGACGGCCAAAGGCTGGTTAGAGGTGCTTCCCGGCGCCGCCGCAGCGGTGGGCGGACTGCTGGTGCTCCTCTCCAACAACCGCGCCAGCGCCGTGTTCGGGGGGTGGCTGGCGGTCGCCGGCGGCGCCTGGTTCGTGGTCGGACGGGCGTTCGCAACGACATTGGGCCTCGGCGACGTCGGTCTTCCGGTGGGGTCGACGGACCTGCGACGAGCCCTGCTCGAGGTCACGTACTTCACCGGCCTGGGTGCGCTGATCGTGTTCCTCGGCGGAGCCGCCGTGGCACGCCTGGCGGTCCGGCATGCGCGCGACGTCATGGTGCGTGAACCCGCGACAGTGGCCGAGCCCGCCGTGCCTGCGGGTGAACCCGTGCGGACGGACCGGACGGCCGTCGAACCCGAACCCGAGCCGCGCCGTCGACTCGGGGGTGGCCTCTTCCACCGTCGCCACCACCACGCCGGCGTCTAGGCCGTACTGGCGAAAACACAGGCACCGGTAGCCCAACGTGGCTACCGGTGCCTTTTCGCGTCGGGGTAGTCCACAGCAACTGCAGGTCGGTAGAGTTTCGGCGATGATCACGGCAGGGCTGGTGTTCGCCGGGCTGGCGGCGATATTGCACATCTATATCTTCGTGATGGAATCGTTGACCTGGACCTCGCCGCGCACCCGCGCCACGTTCGGCACGACGCCCGAGGAAGCCGAGACCACCAAGTTGCTCGCCTTCAACCAGGGCTTCTACAACTTGTTCCTGGCCATCGTCAGCGGCGTGGGCATCGCCGCGATCGGCATGGGGCACAGGGACGTTGGGGCGGCGCTGATCTTTGCCGGCGTCGGGTCGATGGTTGCTGCCGCGGCGGTCCTGCTGTTGTCCGCGCGGGAAAAGGCGCGCGCCGCGGTGACGCAGGGCACCTTCCCGGCTATCGCGATAGTCCTCTTGCTGCTCGGCCTCAATACGTAACACCAGCCCCACTAGCCTCAATAGCCACGCTGAGCGGCGGTTTCGTCGGCCCGCGGGGGTTATATCTGAAAACCGTTGGGTACCCAGGCGGGGCCGGAAAAGGGCCCGGTATCTAACAAGGAGATGTCATGAAATACGCAGAGGACGATTACTCCCGGGGGTTGAGTATGCCTCGCTCGCGTGGTGCGGTCAGCGGTTTGCTTCTGGTCATCCTGGGAGCCTGGGGGGCGCTGATTCCGTTCGTCGGACCGCACTTCAATTTCGCGTACACACCTGACCGCGATTGGGCGTGGAGCACGGCCCGCGGGTGGCTGGAAGTGCTGCCGGGAGCCGCGACCGTCGTCGGCGGCCTGTTGTTGGTCTTTGCCGGAAACCGAGTCGCAGCGATGCTGGGCGGTTGGGTGGCTGTCTTGGCGGGCGCATGGTTCGTCGTCGGCAGTGAGGTCGCTCCGCTGCTGGGAATCGGGTCCGCCGGCGACCCGATCGCCGCGACTGAGCGCAAGCGTGCGGTGCTCGAGGTCACCTACTTCTCGGGTCTTGGTGCGCTGATCACCTTTGTAGCCGGGGTGGCCTTGGCGCGCACGGCCGTGCGGCTGGCGCGCGACGTGCAGCCTGTGGCGCCGGCCGAGATCGAGGGCGTCGACGGTGACCAGGGCGTTCTGCCGTACCGGGAAGCCGGATACGAGCCGGCGCATGTGTCATCGGGCGCGCTGACCAAGCCGCGCTCCGCCGCGGACCCCGAGCCGAAGCGAGGCTGGCGTCGGCAACGCGGTGCGTCGGCAGGGGGCAATGCCGCGTATCTGCGCTGGCCGCATCCTCAGCAGTAAGTCCACGCATAGGAAATCGCCCGACCCCACCAGGGGGCCGGGCGATTTCCTGTCGGTCTTTACAGCAGTCCGAGCAACTGCAGGTTGGTGATGTACTTGACGATGATCGGCGCCGACACATGCGGGATGTCTTTGTCGGGACCAATTTTCGCCTCCTGCACCGCTGCGCGGAAGCGGTCGGTCGGAGCCATCGACCCGTTGATCGGGCTGTCCGGCTTCTGGTAGTTGTGCAGCAGCGGCAGCAGTGAGTACTGGCGCTGCCGTTCCGGCAGAGCCCGCAGCGTGCCCTCGAACCGGCGCAGCCATTCGCCGTAGTCGGCGATGCGCTGGATCGAGTAACCGGCCTCCACCAGCCAGTCGACGTACTCGTCGAGGCCGATGCCGTCGTCGTACGGGTTCATGACGTGGTAGGTCTGGAACCCGTTGTCCAGCGCCTGGGCGCCCAGCGTCGAGATCGACTCGGCGATGAACTCGACGGGCAGACCGTCGTAGTGCGCGCGCTGGCGGTGGCCGTCGGCGTCCAGCTCGTAGAACGACTCGGGTGCGATCCCGCTGGCGACCAGGCTCAGCATCAGCCGGGTGAACATGTCCGGCAGGTTGAGCTGGCCGGCGTAGGTGGTGTCGGCCAGGATCATGTCGCACCGGAACACCGCGACGGGCAGGCCGCACAGGTCGTGCGCCTCGCGTAGCAGCACCTCACCGGCCCACTTGCTGTTGCCGTAGCCGTTGGCGTAGCTGTCGTTGATCGCGCGAGTCGCGCTGATCTGCCGGATGTCGGCGTCCTCGACGAACGTGCCCGGCTTGATCTGGTCTCCCACGCCGATCGTCGACACGTAGGTGTACGGCTTGATCTTGGTCGTCAACGCGATCCGGATCAGCTCGGCCGTGCCCAGTGCGTTCGGTCCGAACAGTTCGCTGTACGGCAGCACGTGGTTCACCAGAGCGGCCGGGTCGACGATCAGGTCGACGGTGTCGGCCAGTCGCTGCCAGGTCGCGTCGTCCAGGCCGAGGTTGGCCTCACCCTTGTCGCCGGCGATGACCTCCAGGTGGTCGGCGGCCAGTTCCTGGTAGTGGGCCAGCAACTTCGGGTCGCCGCTGTCGAAGGTCTTGTCCAGCCGCGCCCGCGCCTCGTCGTCGGACTTCGCGCGCACCAGGGCGATGACCTTGCCGTCGACCATGTCCATGCGCTCGAGCCAGTCCAGCGCCAGGTAGCGGCCCAGGAAGCCGGTCGCGCCCGTCAGCAACACCGTCCGCACCTCGGCGCTGGGTCCTGGCAGGTTCGGCGCCTCGGTCAGCGTCGCGGCCTCCAGGAACTTGTCCAGCGTGAGGTCACTGGCGTGCACCTCGGTCGCGCCGCGACCGTGCACGGCGGCGAAGGTGGGGCGCTTGGTGCCCTGCCGCTCGCCCTCGATGTAGTTGGCGATGGCGGCCAGGTCGCTGGCCGGGCTGACGATCACACCCACCGGCACGTCGATGTCGAAGATCTCACGCAGCAGGTTGCCGAATGTCAACGCGGACAACGAGTCGCCACCCAGGTCGGTGAAGTGCGAGTCGGGGGTCAGCTCGGTGCTCGCGGTGCCCAGCATGGCCGCCGCGGCGCGGCTGACGGTCTGCAGCACCGGCGCGTCGGCGCCGCTGCGGCGCAGCTCGGCCAGTTCATTGGCCTGCCCCTCGGCGAGCTCGGCGTAGAGCGCCTCGAGCCGCTCGCCGTAGTGCTGCTTCAGCTTCGGCCACGCCAGCTTGCGGATCCCGGTCAGCAGGCCGTTCTCCAGGCTGAACGGTGTGGTCTCGATGATGAAGTCGCGCGGCACCTCGTAGGACTGCAGGTTGGCTTGGCGCGCAACGTTTTGCAGCGAGTCGGCGATCTTCGGCTTGAGCGTCTTGACGTCCTCGTTGGCCAGCGCTTCCTCGGTGGGAACCACGACGGCCAGCAGGTAGGGCTGCGCGCTGTTGCCGTAGACGTAGATCTGGCGGATCAGCGGGCTGTTGCCGAACTCGGCCTCCAGCTTGGCCAGCGTGACGAACTCACCCTGCGCGAGCTTCAAAACGTTGTTGCGGCGGTCGACGTACACCAGCCGGTCGGGAGCGATCTCGGCGAAGACGTCGCCGGTCCGGTAGTAGTGGTCCTCGTCGAACACACTGGCCGTGGTTTCGGCCCGCTTGTAGTAGCCGGGGAACATGTTCTCGGTCCGCAGCAGCAGCTCGCCGCGCGGGTGCGGCCGGTCGGTGCTGAAGTAGCCCAGGTCCGGGACGTCGACCAGCTTGTAGTCGACCACCGGCGGACGCTGAATCTCGCCGTCGAACAACACCATTCCGGCCTCGGTCGAGCCGTAGCCGTCCATCAGGTGCATTTCGAGCAGTGACTCGGCCCACTTTTTCAGCTCCGGTGAGGTGGGCGCCGAACCGGTCATCGCGAAGATGAACCGCCCGCCCAGCAGGTACTGGCGCTGCTCGTCGAGCACCTCTTCCTCGACCGCGGCGCGGTCGGCGCCATCGGACAGCCGGCGTTCGACCTGGCGCTGGAATTCGCCGAAGAGCGTCTCCCAGATCCGCGGGACGAAGTTGAGTTCGGTCGGCCGCACCAGCTGAAGGTCTTCGAGCAGCGTCGACA
>NZ_JAFAUS010000251.1 GCF_019243155.1 Mycobacterium sp.
TGCCCGAGGAACTGTTCATGGGGTCGCTGTGCCAGCTGATCGCCGTGGACAGGGCCTGGGTGCCCGCCGCCGGCGGCGAGGCGGCGCTGTACCTGCGCCCCTTCGTCATCGCCACCGAGCCCGGGCTGGGGGTGCGGCCGTCAAAGAAGTACCGCTACATGGTGATCGCCTCTCCGGCCGGCGTGTACTTCAAGGGCGGCATCAGCCCCGTCACGGTCTGGGTGTCGACGGAGTACGTGCGGGCCAGCCCGGGCGGCACCGGCGCGGCCAAGTTCGGCGGCAACTACGCCGCCTCGCTGCTGGCCCAGGCCGAATCCGCCGAGCACGATTGCGATCAGGTGGTGTGGCTGGATGCCGTCGAGCGACGCTTCGTCGAAGAGATGGGCGGGATGAATCTGTTCTTCGTCTTCGGCAGCGGCGGTTCGGCGCGGCTGGTCACCCCGGAGCTATCCGGCTCGTTGTTGCCGGGGATCACACGAGACTCCTTGCTGCAGTTGGCCATTGACGCCGGATTCTCCGTCGAGGAGCGCAAGATCGATATCGACGAGTGGCAGAAGAAGGCCGCCGCCGGCGAGATCACGGAGGTATTCGCCTGCGGCACCGCCGCCGTCATCACCCCCGTCTCGACCGTGAAGTACGGCGACACCGAGTTCACCATCGCCGACGGAAACCCGGGTGAGGTGACGATGGCGCTGCGCGACACGTTGACCGGAATCCAGCGGGGCACGTTCGCCGACACCCACGGATGGATGGCCCGGCTGGGCTAGCAGCGCACCACCGCGGCGAGCGCGACGGCGCTCGCCGTCGTGGTCAGCTCGATCGCGGCGCCCAGCACGTCACCGGTGATGCCGCCGAAACGCCGCACGCAGTGGCTTACCAGGATGGCGCTGCAGCATAGGCCCAGCAACACCGCGACCGGGCCCTGCCATGGTCGTGGGCCCGCCACCAGCGACGCGGCAACCAGCACCGCGACCCAGGCCGCCACGACCGCCGCCGGCTGACTGCCGGCGACGCCGGCGCCCAACGCGCTGCCCTCGGCCGCCGGCACCGATCGGCGGCTGGCCAGCACCGCGGCGACCCGGCCGGCGAACACCGCCACCGCGACGCCGGGAAGGGCGTTCGACCCGAGGGCGGAGAATGCGAGGCCCTGCAGCACGATCACCAAGACGACGGCCGCTGCGCCGAACGGTCCGGTTGAACCGTCTCGCATCACCGCCAGCGCGCGTTGTGGCGGCCCGTAGCAGCCCAGTCCGTCGGCCGTGTCGGCCACCCCGTCGACATGCAGGCCGCGCGTCGCCAGCACCAGTATCGCGACCGCGAGCATGCCCGACAGGGGATTGGACCGCCCGAACGCCAGCTCCCCACCCCATGTCACGGTCGCGGCCAACGCACCCAACACTGCGCCTACGACCGGAAGCGCGGTCATGGCGCCGCGGCTCAGCGGGGCGTTGCCCAAGCGCGGCGCGGGCAGGACCGTGCCGAAGGCGAAAGCCGTTGCCAGCGAACGGATCACGACGGGGGAGGAGCCTGGGCCCCGGGCCGGTTGGACACCCCGGCCTGGCTGAACGTGGCCATCGATGACAGCGTGGCCACCGCGGCGCGCAGCACCGGCAGCGCGAGCGCGGCGCCGGTTCCCTCGCCGAGTCGCATCCGCAGATCCAGAATCGGCTCCAGGTCTAGCGCCGCCAGGGCCAGCGAATGGCCGGGCTCGGTGGACCGGTGGCCGGCCCGCCACCAATGCCGGGCGCCCGGCGCCAGACGTTCGGCGACGAGCGCCGCCGCCGTCACCGCCATCCCGTCCAGCAGCAGCGGGGTGCGCCGCACCGCGGCCTGCGCGCAGAAGGCCGCCAGCGCGGCCAGATCCGCGCCGCCGGCGCGCCGCAGCAACTCGACCGGATCGGGCAGCGCCGACCGCGAGCGGAACAGCGCGTCGCGCACCGCGGCCGTCTTGCGTGCCCAGCCGGCGTCGTCGATCCCGGTGCCGAAGCCGACGACCGCGACCGGTTCGGCGTTGGTCAGAGCCGCGACCAATACCGCTGCCGCAGTGGTGTTTCCGATTCCCATGTCCCCGGCGACGAGTAGGTCCGCACCCGAGTCGACCTCCTCGTCGGCGATCGCCCGGCCGGCGGCGATAGCGCGGGCCGTCTCGTCGCGGCTCAACGCGTCCTCGATCGTGATATCGCCACTGCCGCGCCGGATTTTGTGGGCACCAATCGGCGCCGAGAGCGGCTCCGCGTCGACCGCGATGTCCACGACCCGCACCGTCGCGCCGGCTATGTCGGCCAGCACGTTGATCGCCGCGCCGCCCGCGTCGAAGTTGGCGACCATCTGCGCGGTCACCTCTGGTGGGTAAGCCGACACCCCGGACCGGGCGACGCCGTGGTCACCGGCGAACACCACCACCCGGGTGCGCTCGAATTGCTTTGGCGGGCATGTCCCTTGGCACGACGCGATCCAGGCCGACAGGTCCTCGAGGCGACCGAGGGCACCCTTGGGCTTGGTGAGCGTGTCCTGACGAGCGCGCGCCGCGGCGGCGGCTTCCGCGTCGGGCGGCGACACCGGGGCGAATTCCATCACGTCGTCCATCACGTCCCCGACGGCTTGATCGGCACCGCCTGTCCGGCCACCACCAGCACCACCCGATCGCACAACTCGGCGACGCGCTGGTTGAGATTGCCCAGCTCGTCGGCGAATCGGCGCCCCGAGGCGGTGGTAGGCACGACGGTCAACCCGACCTCCGGGCTGACCAGCACCAGGGTCGAACCGAAAGCGCGGAGCGCGGCCAGCATGTCATCGATCGCAGCCGTCACCGAGTCGGGCGTCGAGTCGAGGTCCCAGGCGTTGTCGCGGTCCAGCGTGCATGTCAGCCAGGTGCCGAGGTCGTCGACGAGCATCGGGGTCTCCGGCATCTGGCGCAGTTGGGTTGCGATGTTGTCGGTTTCGATCGTCGACCAATGCGCGGGCCGACGATCTCGATGCTCGGCGACCCGCTGCGACCACGCCGCGTCGTCGGCGCCGGTGGGGCCGGGGGCCAGGTACCGGACCGGCTGCCCTTCGGGCAGCGCCGTGGCGATGGCCTCCTCGGCCCACCGTGACTTGCCCGATCTGATTCCCCCGAGCACCAGGGTGCGCACCGCTGTCAGACGCCTTTCGGGCCGCGCTCAACCAACTTTGGCGCCGCGACCGACTTGGGGACGTGGTGTCCGCAACCGGCGCATCTGAGAAGCGCGTCCGGCGGAGTAAATGCCCAGCTTCCAACGACTTTCGGTGTTGTCGGGGAACTTCGCGTCGACCGCCCTGGTTACCTTGCGACCCAGGATCAGCCCGTCGATGGTCATCACGAACATCAGCACAAGCATCGCGGGGGAGACGTAGAGCTGCAGCTGCGGGGTGGTGAACATGGCGAACATCAGGAACAGAGTCGCCGGCATGAACAGACCCAGCAGGTTGCGCCGGGAGTCCACGATGTCACGCGCGTAGCGCTTGATCGGGCCCTGATCGCGCGGCAACAGGTACGCCTCGTCGCCGGCCATCATCTTTTCCCGGCGGTCCGTCATGCGAGCACGGTTGGCGACTTTGTCGGCCTTGCGCTCCTCGCGGCTGAGCTTGGGGCCGGCCAACGTCTTGCGCCGGGCCCGGGCCTCCGAGGCGGTCATGGGTGCGGGAGCGACCGGTCCCTTCTTCGCGGTGCGCCTGGCATCGTCGCGCTTCGGGGTGGGCCGGCCCTTGGGGCCCGTCCTGCGCGACGCCGGAGCTGCCGCATTTGCGGCGGTCACGGCATCGGACGCCGCCTGCGCCTCGGCGCCCTCGTCAGGGTCGGTGTCCTGGCCTTTCTTGCGGCCCATCAGCTTCACAGAGGCCAGGTTACTTCGCGGACGGGCCGCGCCGGAATTCGACTGGAATGCCTTGCTATTAGACCTGCGTCAGTCCCGCACTTGGCCCTACTCTTACGGGTGATGAACGGTGATCTCTGATGGACGACGGCTCGATGGCCACGGGCGATACTCCCCCTGGCCTCGCTCCCGGCCGTCTCCAGTTGCCCGCCATGCTGGTCCTGGTGGCCCCGGACTGCTACGCCGACAGCATGACCGCCGTCGAAGCGTCGGCGGCCATCGCAACCGGGTGGACACGGTCGCGCCCGGGTGATCGGTTCATCGTCGCCCCGCAGTCCGATGGCGGTCCCGGGTTCGTCGAGGTGCTGGCCAACCGGCTGGGAAAGAGACGGCGCCTGAGGGTGTCCGGGCCGCTCAAGGCCATGGTGGAAGCCGAATGGGTGTTCGACCCCAGTTCGGCGACCGCGTACCTGGAATGCGCGCAGGCCTGCGGATTGGCACTGCTCGGCGGTCGGCCCACCCCCGAGACCGCCATGGCGGCCACTAGCAGGGGAGTAGGGCAGCTGATCGCCGAGGCGCTGCGGGCCGGGGCGACGCGGATCGTCGTGGGATTGGGCGGCAGCGCCTGCACGGACGGCGGACAGGGGATGATCGCCGAGCTCGGCGGCCTGGACACCGCCCGCCGGCAGCTGGCCAACGTGCAGCTGATCGCCGCCTCGGACACCGAATACCCGCTGCTGGGCCCGTGGGGCGCGGCCAGGGTGTTCGGCCCGCAGAAGGGCGCGGATACGGCCACCGTCGCGGCTCTCGAGGTCCGCCTCCAGGCATGGGCGCTGATCCTGGAGGCGGTCGCAGGGCGAGATGTCAGCGCCGAACCGGGGGCAGCGGCGGCCGGCGGCATCGGCGCGGGGCTGCTGGCGCTCGGCGGCCGATGCGAATCCGGGGCGGCGATCATCGCCCAGCACACCCGGTTGGCCGATGATCTCGACATGGCGGAATTGATCGTCACCGGTGAGGGCCGGTTCGACGAGCAATCCCTGCACGGAAAGGTGGTCGGATCCCTGGCCGACGCCGCCCGGCCCCGGGGCATTCCGGTGATCGTGCTGGCCGGCCAGGTCAGCCTCGAGAACGCGACGGTGCGCTCGTCGGGCATCATGGCCGCCTTGTCGATTGCCGATCACGCCGGATCGGTGCGGCTGGCGCAGGCCGACGCGGCCAATCAGCTGATGGGTCTGGCGTCGGTTGCCGCTTCGCGACTCGGGAATAGCGGTCCTGCAAGGTACCGTTGATGCAGTGGGCGTTTTCCGAACAGTTCGGGTCGGCTGGCGCAAGCAAGCGAGAGGCTGAACGGACCCACCCAACGAGAGCCATGTAGGAGAAGCAATGACGGTGCAAAACGAGTCGAACGCCACGACCACCCACGGCGTGATCCTGACCGAGGCCGCCGCCAGCAAGGCAAAGTCCCTGCTAGACCAGGAGGGGCGGGACGACCTGGCGCTGCGGATCGCGGTACAGCCCGGCGGGTGCGCAGGCCTGCGCTACAACCTCTTCTTCGACGACCGGACGCTGGACGGCGACCTCACCGCGGAGTTCGGCGGCGTGACGCTGACCGTGGACCGGATGAGCGCGCCCTACGTCGAAGGCGCGTCCATCGATTTCGTCGACACGATCGAAAAGCAGGGCTTCACGATCGACAACCCGAACGCCACGGGCTCCTGTGCCTGCGGCGATTCGTTCAACTGATCTGACCGGCTAGCCGGACTTGAGCCGGGCCCTCGTGGCCCGGCTCAATCGTGTGCTCAGTACGAGCCGGCGGTGCGCAGCACGTACGAGCACACCGTGACCTGCCCGCGCTGGAACAGCAGCTGGGCGATGCCCTGCACGTCACCGCGCATCGGGCCCCCGGTCTCGGGCGACACCCGCATGGTGAACAGCGCCTGGGACTGATACTGCGACAGGTACACGACCTTGTCGATCGAGGTCACCTCGACCTCAGAGAACTGTTTGCGGAACGCGTCGCTGCTCAGCTTCGCCAGGGCCTGGTCGGAGCGTTTGTCGTGCACTCCCTCGTACATCCCGCACAGCTGGTTGCGCACGATAGTGTCGACGTCGCGGTGCTCGAGCGCGTCCAGGTACCCCTGAATCGCCGTCTTCGCCGCGCCTTCGGAGAACGTCGCCCCGGTGTTCGCGCCGTTCGTCCGCACCCCGTAGACGATGGCCACGGTCAGGATCGCGACGAGCCCCAGGGCCAGTAGTGCCCCGATGATCAGCCCTCGCTTGGACCGCCGCGCCGGGTAGGCGACCGGTGGCTGCGGCGGGCCTGCATAATTGGCCGGAGCAGGTCCTGAGGCGCTGCCAGGCGGGGGAGCGAAGGCCGGACCGCCCACACCGGGTTCCTCGGGAAAATCGATCGGCGGGGATTCGGTTGGGGGCTCATGTCCACTAGGTCCGCTACTGCCGCCGCCGACAGCGTGGTTCGGCGAGTGCGGACCTGCCATCGTGGTTCTCCTACGGTGGTAGACGGGGACTGCGCCTGCAAGGGGTCACCGCCCGAGCATTTGCGGTCCCGACGGCTTGAGTGAGTTCCCTAGGGAGGCTAGCGCACCGCTCTTTGCCGACCGTGCACGCGAGGACGGTCGAAGCGCGCGAGTAAGCTAGATAACCTATCTAACGAAGGGTGAGATTTCGTGACCATCGCGGTAACGGGTTCGATTGCGACTGACAATCTGATGCGGTTTCCCGGCCGGTTTTCCGAGCATCTGCTGGCCGAACACCTGCAGAAGGTGTCGCTGAGCTTCCTGGTCGACGACCTGGTGATTCACCGGGGTGGCGTGGCCGGCAACATCGCCTTCGCCATCGGCGTGCTGGGCGGCGACGTCGCACTCGTCGGCGCGGCCGGTGACGACTTCGGCGAGTACCGCGACTGGCTGGGCAAGCACGGCGTCAACTGCGACCACGTGCTGATCTCCGAAACCGCGCACACCGCGCGGTTCGTCTGCACCACCGACCTCGACATGGCTCAGATCGCGTCGTTCTACCCGGGCGCCATGTCCGAGGCCCGCAACATCAAGCTCGCGGACCTGGTGTCGTCCGTCGGCAAGCCGGATCTGGTGATCATCGGCGCCAACGACCCCGACGCGATGGTGGTGCACACCGAGGAGTGCCGCAAGCTCGGGCTGCCGTTCGCCGCCGACCCGTCGCAGCAGTTGCCGCGGCTGTCCGGCGAGGAGATCGACAAGCTCGTCGACGGCGCCGCCTACCTGTTCACCAACGACTACGAGTGGGAGCTGTTGCTCTCCAAGACGGGCTGGTCGGAAGCCGACGTCCAGCAGAAGGTCGACCTGCGGGTGACCACGCTGGGCGCCAAGGGCGTCGACATCGTGGACCGCGACGGCAACACCATTCACGTCGACGTGGTTCCCGAGAACAGCCAGACCGATCCCACCGGTGTCGGCGACGCGTTCCGCGCCGGCTTCCTGACCGGACGCAGCGCCGGCCTGAGCCTGGAGCGTTCGGCGCAGCTGGGCTCGTTCGTCGCCGTGCTGGTGCTGGAGTCCACCGGTACCCAGGAATGGGAGTGGGACCGCGACGTCGCCAAGACCCGACTGGCCGGCGCGTACGGCGACGACGCCGCCGCCGAGATCACCGCGGTCTTGGGCTAGCCCGCCCTTCGCGGCATCGAGTGTGAATCCACGGCCTTGAGTGTGAGCTGAGGGCGGGAATTCCGGGGAATTCGCGCCCTGGCTTCACACTCGAAGCCCGCAAGCCCCGCTACAACTCGACGGGGTACTGCGGCTCGCTGATCTGCGGCACCACGCTGTGCTCGACGAAGATCGCGTGCCACAGCATGAAGATCAGCACGGTCCACAGCCGCCTGCTGTGGTCGCTGACGCCGTTGCGGTGCTCGTCGAGCATCCGGCGCACGGCCGCCAAGTCGACCAGGTGACCGGCCTGCGACGCGTCGACCGACGCGTAGGCCCACTCCAGCAGCTCGCCCGCGCGCAGCCAGTGCCGGATGGGCACCGGGAACCCGAGCTTGGGCCGGTGCAGCACGTGCGCGGGCACGATGGGCTCCAAAGCGCGCCGCAGCGCGTACTTCGTCGTCGTCCGGGTGATCTTCGCCTCGACGGGCAGCCGGGAGGCGACGGCGAA
>NZ_JAFAUS010000351.1 GCF_019243155.1 Mycobacterium sp.
GATCACCGACCTGCAGCTGTCCCGCGACAGCACGCGCGCCGCGATGGTGATCGGCGGCCAGGTGATCCTCGCCAGCGTCGAGCAGACCCAGGCCGGGCAGTACGCCCTGACCTATCCGCGGCGGCTCGGTTTCGGGCTGGGCAACTCGGTGGTGTCGCTGTCCTGGCGCACCGGCGACGACATCGTGGTGACCCGCACGGACGCCAGCCATCCGGTGTCCTACGTGAACCTCGACGGGGTGAACTCCGACGCGCCGGCCCACGGTTTGCAGCTGCCGTTGTCGACGGTCGTGGCTAACCCGTCGACGGCCTATGTCGCGGCTCCGCAAGGGGTGCTGCAGTATTCGCCATCGGCCGACGGTCAGCAGGGCTGGGTGGAGGTCTCCGGTTTGGCGGTGCCCGGGGCGGCGCCGGTGCTGCCGGGCTAGATAGATTGTCGGCCCCGCCCGCCACACTGGGTCCGTGCTCGATCTCATCCTGCCGCTGGAGTGCGGTGGCTGCGGTACGCCCTCGACCCGCTGGTGCGAGGCCTGCGACCACGAGCTGGCGGTCGCGCTCGGCCAGCCGCATGTGGTGAGCCCGCGGATCGACGCGGGGGTGCCGGTGTTCGGGCTCGGCCGCTACGCGGGCGCGCGCAGGCAGGCGATCCTCGCGTGCAAGGAGCGCGGCCGCGGCGATCTCGTCGGGCCGCTGGCGCGTGCACTGGCCATCGGCGTGCACCGATTGCTGGAGTGGGGGATCGTCGAGACGCCACTGGCCATCGTGCCCGCACCGACGCGGCGTTCGGCGGCGCGCCGCCGCGGCGGTGATCCCGTTACCCGGCTGGCGCGCGCCGCGGTGGCCGGGCATCCCGACATCGCGGTCGCCCCGGTGCTGCGGATGCGAGCGCTCGTTCGTGACTCGGTGGGGCTCGGCACCGCCGCCAGGGAGCGCAACGTCACGGGCCGCGTGGTGCTGCGCGGCCTGCCGCCTCAGGCCGAGGTTTTGATCGTCGACGACATCGTTACCACGGGTGCGACCGCCCGCGCATCGGTGCGGATGCTGCACGCCGCCGGGGTTCGCGTCGCCGCGGTTTTAGCCCTTGCGGTCGCGTGAATCCGGCGAAGCCCTTGCCAAAGGCCGTGGCCTCGCCAAGAGCTTGTGAAGAACTCGCAACAGCTGCGCGAATTAGTGGCACCGCAAGGCGAACACGAGCTAACGTCGAGAACAACCTTTAACGACTCATTGGTCTGACTCACTGGTCGCATTTAGTTCCAGGTTGAGACCCACTCGCGGGGAAGGGGGTGAGCATTCGACACCTTGCACCGGCGGGCAGCCTGCGGCGGTGACCGCTTCGAGACCGCTCTAACCCCGTCGGCGCGTTTCAGCAAGCCGGGCACGCAGCGTGCGTGCGACGTGAAAAGAGAAACGAGTTGTCACGTATGTCAAGGCTATCCGTGGATTCCGGTCAGATTCTGGACCAACCGCCCGCGAAGTTCATCCAAACCAACGGGCAGCCCGAACCGACGGCCAGCGCCGAAGTCGTGTTCAAGGGCCGCAATGTAGAAATCCCCGATCATTACCGCGTCTACGTCTCGCAAAAACTCGCCCGCCTCGAGCGGTTCGATCGTTCCATTTATCTTTTCGACGTTGAGCTCAAGCACGCGCCCAACCGTCGTCAGCGCAAATCCTGTCAGCGCGTGGAGATCACCGCGCGCGGCCGCGGCCCCGTGAGCCGCGCCGAGGCCTGTGCCGACAGCTTCTACGCCGCGTTCGAATCCGCGGTCGACAAGCTGGAGAACCGTCTGCGCCGCGTGAAAGACCGCCGCAAGGTCCACTACGGCGACAAGACCCCCGTATCCCTGGCCGCCGCGACCGCGGTGCCGCCCCCCGAACCACAGCGCGCGCCGGACACGCTGCCGGCCGAGCAAGACGGCGTCGAAGCAGCCCACGAGCCCGGACGGATCGTCCGGACCAAGGAGCACCCCGCCACGCCGATGACGGTCGACGACGCGCTCTACGAGATGGAGCTCGTCGGGCACGACTTCTTCTTGTTCCACGACAAGCAGACCGAACGGCCGTGCGTGGTCTACCGGCGACACGCCTACGATTACGGGCTGATCAGGCTGTCCTGACGGGGTCTTATGGCGGCGACCCGCTGCGCCCGGCAACGCCGCGCTTGCGATCGCCGCTGCGGCGGCCATCAGGGGGTCGTCGCCTACCATGGGAGTCGCCTTAACGAAGAAGACTCCTACCAACAGGGGACATAGCTGTGCTGTCGAAGTTGTTGCGCCTTGGCGAAGGTCGCATGGTCAAGCGTCTGAAGCGGGTGGCTGACTACGTCAACACCTTGTCAGACGAGGTAGAGAAGCTCACCGATGCCGAGCTGCGGGCCAAGACCGACGAGTTCAAGAAGCGGCACGCCGACGGCGAAAGCCTCGATGACCTGCTGCCCGAGGCGTTCGCGGTGGCCCGCGAGGCCGCCTGGCGGGTGCTCGACCAGCGGCCCTTCGACGTCCAGCTGATGGGTGGCGCGGCGCTGCACTTCGGCAACGTCGCGGAGATGAAGACCGGTGAGGGCAAGACCTTGACCTCGGTCTTGCCGGCCTACCTCAACGGCATCAGCGGCAAGGGCGTGCACATCGTCACGGTCAACGACTACCTGGCCAAACGCGACAGCGAGTGGATGGGCCGCGTGCACCGCTTCCTGGGCCTGGACGTCGGCGTGATCCTCGCCCAGATGACGCCCGACGAGCGTCGCGTGGCCTACAACGCCGACATCACCTACGGCACCAACAACGAGTTCGGCTTCGACTACCTGCGCGACAACATGGCGCATTCGCTCGACGACTTGGTGCAGCGTGGCCACAACTTCGCGATCGTTGACGAGGTCGACTCCATCCTGATCGACGAGGCGCGGACCCCGCTGATCATCTCGGGTCCCGCCGACGGCGCCTCCAACTGGTACACGGAATTCGCTCGGCTGGCGCCGCTGATGGAGAAGGACACCCACTACGAAGTCGACCTGCGCAAGCGCACGGTCGGCGTGCACGAGCTGGGTGTTGAGTTCGTCGAAGACCAGCTCGGCATCGACAACCTCTACGAAGCCGCCAACTCGCCGCTGGTCAGCTACCTCAACAACGCGCTGAAGGCCAAGGAGCTGTTCAACCGCGACAAGGACTACATCGTCCGCGACGGCGAGGTGCTGATCGTCGACGAGTTCACCGGTCGCGTGCTGATCGGCCGGCGCTACAACGAGGGCATGCACCAGGCCATCGAGGCCAAGGAGCACGTCGAGATCAAGGCCGAGAACCAGACGCTGGCCACCATCACGCTGCAGAACTACTTCCGGCTCTACGAGAAGCTCGCCGGCATGACCGGTACGGCGCAGACCGAGGCGGCCGAGCTGCACGAGATCTACAAGCTCGGTGTGGTCCCCATCCCGACCAACAAGCCGATGATCCGCGGTGACCAGTCCGACCTCATCTACAAGACCGAGGAAGCCAAGTACATCGCAGTGGTCGACGACGTCGTCGAGCGCTACGAAAAGGGTCAGCCGGTGCTGATCGGTACCACCAGCGTCGAGCGCTCGGAGTACCTGTCGCGGCAGTTCACCAAGCGCCGGGTCCCGCACAACGTGCTGAACGCGAAGTACCACGAGCAGGAGGCGGCCATCATCGCCGAGGCGGGTCGCCGTGGCGGCATCACCGTCGCGACCAACATGGCCGGCCGCGGTACGGACATCGTGCTGGGCGGCAACGTCGACTTCCTCACCGACCTGCGGCTGCGCGCCCGCGGGCTCGACCCGGTGGAGACAGCCGACGAGTACGAGGCGGCCTGGCACGAGGAACTCCCCAAGGTCAAAAAGGAGGCCTCTGCGGAGGCCGCCGAGGTGATCGAGGCCGGCGGTCTGTACGTGCTGGGCACCGAGCGGCACGAGTCGCGACGCATCGACAACCAGTTGCGCGGTCGTTCCGGCCGGCAGGGCGACCCGGGCGAGTCGCGGTTCTACCTGTCGCTGGGCGACGAGCTGATGCGCCGCTTCAACGGCGCCGCTCTGGAGTCGATGCTGAACCGGCTGAACCTGCCCGACGACGTGCCCATCGAGGCCAAGATGGTGACCCGGGCGATCAAGAGCGCCCAGACCCAGGTCGAGCAGCAGAACTTCGAGGTCAGAAAGAACGTCCTCAAGTACGACGAGGTG
>NZ_JAFAUS010000407.1 GCF_019243155.1 Mycobacterium sp.
CCCAACGCGCGCGTGACCGTCGAGACCGGCGCCGCCGGGGTGACCATCGTCATTCCGGGCCACGAGGACGTCACGCTGCCGCACGACATGTCCTACGCGGTCAAGGTCGAGAAGGTCTGACCGCTCACCGCTAGCACGCCCTTCGGCCGAACGGCCGTCGCGGCGGTATACGGACACCGAACCGCTTGGCCAGCCGGTAACCGGTGTGCGCCAGTTCGCGGATGTCCTCCGGCCGCAGGCCGGTCTGCAAGGCGATGTCCAGCATGCCCGCCATCCGGTGGTCGGGATCGCAGCGCAGCGCGGCCTCCAGCGACACCCCGGCAAGCGGCCCGTCGCCGCGGGCGTACGCGTTGAACGCGAGCAACACCAGCGCCTCGACCCGCCAGGGAGCGGGCAGGGTGCGCGCCAGCAGGGCCCACAACGACTCGACCTCGCCCGCATTCTCGCCGACGGCGAGGGCATACAAAATGTCGCGCACTTCCGCGTCCCTGAGCGCGCAGCCCAGCGATGCCAACTCGTCGTCGGAGGGCGATCGGCCCGACGCGACGCGGGAGGCCGCGCCCATCGCGGCCTCCACGTCGCCGCGGGTGCACCGGATCGGATCCGCGCGATGCGCGGCCCGCCGCCGCAGCGCCTGTCGCTTCACGACCGCCGTCAGCTCCGCACTGCGCGCCGGGTCGTCGACCGCGATGACGGCTTGCAGATCGGCACGCCGCGGGTAGAGCCGCCTGCCGTCCAGGACGGCCGCGGCGGCCAGCGGCGACGCCGAAGGATCGTCGATCAGACCGCTTGCGCCGCAACCGTCCACGCAATGCCAGTGTCCGCCGCGGGCGACCCGGTCCACCACATGCGCGGCCCACAGCTGAATGTCGTGCTGCGACAACGCCTCTGAGAGTGCCGCACACAGCCGCCGGTATTCCTCGTTGCAGCACGGGCAGTGCGCGCCGTCGGCGCTGACGATCACCGCGATCGCGGCCTCGGGCCGGGCCGCGCCCGCGACCTCGGCCAGGTGTCCGATGCGCTCGGCCAGCTTCTCGGACAGGTCGACACGCATCACCGATCCGAGTTCGCCGTCGTCCAAAGACACCAGTACCAATGAATTTTCGGGAACGAAGCTGAGAACGGCGGGCAACGCGGCGATGAGTGCGCCGGGGCGATTCAGTTCGAAGTCAGGTCGATGCGTCGTCATGAGCACCAACGCTGACCGCCGGCACCGTCAGCCGGTGCGCACGCGTACGGGTGGATCGGCGGACCTGTGCATGAACCCAGCACTGTGAGTTCAGCTGATTTACTGTTTACCCCATGGGTTCGGCGCAAGAGTACGACATGGTGGTCATCGGCTCGGGGCCCGGCGGACAGAAGGCCGCCATCGCCTCGGCGAAGTTGGGCAAGTCGGTCGCAGTCGTCGAACGCGGCCAGATGCTCGGCGGTGTGTGCGTCCAGACCGGCACGATTCCGTCAAAGACGTTGCGGGAGGCCGTTCTCTACCTCACTGGGATGAGCCAGCGCGAACTGTATGGCGCGAGCTATCGGGTCAAGGAGAAGATCACCCCGGCCGATCTGCTGGCGCGCACCCAGCACGTGATCGGCAGGGAAGTCGATGTGGTGCGCAATCAGCTCATGCGCAACCGCATCGACCTGCTGGTCGGTCACGGGCGCTTCCTCGACCCGCACACCATCGAGGTCGAGGACCCTTCCCATCGCGAAAAGCTAACCATCAGCGGCAAATTCATCGTCATCGCCACCGGCACCACGCCGGCTCGGCCGTCCGGGGTCGAGTTCGACGAGGACCGGGTGTTGGACTCCGACGGGATCCTGGATCTCAAAACGCTGCCCACCTCCATGGTGGTGGTCGGCGCCGGTGTCATCGGCATCGAATACGCTTCGATGTTCGCCGCGCTGGGCACCAAGGTCACCGTCGTGGAGAAGCGAAGCGACATGCTCGATTTCTGCGACCCCGAGGTGGTCGAGGCGCTGAAGTTCCACCTGCGCGACCTGGCCGTGACGTTCCGGTTCGGTGAGGAGGTGACCGGGGTCGACGTCGGCTCGGCGGGCACCGTCACCACGCTGGCCAGCGGCAAGCAGATCCCCGCCGAGACGGTGATGTACTCCGCCGGGCGGCAGGGCCAGACCGACCACCTCGACCTCCACAACGCCGAGCTGGAGGCCGACAACCGCGGCCGGATCTTTGTCGACGACTTCTTCCAGACCAAGGTGCCGCACATCTACGCCGTCGGCGACGTGATCGGATTCCCCGCGCTGGCCGCCACTTCGATGGAGCAGGGACGGCTCGCGGCCTACCACGCGTTCGGGGAGCCGACCGACGGCATCACCGAGCTGCAGCCGATCGGCATCTACTCCATTCCCGAGGTGTCCTACGTCGGCGCCACCGAGGTGGAACTGACGAAGGACTCAATCCCCTACGAGGTCGGGGTGGCCAGGTACCGGGAGCTGGCGCGCGGCCAGATCGCCGGCGACTCCTACGGCATGCTGAAGCTGCTGGTGTCCACCGAGGACCTGAAGCTACTCGGGGTCCACATCTTCGGCACCAGCGCCACCGAGATGGTGCACATCGGCCAGGCCGTGATGGGCTGCGGTGGCACGGTCGAGTACCTGGTGGACGCGGTGTTCAACTACCCCACCTTCTCCGAGGCCTACAAGGTGGCCGCGCTCGACGTGATGAACAAGGTGCGAGCGCTCAACCAGTTCCGCCACTAGAGCGCTCAACCCGTTCGGCTACCAACCCGATGGTGGCGACCCGCTGCACCCGGCTCCGCCGCGCTGGCGATCGCCACTAACCCGATGGTGGCGACCCGCTGCACCCGGCTCCGCCGCGCTGGCGATCGCCACTAACAGGCGTCCCCGAGGTCGTTCGGAACCGGATCGCCGGGACCGCCCGCCTCGGCGCGGTTGAGCAACTGCGCGGTCTGCGCGTCGAACGGCGCCGAATACGACACATTGGCCGAGCACCCGCCGCGCTCGTAACCGCCGATCAGACCGGTGAGAATGGTGCCGCTGACCCACGGCGCGCCGCTGGTGCCGTCGACCATCCCCTCGCACGTCAACGATGGGAACCCGCTGTCGTTGACCGATGTGCTGGCCTGACACCCGACGGGTGAGCCCCCGACGCCGGCCGGATAGCCCAGCACTGTGACGTGGCTGCCGGGCGCGGGCGCGGTGCCCAGCGTCAGCGCCAGACCGACGTGCGACTCGACCGAACCACCTGCATCGTTGTTGACCCGCGCGATCGCGTAATCGGCGTGAGGGTCCTTGCTGGCCGTCCAGCGCGGGTCGAGGTAGACGGCGTCGGCCTTCCACACATCGGCGGCCGCGGGCGCGCCGTCGCCGGCAAACCCCGGGATGAAGGTGATCTGCGTCGCTCCGGCCAGGCAGTGCGCCGCGGTGATCATCAGGTTGCCGCTCGCGGAATGCACCACCGAGCCCGTGCAGACGTGCAATGGCCCGTTGTCGATGAAGATCGCGCCGACGCGCTTGTCCGGGTCCACCGGACCCGCGACGGCCTTTTGTTGGGGCTGGCTGAGCCGCTGGACCGGCCCGCTCGTCCGAGTCGGGGACACCGTGGGACCCAGCACGAGGTCGCCGGGCCGGCCGCACGACGTCAGCGGCGCCGCCAGGGCCACTGCCGTGCAAAGCATTACCATCGGTGCGCGCATCGGATTCATCATGCCTGACGGCACGGCGGCAAGCCGACCGCAACGCGTCGCAGCTCGCCGGGTGGTTTGCTGGCTCGGGCTAGCTAGAAGCCGACCCGCGTCCGCTGAATATGTACCATCCGGATTACGTTTATGCGTAATAGCGTTTTCGCTTGAAACCGCACTCGGGTTCGCTGCTTGATATCGATGCCGCCTGATTCAGGTGACACTTGTAGGGCACCCTGGAGAAACCCCCGGGAGGAGGCAAACCCCAAAATGGCTCACCACAAAGACCCAGATGAACCGTATTACCAGCCGGGTCAGGCGGGTATGTACGAGCTTGAGCTGCCCGCCCCGCAGTTGTCGACGTCCGATGGCCGCGGCCCGGTGTTACTGCACGCTCTGGAGGGCTTTTCCGACGCCGGTCACGCGATACGGCTGGCCGCCACCCATCTGAAGACGGCGCTGGACACCGAACTGGTCGCGTCCTTCGCTATCGACGAATTGCTGGACTACCGGTCGCGGCGTCCGCTGATGACCTTCAAGACCGATCACTTCACCAGCTACGACGACCCCGAGCTGAGTTTGTATGCGATGCGCGACACGCTCGGCACCCCGTTTCTGCTGTTGGCCGGGATGGAACCGGACCTGAAATGGGAGCGCTTCGTCACCGCCGTTCGCCTGCTGGCCGAGCGTCTCGGCGTGCGCCGGACCATCGGCCTGGGCACGGTGCCGATGGCGGTTCCGCACACCCGGCCGATCACGATGACCGCGCACTCCAACAACTCGGAGTTGATCGCCGAATTTCAGCCGTGGATCTCCGAGATCCAGGTTCCCGGCAGCGCCTCCAACCTGCTGGAATACCGCATGGCCCAGCACGGCCACGAGGTCATCGGGTACACCGTGCACGTCCCGCACTACCTGACGCAGACCGACTATCCGGCTGCGGCGCAGGCGTTGCTCGAGCAAGTGGCCAAGGCCGCGACGCTGGAGCTGCCGGTGTCGGCGTTATCCGAAGCGGCGACGGTGATCCGCGACAAGATCGACGAGCAGGTCCAGGCCAGCGCGGAGGTAGCTCAAGTGGTGGCGGCACTTGAGCGTCAGTACGATGCGTTCATCGACGCTCAGGAGAACAGGTCGTTACTAGCGCACGACGAGGATCTACCTAGCGGCGATGAGCTTGGCGCGGAGTTTGAGCGATTCCTGGCCCAACAGGCGGAGAAGAAGTTCGACGACGACGACCAGGGATGACAGTTCTGCAACGTCCTTGTTAACTAGACCGCCCTTAGCCCGGCCCGACACCAAGATTGGCGATATGACCGAGCGGAAGCGCAAGAGCACGCTTCGCCCGGTGCGTGAGGTGACAGCGCCCAGGCTGGAATTCCGCACCATCCACGGTTACCGGCGGGCGTTCCGGATCGCCGGGTCCGGGCCTGCGATATTGCTCATCCACGGCATCGGCGACAACTCGACCACCTGGAATGGCGTGCAGGCCAAGCTTGCTCAGCGGTTCACGGTCATCGCCCCCGATCTACTGGGTCACGGGCAATCCGACAAGCCGCGCGCCGACTACTCGATTGCCGCGTACGCGAACGGGATGCGTGACCTGCTCAGCGTGCTCGACATCGAGCGGGCGACCATCGTCGGTCATTCCCTCGGCGGCGGCGTGGCGATGCAATTCGCCTACCAGTTCCCGCATTTGGTGGAGAGGCTGATCCTGGTCGGCGCCGGTGGCGTCACCAAGGACGTCAACTTCGTGTTGCGGTGGGCTTCGCTGCCGATGGGCAGCGAAGCCATCGCCCTGCTGCGGCTGCCCCTGGTGCTGCCCGCGGTTCAGGCCCTGGGGCGTGTGATGGGCCTGGCGCTGGGCAGCACCGGCCTGGGCCGCGATCTGCCGAACGTGCTGCGGATTCTCGATGACCTGCCGGAGCCGACGGCCTCGGCGGCATTCAGCCGGACCCTGCGAGCGGTGGTGGACTGGCGCGGGCAGATCGTCACCATGCTCGACCGATGTTATTTGACCGAGGCCATCCCGGTGCAGATCGTCTGGGGCACCAAGGATGTGGTGGTGCCCGTCCGGCACGCGTGGATGGCGCACGCCGCGATGCCCGGCTCTCGCCTCGAAATCTTCCAGGGCTCCGGCCACTTCCCGTTTCACGACGACCCGGCCCGCTTCATCGACGTCGTCGAAAGCTTCATCGATTCCACTCAACCCGGCGAATACGATCAGAGCGCCCTTCGCGAGCTGCTGCGCACTGGCGGCGGCGCGAAGACGGTGACGGGCTCAACTCCCACCCGGGTCGCCGTCCTGAACGCCATCGGCTCCGACGAGCGCAGCGCCACCTGACTCCCCCTTGATCTCACCGCCCGATCGCCCGCGCACTAAAGTCGGGCCATGGCTATCGACGTGACGGTGTTGCGTGTGTTCACCGATTCGGACGGGAATTTCGGTAATCCCCTCGGCGTGGTCGACGCCAACCAGGTCGGACTCGCCGATCGGCAGCCACTGGCAACTCAATTGGGTTACAGCGAAACAGTTTTCGTCGAACTTCCATCCGCCGGCTCGGCAACCGCGCAAGCCACCATCTACACCCCACAGATCGAAATCCCATTCGCCGGGCACCCGACCGTCGGCGTGTCGTGGTGGTTGCGGGAAAACGGTTGGTCGATCAACACACTGCAGGTACCGGCAGGCCTCGTGCAGGTCAGCCACGACGCCGGTTCCGAGGGCGTCGGCACCAGTATCAGCGCGCGCTCGGAATGGGCGCCCGAATTCGCGCTGCACGAATTCGGTTCAGTCGACGAACTTCTCGCCGCCGACCCGGCCGACTTCTCCGACGACACACCGCACTATCTGTGGGCCTGGACCGATCAGGCCACCGGATCCCTGCGCGCCCGGGTCTTCGTCGCCAATCTCGGTGTGCCGGAAGACGAAGCGACGGGTTCGGCGGCCATGCGGATCACCGACTACTTGAGCCGGAACCTGCACATCACCCAGGGCAAGGGGTCCGTCATCGAAACCACCTGGAGCGCGGAGGGGTGGGTGGGGGTGACCGGGCGTGTCGTCAACGACGGTGTGCGACAAGTGGATTGACGCGGGTCCAGCGCTGCCGGTGCAGTACGGCGGTGAGGTGATTCTGCAGCGGCTGCCCGACCGCACCCATCTGCACGGAGTACGACAGCTCGTCGCCGTCGATGCGAAAGGAACGTCCCAGCGCGGTCACCTCTTTGGCCGTGGGGGCCAAACCGATGGTCGCCGTGGACATCTCGATTTCGATGAGGTCGCCGGAGACCGCATACGTGCCCACTTCGATTTCGGTGATGCCGTTCGGGTGGGCGAGCACCAATTCGACGTGGCCCGGTTTGGGGGCACGAAGATATCCCGTCTCGGCGTGCAACGGCCTGCCGTCGGCCGCCGCCCTGGTCTTCTGCGCGTAGGCCAAAAACGGCTTCCCGACATGGGAGAACACGACTTCTTCCAGATAGTCGAACGGCTCGATTGTCGGATACTTGCCCTCACCCCGGCCCGTCCACGTTCCCAGCAACGGCGCAAGCGGCTGGACGTCGGGATGCAAGTCGGGAGGCATGAGGACGAGACTACCGGCGGGTCGATCTGGGTTGGCCGGGTCAGGTCGGCGTCGACACCTTCCGGTGATCGCGCAGCGCCTGGATTTCGCGCTCGAAATCCTCCGCGGACTCAAAGGAGCGGTACACCGAGGCGAAGCGTAAGTATGCCACCTCGTCCAGGTCGCGCAACGGTCCCAGAATGGCCAGCCCGACCTCATGGCTCGGGACCTCCGGCGAGCCCGCGGCGCGCACGGTGTCTTCCACCTGTTGGGCAAGCAGATTCAGCGCATCGTCGTCGACTTGGCGACCCTGGCAGGCCCGGCGGACACCGCTGATGACCTTCTCTCTGCTGAACGGCTCGGTGACACCGCTGCGTTTGACCACCGCCAGGATCGCGGTCTCCACCGTAGTGAAACGCCGGCCGCACTCGGGGCACGATCGGCGGCGGCGAATGGCCTGGCCTTCATCGGTTTCCCGCGAGTCGATCACCCGGGAGTCGGGATGACGGCAGAAGGGACAGTGCATCACCGCTCCTTCGCTGAGCCGAACACCAGATACCGCAGCACTTTGAGCGTACCTGGGCTTTGACCAGCGCGGCTAATGGAACCGCGGAGTACGTACGTTGACCGGGTGGGAACGAGGAGGCTTAGCGCAGAATCGTTTTCGCGATGGGGTCGTCAGCTGACCGGAGCGATCAGGGTTTGACCCGCAACCAGGGTCGGCGAGTTCAGGTCGTTGAGTTCGCGGATCCGCTCGGCGACCTGGCGAGCCGGCGCATCGGGTGCCACGCGGTGGGCGACGTCGGCCAGCGACTCCCCCGCCTCGACCCGTACGACGGCGACCCGGTCCGGCAGGTGGGTGGCCGAACTCGCGGAATCTCCGTTGAGTACCTGCCCGACGTTCGCGACCAGGCCCAGCCACAGGGTGATCGCCCCGGCGGCCAGCGCCAGCCCGACCGTCGTCGCCCAGGTGACGGAACGCTTGCGGTGCGGGGCGACCGACATCGCGACGCCGGTCCCGTAGTAGCGCATGGGCACGCCCGCCGGCCTCGACGGGCCGGGGCGCCGGGACCGGGCGGCGACATTGCGCCCGTACCGAAGCTCCTGAACGGGCCCGTTGATCGGGCGCCGGGCACTGCTGGTGCGCGGCGAGACGGTGTGGATGATTGTCATCTGCGTTCCTCCGGTCAACTAATCCTCGCTCGTGTGTTCGACTGTATCGCTCGTGTGTTCGAAGTCCGAACATTTGAGCGAAGCGTGTCGCACGAGCAAACGCTAGACCACGCCACCGACAAGTTGCTGTCGGTCGTTACCACTGGCATACGGCTCAAGTACCCGATCTTTTGAAGAGTTACACCTTTGTTATTCGCCACGCCGCACGGTTTATTCCCGCGTCCCGGCAAACCGCGACACGCAGTCGAACACATGTTTGATTCTCGGCTTCTTCGCGGTTACATTCATTGCCATGAGCGACAGCAACGACACCTCATCGGCCGGCGTACACGCCCGGCCGCATTCCGTGGATTCATCGCTTACCCAGCGGCAACGCACCATCCTGAACGTCATCCGTGAGTCGGTGACCACCCGGGGATACCCGCCGAGCATCAGGGAGATCGGCGATGCGGTCGGCCTGACGTCGACATCCTCCGTGGCCCACCAACTGCGCACCCTCGAGCGCAAGGGATACCTGCGGCGCGACCCGAACCGCCCCCGCGCGGTCGATGTCCGTGGCGCAGACGACGCGGTGCCGGCGGCGCCGGTCACCGACGTCGCGGGGTCTGACGCCTTGCCGGAACCCACGTTCGTCCCGGTCCTCGGGCGGATCGCGGCCGGTGGGCCCATCCTGGCCGAGGAAGCCGTCGAAGACGTCTTTCCCCTACCGCGCGAGCTGGTCGGCGAGGGCACGCTCTTCCTGCTCAAGGTCGTCGGCGACTCGATGATCGAGGCCGCGATCTGCGACGGCGACTGGGTGGTGGTGCGCCAGCAGAACGTCGCCAACAACGGCGACATCGTCGCGGCCATGCTCGACGGCGAAGCCACCGTCAAGACGTTCAAGCGGGCGGGCGGTCAGGTCTGGCTGATGCCGCACAACCCGGCGTTCGATCCCATCCCGGGCAACGACGCGACCGTGCTCGGCAAGGTCGTCACCGTGATCCGCAAGGTCTAGCGCGCCGGTTCAGTCGGCCTTGACGAAGCCGTTGGCCTGCGCCACCTCTTCGCTCGCCAGCCAGATCTCGGCGAGTGTGTCGTGGTAGAGGTCGCTGCCCGGCGTGTAGTACAGGCCGAATCGGGCGCTGGCCTTGATCGGGTATCCCTCCGGCATCTGATACGGGTCTTCCAGTGGCAGGTGGATGGTCGGTCGCCCGGCCGGACCCGCCACCGGGCCGGTCGGTTGGCCGTCGTCTGACGCGTCCTCTTCATCCGCCGCGGCGTGCCGCCCGGCCCTCGATCCCATGGCCGCGGCCGCCCCACCAGCGGCCGCCCCACCTGCGATGACCGCCTCCGACGGCCGGACGTTGGGGGCCGCGGACTCCGGCGTGCCGACCTCCTCATAGTCGGCGTCCACGTGACCGGCGATCGGATACGCCGCTTCGTCGGCCTCGTCGGGCCCGACGGTCTCGGGGACCTCTTCGGCGTACTCGGTCTCGGCGACGTCGGCCTCGATGTAGTCGTCCTCGGCTACCGCGGGCGCAGCGTACTCGGCTTCGGCGACACCGGCGTCGTCGTACTCGGCCTCCTCGACGTCGAGATAGCCTGCCTCCGAGAGCATCTCGTCCGTGACGACGGGGAACGAGTCGGTGTCCACCGCGTCGGGGTCTTCCTGCTCGCCCGCGAATTCGCCCGCGAACGGCTCATCAGTCGCATCTTGACGCCGCCAGCTGACCCGCGACGCCAATCCGGGATCCGGCGGTGGCTCGTGTTCTGGCTGGTGGGAGTCGTCGAGCCCGAAATGCTCGGTCGCGCCCTCGGCGTCGTCGGATGCCCAGCGCCTGCCCATTGTGGGGTCATAGCCCGCGTCCACGTCGCGGTCGGGCTGATAGATGGGGCTGGCGATCTGCTGCCCGGCGCCACGCCGGCGCCGTCCGAACACCAGCCATACCAGCAACCCGAGCAGCACCAGCACCGGAATGACGGCCAGTGCCCACCACCACTGCCAGGCGAACTTCTTGCCGTGCGACGGCATGGCCGAACCGCTCGGCTGGTTCTGCCCGGACACCTGAAGGCCGGACAACAGCGGGGCCAGGTTGGACGGGTCGGTGTTGAACGTGTTCTTCGCCCGGTTCCACGAGATCTTGCCGCCGGCGAACTGCTGCGAGATGACGTCGCCGTCGACGGCCTGATCGGCCACCGGGGCGCCCAGCTTGCCCGCCGGACCCCGGAGCTTGTCCCACGCGGCCTTCATCGCTCCACGCACCACGAACGCGCCGTGGTCGGGTGTCCAGAAAATCACCGGCTTGTCTTTGGCAGAGAAGGTGGCGATGTGGCTGGACGGTCCGACGCCGCCGTCGGTCTCATTGGCGGTAGGGAAACCCAGGTCGCTACCGCCGGGGCCGCCCAGCGACTCGTATTTGGCCAGGATGTCGTTCTCGATGGCGTTCGCACCGGTGGCCGGGCTGAAGAACACCTTGCCGCCGACGAAGTTCTGGGCGAGTCCGTCGCCGCCGATCGGATACTGCCCACCCTGCCTGGCGCCCAGCGGGCCGTTCGGGCCGCCGGCCGCGCGCCACGCCGTGTTGATCTCCGCGGTCGGATCGATCGCGACCTGCAGGCCCTTCAACTGGTCGGCCAGCGCGGGCGGATCCGTGGTGAATTGCTTCGTCTGCCGGTCCCAGGAGACCTGTCCCCCGCTGAACTTCTGCGACGACACCGTGCCGCTGTAGGTCTCGTCGCCGACCGGGACACCGAGAACGCCGCCGGAGCTGCCGAGCTTGTCCCAGGCGGCGTTGATGGCGCCGCGCACCACGTAAGCGCCGTGGTCGGGCGTCCAATAGATCACGGGCTTGTCGCTGGCCGCGAACGTGATCACGCGGCTGTCGGGTCCGGCGAGCCCGGGCACCTCGTTGATGGAGGGGAATCCGAGATCGCTGCCGGCAGGGCCGCCCAACGACTCGTATTTGTCCAGGATCGGCCCATACGCGAATTTGGCTCCGGTCGCGGGGGTGAAGAACATCTTGCCGCCGTCGAAGTCCAGGGCGAAACCGTCGCCGACGGGGTAGACGTCACCCTTGCGGGCGCCGAGTGGTGAGGTGTCGCCGCCGGCCTTGTCCCAGGCGGCCATGATGGCGGCCTCGGCGTCGCCGATAGGAGACGCCGACGCAGGGGGCGCCAGTAAGGCGGCGGCTATTGCTGTGGTCGTCAAGCTGACCAGCACACTCCCGATCAGCCTGCGCATGTGACCTCTCTGCTCATTCACCAAGCCTCCCAGCCGACGGAACGACCGCCATCTGCGGCTATGTCCGTACCTGCATACCCGGCGAGCGGGCCGTGCTCGAACCGCGGGGAAGCACCCCATGACGATCCGCATTATCGCCGGGCTCGCATTACTTTGCTCCAGCCGACCAGAAATGCGAAGTCAAATTACGAAATTTGCAAAAACGGATACCACGTTGATGTGGAAATGTTGCAGGTTAATGCCCGGATCGCGACCAACGGCGCGCACAACGCACCAAGTCCTGGGGCAATACCCGATTGCGCTGCGCCGATCGTGATCGCAGGTGTGATGATCCGTTACCGCGCAGTATTAACCGCGCAAAGATTGTGCCCGCGAAAACGGGCGGAACATTGATCAGACGCCGAGGCTACGGCCGATGATCTCTTTCATGATCTCGGTCGTGCCGCCGTAGATCGTCTGCACCCGCGCATCGAGATAGGCACGCGCTACCGGGTATTCGCGCATGTAGCCATATCCGCCGTGCAGTTGCAGGCAGCGATCGATCAAGTGCACCTGCTTTTCGGTGGAATACCACTTCGCCATCGCGGCCTGTTCGGCGGTCAGCTCCTTGTCCAGGTGCAGCCGGACGAACTCATCGACCATCATGCGGATGACGGTCGCCTCCGTCGCCAGCTCGGCAAGCACGAAGCGGCTGTTCTGGAAACTGCCGATGGGTTTGCCGAAAGCCTTGCGCTCCTTGGTGTATTGCAGCGTGTCTTCCAGCACCTGCTCCATCGCGGCGGCCGCCATGATGGCGATCGAGATGCGCTCCTGCGGCAGGTTCTGCATGAGGTAGATGAAGCCCATGCCCTCTTCGCCCAGCAAATTCTCGGCGGGAACCTTGACGTCGGTGAACGACAACTCGGCGGTGTCCTGCGCGTCCAGCCCGATCTTGTCCAAATGCCGGCCGCGTTCGAAGCCTTCCATGCCGCGCTCGACGACGATCAGCGAAAAGCCTTGCGCTCCTTTGTCCGGATCGGTCTGCGCAACGACGATCACCAGGTCGGAGTTGATTCCGTTGGTGATGAACGTCTTTGAGCCGTTGAGCACGTAGTGGTCGTCCTGCTTGACCGCGCGCGTCTTGATTCCCTGCAGGTCGCTGCCCGTTCCCGGCTCCGTCATCGCGATCGCCGTGATCAGTTCGCCCGAGCAGAACTTCGGCAACCAGCGCTGCTTCTGCTCCTCGGTGGCCAGGGCCAGCAGGTACGGCGCCACGATGTCGTTGTGCAGGCCGAAGCCGATGCCGCCGTAGCGGCCGGCGGCGGTTTCCTCGGTGATGATCATGTTGTAGCGGAAGTCGGCGTCGCCGCCACCGCCATATTCCTCGGGCACCGCCATACCGAGGAAGCCCTGCTTACCGGCCTCCTGCCAGACACCCCGGTCGACTATTTTCGCCTTTTCCCATTCGTCGTGATAGGGCGCGACATGGCGTTCCAGGAAGCCCCGGTACGACTCGCGGAACAATTCGTGCTCCGGCTCGAAAAGAGTGCGCTGGTACTTGATGGCACTGCTCATGAACGACCTCCGGCGACTCGGGACCCTGTCGCCCAACATATACCAACCGGACGGTTGGTCGGGAATTGGCGGGGTCGGGGTGTCAGTCGGCGGAGAACTCCCGCAGGCGCCCGGCCAGCGCCATCGGGACCCGCGCCTTGATCCGGGTGCCCTCGGCGCTGTGCTCCTCCTGCTGAATACACCCGGCGGCGTGCAGACGGGCCACCAGATCGCCGCGGTGGTACGGGATTACCACGTCCACGGCGGTGTCGGCGGGCACGGCAAGCTCGGCCATCCGTCGCCGTAACGCCTCGATACCGTCGCCCGTGCGGGCCGACACGAACACCGCGCCGGGCAGCGCGTGCCGGAGCTTGGCCAGCATCAGAGGACTCGCGGCGTCGACCTTGTTGACCACCAGCAGCTCCTGCGGCGCATCGCCGCTATCAACGCTGTAGTCGGCGATCACTTCGGAGACCACCTGACGGACCGCGTTGATCTGGGCCAGCGGATTGACGTCGGAGCCGTCGACCACGTGCACCAGCAGATCGGCGTCGACGACCTCTTCCAGGGTGGAGCGAAACGCCTCGACCAGCTGGGTGGGCAGGTGCCGGACGAATCCAACGGTGTCGGTGAGCACCACCGGCCGGCCGTCATCGAACTCCGCGCGCCGGGTGGTGGGCTCCAGCGTGGCGAACAACGCGTCCTGCACCAGCACCCCGGCACCCGTCAGCGCGTTCAGCAGGCTGGACTTGCCGGCGTTGGTGTAGCCGACGATGGCGATCGACGGCACGTCGCTGTGCAGCCGTCGGCTGCGCTGCGTGTCGCGTGCCTGCTTCATCTCCTTGATCTCGCGGCGCAGCTTGGCCATCCGCTCGCGAATCCGGCGCCGGTCGGTCTCGATCTTGGTTTCACCGGGACCACGCAGGCCCACGCCGCCCCCGCTGCCGCCGGCGCGACCACCGGCCTGCCGGGACATCGACTCACCCCAACCACGCAGCCGCGGCAGCATGTACTCCATCTGGGCCAGCGACACCTGCGCTTTGCCCTCCCGGCTGGTGGCGTGCTGGGCGAAGATATCGAGGATCAGCGCGGTGCGGTCGATGACCTTGACCTTGACGGCCTTTTCCAGCGCGGTCAGTTGCGCCGGCGACAGTTCGCCGTCGCAGATGACGGTGTCGGCACCGGTCGCCAGCACGACTTCGCGCAACTCCTGTGCCTTGCCCGAGCCGATGTAGGTCGACGAGTCCGGCTTGTCGCGGCGCTGGATCAGCCCTTCGAGCACCTGAGAGCCCGCGGTCTCGGCCAGCGCGGCCAATTCGGCCATGCTGGCCCGGCTGTCGGCGGCGGTGCCGTCGGTCCAGACGCCCACCAGGACTACCCGTTCGAGGCGAAGCTGGCGGTATTCGACTTCGGAGACGTCGGTGAGTTCGGTCGACAGACCGGCGACACGGCGCAGCGCGGAACGGTCTTCGAGAGCGAGTTCGCCCGTGCTCGGCTCGGTGGCCGTGGGCGCGTTATCGCGAAATTCGGGATATGTCATAGGCAATAAGAAATGATGCACGCCAAACCTGTGTCGTGCATCTGAATTAACGCTGAAGTCCGCGCCACCATTCCTCGCTGATTTCTCCACTGGCCACCAGCACCGAGGGGCCGCGCAGATAGCTGGTCGCATCGGTGATGGTGACGACGACTTCGCCGCCCGGCACGCGCACGGCCAACGTGCCGGTGTCGGCGCCCGCGCCGGCCAGCGCGGCGACCGCCGCGGCGACGGTTCCGGTACCGCACGAGCGGGTTTCGCCCACACCGCGTTCGTGCACGCGCATGCTGATCGCCCCGTCGGCCGGTGCGGTGACGATCTCGACGTTGACCCCGTCCGGGAACTGCGCGTGGTCGAAGCTCACCGGCGACGCCACGTCGAGCGCGGCCAGCGTGTCGGCCGTCAGATCCCGATCCACGCACGCCAGGTGGGGGTTGCCGACGTCGACGCCCATGCCGGCGAACGGGCGGCCGCCGACCGTCGCGGTGAACGCCTGTCCCCCGCTGCCGAGCGCGTTGGCCTTGCCCATGTCGACGGTGATGTCGGCCGCGGTCGCGTCGGCGCGGTGAACGACGATCGGGCGCGCGCCGGCAAGCGACCCGACCACGAATTCGTCCCGGGTCTCCATGCCGCTGGCGCGCAGGTAGTGGGCGAAGACCCGCACACCGTTGCCGCACATCTGGGCGGTGGAGCCGTCGGCGTTGCGGTAGTCCATGTACCAGTCGCCCGCACCGACGCCGTCAGGCAGCCGGTCGAGCACACCTGCGGCCAGAGCCGCGCCGGCGGTGGTCACCCGCAACACCCCGTCGGCCCCCAGCCCGCGCCGCCGGTCGCACAACGCGGCCACCCGCGCGGCGCCCAGACTCAGCTCGGCCTGCGGGTCGGGCAGCACCGCGAAGTCGTTCTCGGTGCCGTGGCCCTTCGAGAAGATCATGGGAAGATCACCTGTT
>NZ_JAFAUS010000472.1 GCF_019243155.1 Mycobacterium sp.
CGGCCCGCCGCTGAAGTTCGACGTCTCGCTGCCGCTGTCGTCCATCGACAGATTCGCAAGGGAGGCAGTCGATTTGGTCGGCAAGCACGCTCCCGACGCGCTGCCGGTGCTGTTCGGTCACATCGGTGAGGGCAACCTGCACCTCAATGTCCTGCGGTGCGCGAGCGACCGGGAGCTGTATGAGCCGATGATGGACCTGATCGCGCGCTGCGGGGGCAATGTCAGCTCCGAACACGGTGTGGGCACCCGCAAGCGGCCTTACCTCGGCATGTCACGGGAGCCGGCCGACATCGCCGCGATGCGGGCGGTGAAGTCCGCGTTGGACCCGAGCGGTTACCTCAACGCCGCGGTGCTGTTCGACTAGCCTCAATAGCGAAGTTTCTAAAACTCCGCCGATGGGAATCTATTTCGCCATGAGTGGGGCGCTCCCGACCTTGAAGCACATGAAACAGGTTGAGAGAAGGCTGTATTGGCGGCTGCTGTTTCGGCAGCTGGGGGCCGGGGAAGGGTCGAGCTCTGCCGAAGAGTTGCTGTATCTGACACATCTCGCCCGACGCATCAACGCGCGCTCGATCGCGGAAATCGGTTTCAACGCCGGATGTTCCAGTTACGCGATGCTCAGGCATGTGCCCGACGCCACGGTGGTTTCGTTCGACCTCGGCGAACACGCCTCAGTCGCGGTCAACAAAAAGCTGATCGACAAGAAGTTCCCGGGCCGTCACACACTCATCACCGGCGACTCGCGCGAGACGGTTCCCGCTTTTGCGGACGCCAATCCCGATCTGCGCTTCGACCTGATATTCATCGACGGCGGCCACCAATACGAGGACGCGCGCGCCGACATCGTGAACATGCGTGCCCTCTCCTGTAAAAGCACCGCGGTCGTCATGGATGACCTGGTGCCGTGGCAGTCCTATGGCGCCGGCCCGACGAAGGCGTGGGAGGAGGCCATTGCCGACAACTTTGTGCGGCAAGAGGAGTTGTTTCAGAACGGCAAGCGCGTACAGCGAGCGGAGCCACCCGGCTTTCGGGCGTGGGCGCTGGGGCGATACGTGTTCGGTCAGACGTAGGGTCAGCTGCCCTTGATCCCGACCGCGTGCCGCAACTGCGCGAGGAACTGATCGGCGTCGTCGCTGCGAACGATATAGTGCGAGATGGCGATTCGGATCACCGTCGCCGCCTTCACCGCGGCATTGGGTCCTGGCAGGTGGCGCTGCAGGCCTTCACGCATCTGCGGGATGACCCAGGAGAACTGGGCGATGGTGTGCTCGGGTTCGACGTCGACCATGCGGACACCAGAGTACGAATGCTGATACTCGACGATGAACCGCAGTACCGCGTCGAGCTTGTCGACCCCCTTCAGCCCCGCGGTGGCCTTGACCAAGCCGGTTTCGAAGACGTGTCGTTCGTAGCTCGAAAAGGCCGAGAGCAACTCCTCTTTCGACGCGAACCAGCGGTACAGGGTTGGGCGCGAGACGCCCGCCTGGGTAGCGACGTCGGACAGGCTGAGTTTGGTCTTGCCATTTCGGCCGAGCACCTCGGCGGTGGCGGCAAGAATCTTCTGCCGGGTCGAGGTGTCGGTGTCCATCGTCTGCGCCGACTGACTCATGTTTTCGCTCCCTCAGTCAGTCCCGGCGGGGCCGTTTGCGCACCAGCACGCACTGCTGGATGGCGCCGACCGCACCGCGCTCGTCGAACAATGTGCCCACCGTCGTCCCAATGCCGTCCGGCCCGTAATCGGTCTCCGCGCGAATACCCACCCAGTCACCGTCTGGAACGCGGAACACGTGTACGGCCAGGTCGGTGTTCAGGAACGTCCACTTGGTGATGTCCAGCTTGCTGCCGATGCCGTTGGCGCAGTCGGCCACCGCGAACAACCGCTCCAGCTGTGTCATGGTCTCACCGTTGACGAGGTCCACCATCGGGTTGATCCACGATTCGCCGGGGCCTTCGCTCAGCGGCTCGGTCAGCCAGAGCCACTCGAGGCTGTGGACGTAGTTGCGGTCCCAATCCCGCGCCTTGAGATTGCGGTTGTAGGCCTCGGCTCTCGGTCCGGGCAGCGGCGCCGCGGCATGAGCCACAGCCTCGGTCTCCTGCTGCTGCAGGCGCCACCCGCTGGCCCGCGCAACCGGCCGGGGCTGACCGTCCGGACCCGGCGCCAGCATCTCGGCGGTTACCAGCTCGATCTGCTTGCCGCCACGCTGCAGTTGCGAACTGACCCACAGGTCTCCCTCGGCCGGCACCCCGCCGAGGAGGTCGATGACGACCCGCCCGATGCGGGTGTCGTCCCGCTGTTCACACCGTTCCAGCGCCCGGACCAGCAGGGCTGACACCGGGCCGCCGTGCTGGATCGCCGACGACCAGGTGCCGCGCGCCAAATCCGTCGCCCGAAACTTCTGGCCCAGGGTGTCGGCGTCGTCGATCAGCTCGTAATAGGAATCGGTCACTCATGCACCTCTCGGGGTCAAGGCAAGCCGGCGCCGGGAGTGCCGACAGTGACGGCGTCCAATCGGGAAAGCCGGGTGCCGACCAGGCGCTGAGGATACGCGTCGGTACTCGACAACAGAAACAGCGTGCGGCGCTCGGGGCCGCCGAGCGCGCAGGCGATGGCGACCCGGTCGCCGATGTCGATGCGGTCCGTCACCTCGCCTCCCGCAACGATTCGTTCGAACTGATGGGCCAGGGTCATCGACGCCCACACCGCTCCGTCGGCGTCCAGTGCGATGCCGTCCGGCGGACCGTCCAGGCCGTCGGCGAACACCCGCCGCTCGGCCAGCCCGCCGTCACCGGAAATGGTGAACGCGCTGAGCCGGCGGCCGGTCGACTCGGCGACGATCAGCGTCTTACGGTCCGGCGTGATCACCATCCCGTTGGGAAACTCCAGGTCGTCGGCCACGATCGTCGCGCTGTCGTCCGGATCGAGGCGGATGATGACGCCGCCGGTGAAGGCCTGCGACCCGATGTACGCACGGCCCGCGTCGTCGATGACCATGTCGCCGAGGTTGGCCGGCGCGAGGTCGGCGAGGTCGGCGATGGTCGTGACGGTCTCGCCGTCGTAGCGCAACACCTGCCGGTCTTCGGTCGACGCGATCAGCAGGGACCCGTCCGGGCGGAAACCCAGACCCGACGGGCTGCGCCCGGGCAGTTCCAGCGTGGTCAGCGCGCCGCGCATGGTGGTGGTGTGCACCGCTTCGCCCAGCATGTCGGAGAACCACAGCAGGCCCTCGAACCAGCGCGGGCCCTCGCCGAAGCAAAACCCGTTGGCCAGCGGCTCGGGAATCATCCGCGCACGCCTTCGGGCACTACTCCCGCTTTACAAAACACAGCAAAAGTGTCACGTACCGCGGGTACCGGTGTCAATGTTGCGGCTTGGCGAGTTCGCGCGCGACGGCTTCATGGTAGGCGTCGATCTTCGCTGGATTGACCTGCGCAAAGAGTTGGTCCGGCAGCGGCGCGTGCTTATCCGCCTCGATCGTCATGGTCCGGGCGAACAGTGTGATGTCCCGCCCGGGCCGGGTGAACCGGTACGTGACGGTGATCCGGCCCGGCATTCCGCCGTTCCCTTCGCGATCGTGACCCAGGCGGCCGACCGAGGTGAACACGAACAGCCGGGGCCGATCGGCGGTGGCCAGCTGCCAGCTGAAGATCCGGTTGCCGTCCGGACCTGCTTCCTCCCAGGTGTCGCCGACCTTAAGTGGAAGCGACGGCAGGTTGCCGATATGAGCGCTGCCGGGGTAGGTCTTCGTCCAGTTCTCCGGGTTGGTGACGAAGTCGTAGACGGTTTCGGCGCACTCGCTGAAAGCGGTCTCTGAAGTGCTGGTTACGATGCCCAATTCCGTTGCCTCTCTGTGCTTTTCGTTGACCGAGTAACCCACCGGGTTGCCGTGTTGTTAGTCAAGCTTTACAAATCCTACTCAAAGTGTCACGCTGAGCCGTGAGCTGCAAGCACGAGAGGTGGAGCGAATTTGACCACAGAATCTGAGCAGACGCAGTGGTCGGTGCAGAGCCTGCTGGATCTGTTCGATGTGCAGGCTGACGGGCCCGACCGGTTCACCGGCGACACCGGAATCGCCGGTCAGGACGGCCGGCAGGTCGTGGAGGGCACCCAGGTTCTCGCGCAGGCCATCGTGGCTGTGGCAAAGCGATTCCCGGACAAGTCGGTGCGCTCGGCGCACGCGGTGTTCTCCCGTGCCATCACCGTCGGACCGCCGATCGAGTTGATCCTCGACGTCGTGGCCGAAGGCCGGTCCACGGCCACCGCCGTGGTCGCCGTGCACCAGAACGGCCGGCGCTGCCTGAGCATCACGGTGCTGGCGGACGTGCCGACGGCCGACGTCATCCGCCACCACCTGCCACGGCCCGACGTCGCAGCGCCGGCCGACGCCAACTACTCGGAAATGCCGATGGACGGGCGGGAGTTGCGTCTCGTCGACGTCCTCGACGTCAACAGCCCCGACGAGGTCGGGCCGCCGGAGCTCTACGCCTGGCTGCACTACGACCCGATCCCGGCCCGCGACGACCTGGCCAAAGCGCTCATCGCCTACTTCACCGGGCATCTGGGGATTTCCACCACGATGCGCGCGCACCCGGGCATCGGCACCAGCCAGGCACACCTGACGGTGTCCACCGCACCGATGAGCATCTCGGTCGCGTTTCACGAACCGCTGCGCTGGGAGGGCTGGCTGCTCTACACCCACGAGAGCACCCAGGTCGGCGCCGGGATGTCCTACGTGCGCGGCGCCGTCCACGCCGAAGAGGGCGACTTGCTGTGCTCGTTCGCCCAGGAGGCGCTGATCCGGCCGTTGCGCACCACCGACACCTCGATCGACGCCAGCGCTCGATTCTGACGACCGGACAGCCGCCGATGCGCTTCACCTTCACGCACCCGATGCACAGTCATCCGTACAACCCCGAGTTGGTGAGCGGGGAGGGGATCGCGAAGGTGGCCGCCGCCGCCGAGGCGGCGGGCATCCACGGTTTCGGATTCACCGACCACCCCGCGCCGTCGCAGCGCTGGCTTCAGGCCGGCGGCCACGATGCCGTCGACCCTTTTGTGGCACTGGGCTACGCTGCCGCCCGTACCACGACCCTGCGGCTGATCCCCAACATCGTGGTGCTGCCGTATCGAAACCCGTTCGTGGTGGCCAAGTCTGGTGCGACCCTGGACCTGCTCTCCGGCGGCCGCTTCACGCTCGCGGTGGGTGTGGGCTATCTCAAGAGGGAATTCGCGGCATTGGGCGTGACGTACGACGAGCGCGCCGAACTCTTCGAGGAAGCACTGCAGATGATCCGGGCGATCTGGACCGGCGACGACCTGACCTTCGAGGGAAAGCACTTCAGCGCCAAGGGAATCACGGCACATCCGCGACCGGTCAGCAGCCCGCATCCGCCGATCTGGATCGGCGGCAACACCACGACCGCCCGGCAGCGGGTCGCGCAGTACGGTGACGGCTGGTGTCCCTTTCCCGCCCCGCCGCAACTGGCGCAGACGGCGGGCACGGCGTCGATCACCACCCCCGAAGAACTGTCGACGGCCATCGACGATCTGCGGCGCCGCTGTGAAGCCGTCGGCAAGGACTGGTCGGCACTCGACATCACCTTCACCAACTTCGAGGGTGGCAACCCGTCCAGCGAAGACTTCAACGCCGACGCTTACCTCGGTGGCCTGGAAAAGCTTGCCGCCGTTGGTGTTACGTGGGTCAGCGTGCATCTGCCCGGGGACAGCATCGCGCATGCGCTCGACACACTCGAGCGTTTCCGCACCGAGGTCATCGACGCGATTTAAATGGACTTCTCACACGTCGACCTTTCTCCCGAGGATCAGGAATTCTTTGATCAGACCCGGGAGTTCATCGCCAAGCACGTCACCGACGAGGTGCGCCGGCGCGACCGTGAACTCGGTGAAAACTTCGACGAGCAGGTGCATTTGGCCCTGGGTGAACAGGGTTATCTCGCCAGGAGCTGGAAGCTGGAATCCGAAGGCGGGTTCACTGCAGTCCAGCGCAGAATCTTCGAGCTGGAAATCGCGCGGGCGCACACGCCCTGGTACCACTGGGGCACCACGTCCGTGGTCGCGCGGTTGGTGCAACAATTCGGCGCGGCCGAACTCAGCGACAGGGTCCTGCCCGGGGTGCTGGCCGGCGACATCCGGCTGTGCCTGGGCTACACCGAGCCCGAGGGTGGATCCGACGTCGCCACCTGCAAGACTCGCGCGGCGCGCGACGGAGATGGATCTAGCTGGATTATCAACGGCTCCAAGATGTTCACCTCCAACGCGCAGAACGCGCAGTACGTCTTCCTGCTCACCAACACCGACCCGCAGGGACCGAAACACAAGAACCTGACCATGTTCCTGGTGCCGCTCGATTCGCCGGGCGTCGACATTCAGCCGATCCGTACCGTGGACGGTGACCGCACCAACATCGTCTTTTACAGCGACGTCCGCGTGGACGACCTCTACCGGATCGGTGAGGTCAACGCCGGCTGGACGGTGATGCGCTCCGCGCTGGACTCCGAGCACGGCCTCCTCGACGCGGAAGACCACGGCCTGCAGAACATCGCCGCGATGTCGGAGCATGGCCGGCTGATGGCCGAGGCCCTGGACGGAGTGGCCGCACAAGTGGGCCAACAGGATTCGCTGGACGACTCGGTGAAATACCGGCTGGGGCGCAGCGTCGCGCGGATGGAGGCGGCGCTGTCCACCCCCGGGATGTTCGGCCGTGTGGCGTTGGCTCAGACGATGCGGGACATCTCCCCGGATTTGATGGACATGATGGGGACCGCGTCGGTGTTGCCGACCGATACCAAGGGCTCCGCCGACGACGGCGCGGCGGAATACCTTTTCCGGTTGGCGTTGCCGATGGGAATCTACGGCGGCACACTGGAAGTCTTCCGCAACATGATCGCTCAGCACGCGCTGAAGCTGGGACGCCCTAGCTACGGGGCCTGAGGGGAAGTTCGGCGAGCACGTCGACGCGGGCATCGTCGAAGCTCAGAAAGCCTTTGATGGGAAGGCTTTCCGGTGGTGGGTCCGGATAGCACCAGGCGACGTCCGGCAAGACGAGGTCGTCCAGGCCGAACGACCAGTACTTCGCAAAGCCCTTGTAATTGCAGTAACTCGACGTCTGCGAGGGTTGCAGTAGATCGGTGCGCACGTGGGACGGATCGACGTAGAGCCGCGGCTCTAGCGCGGTCTCGAACAGGATCATCGTGTCCTCGGTGTCGACCAGTGTGGCGCCGTTGATCGCAACGCGCAGGCGACGTTTCGTCGGGCGGCAGTCGATGCGGTGATACGGATTGGGCGGGTAGTGCACCAGCTTGCGGCCTTCCTCGAGCCACACGTCCACCGCATCCCATGGAACTCGGACGAAGCCCGGCGCCTCCGGTTCGGGCTCGGCCGGTAGGTCGCCGATTTCGTCGGCCGGGAAGACGTAGCTGAGCGGCTGACCGCGCCGGTGCACCATGAGCGCGCGCTCGGTGTCGATCACCGGGCGCCCGTCGCGCAGTGCCTGTACCCGTCGCGGATGTGGCTCGATGTAGACGACTTCACCGGGTAGTGCGGGGGCGAACCGCCCGGCCGGATCACTGCTGAGCGGACCACGTCCGGCGACCAGACTCATAAGGCGAGGCTAGACCTTGTTGCGGCGCGATTCACGCCCGCTGCGCCGTATTTGGATATCCGAAGACCGCTTGACAGGGGCGTCGGACTCGGGAGTCACCCGGACCCCGAGGCATTCGCCGGTGCCGGCGTCGACGAACGACAAGGTCGCCCGCCCGCCCTGCAGGTACTTGTCACCCCATTGCACCAGCGACAGGAAAACCGGCAGCAGATCTTCCCCCGCCTCGGTCAGGCGGTACTCGTCCCGGGCCCGCCTGCCCGGCTCCTGGTACGGGGTGCGGTTGACGATCTGCGCGGACTCGAGCTGTTTGAGCGCCCGCGACACCGCCGGCGCCGACGTCTGAATCCGCTCCACGAAATCCTCGAAGCGCGTTGTGCCGAAAAACAATTCGCGAATAACCTGAAATGTCGTCTTGGTGCTCAGCAACTCGAGCACCTTCGACATCGAACAGCCGTCGCCGATCGACCACTGCTGCCGATCCTGCAGCCGCTTCTCGAACTCCATCCGGCTCCTTCTAACTAACGTTTGCATTACTCAGATATTCGTGCTTAGATCATAACTAACGGAGACGTTAGTCAGCAAGGAGGCAAGAGATGCCAGTGGATCAGTTGTTCCTCATTACCGGCGCGACCGGCAATACCGGTGCGCCCACCGTCGAAATGCTGCTCGATGCCGGGCATCGGGTGCGGGCCTTCGTGCATCGCACGGATCAGAGGTCGGAGGCACTGGCGGCCAGGGGCGCCGAGATCGTCGAAGGCGATCTGCTCGATTTCCGGGCGGTCAGTTCGGCCATGTCCGGGGTGGGCGCGGCCTACTTCTGCTACCCGATCGCACCGGGCAGCCTGGTGCTGGCCACCACGATCTTCGCGCAGGCCGCCAGCGAAGCCGGTGTGCGGGCCGTGGTCAACATGTCGCAGATCTCGGCGCGGCGCGAAGCGAAAAGCAATGCAGCACAGCAGCACTGGCTTGCCGAGAGGTTACTGGACCGTGCCGCATTCGGCACCACGCACCTGCGCCCGACCTTCTTCGCCGAGTGGCTCAAATGGCAGTGGATGCGTGACGGCAACGAGGGGGTGCTGCGGTTGCCGTTCGGCACCGGGCGGCACGCGCCCATCTCCGGGGTCGACCAAGCCCGGGTGATCGCCGCGATCCTGCAGAATCCCGCCCCCCACGACCGCCAGATCTACCCGCTGGTCGGCTCCCGGGAACTCGACCACTACGGCATCGCCGACGAACTCTCGGACGCGCTCGCCATGCCCGTCCGCTACGAGCCGGTCGATATCCCGACGTTCGCGGCCGTGCTGACCGATCTGGGACGCACGGAGTTCTTCGTGCAGCACATCAGCAGCGTCGCCCAGGATTACCAGGACGGCATCTTCGCCGGGGAAAACAATCTCGTCGAGGTCATCAGCGGACACAAGCCCATGTCGGTGGCCGACTACGTCAACGCCAACCGCGCGGCATTCGACCACGACGGTCCCTTCGCAGCCCGAAAGCAGCCTTTGGCGAGCTGATCGGATTCCTGGAAAACACCGAAGAATGCGTGCACTCGGTTGGGCCAGACGGTAGGAACGAACCCATGGCCGGACCGGTGGAAGGCATCAAAGTCGTCGAGCTCGGAGTCTGGGTGGCCGGACCGGCCACCGCCGGCATCCTGGCCGACTGGGGCGCCGACGTCATCAAGATCGAACCGCCGACGGGCGACCCCGGGCGCCTGTTCGGCCGGATGCTCGGCTGCGATCTGGGGGTCAACCCGCCGTTCGAGATGGACAACCGCTCCAAGCGCAGCATCGTCTTGGATCTGTCGGCCGAAGCAGACCGCGAGACCGCGTTCGAATTGCTCGCTGACGCAGACGTTTTCGTCACCAACGTCCGTCCCGGCGCGCTGGCGCGGCTCGGATTCGACTACGAGTCCGTGTCGTCCCGCAACCCCAGGCTGGTTTACGGGCTCATCACCGGATACGGCGAGACCGGACCCGATGCCGATCGCGCGGCGTTCGACGTCGCCGCCTTCTGGTCGCGCGCCGGTGTGGCGAGCCTGCTGACCCGGCCCGGGGACACACCGCCGTTCCAGCGCGGCGGCATGGGGGATCACTCGGCCGGCATGACACTCGCCGCGGCGGTCTGCGCGGCGCTGCTCGCGCGCGAACGCACGGGGACCGGCCAGCTGGTGACCACGTCGCTCTATCGCCAGGGCGCCTACACCGTGAGCTTCGACCTGAACACCTACCTGCTGACCGGCCAGCCGATCGCCGTCGGGCAACGCGAGACGATGGGCAACCCGTGCATGAACAACTACGCGGCCGGCGACGGGCGCCGATTCTGGATCGTCGGCCTCGAGGGCGACCGGCATTGGCCGCCGCTGTGTCGGGCCGTCGGCCACCCCGAGTGGCTGGACGATCCCCGGTTCAGCGACGCCGGCGCCCGCTTCGTCAACTCGAGGGAGTTGATCGGCGAACTGGACGCCGCCTTTGCCACGCGCCCACTGGACGAATGGGCGGAGATCTTCAAGGGTGAACCCGATTTCTTCTGGTCCCCGGTGAACAGCCTCGAAGATGTCGTCGCCGATGAGCAGTTCCATGCCGCGGGAGGCATCGTCGACGTGCCGGATGGCGAAGCGAGCGTGCCGATGGTGGCCACACCGGCGGATTTCCACGGCACACCCTGGGCACCGCGTTCTGCGGCACCAGAACTCGGGCAGCACACGGACGAGGTTCTCGCCGAATTGAAGGCGCGCCGCGGTTCCTGACGAGCGACCGGAAGCTTTACAAATTTCGGCAAAAGTGTCACGCTGTCCCGTGAGTCGCGTCGCGCGCAGCGGATGCGACGCAGCCCCATGACGAGGAATGGATCGATGGCCGCTCCAACGTTTGACGTCAGGAAGAACAACCGGGCCGGCGCGTCGCACGCGACGGGCGCCGACGGTGAATGTCTGCGATATCGGCTCGACGTCGTCGCCGCCAGCGCCGCCGACGTCGTGCAATCGGCGGGCGGTTGGCTCTACGACCGGGCGATGGCCGGTTGGGA
>NZ_JAFAUS010000108.1 GCF_019243155.1 Mycobacterium sp.
TCCGGTGCCCGCGGCGCTGTCCGCCGCGACCGCCACCGGCGTCACCGGTTTCGACAACGCCACCGACGCGGTCGCCGGCTCGGACGTCGTCATCACAATGCTGCCCAATGGCGAATTGGTGAAACGCTGTTACACCGAGATTCTGCCTGCCGCGCGACCGGGCGCGCTGTTCATCGACAGCTCCACGATCTCGGTCAACGATGCCCGCGAAGTGAATTCGCTGGCGGAATCGCACGGCGTTGCTCAACTCGATGCGCCCGTCTCGGGCGGAGTGAAGGGCGCGGTCGCGGGGACATTGGCTTTCATGGTGGGCGGTGACGAGACCGCCCTGCAACGGGCGCGGCCGGTGCTGGAACCCATGGCGGGCAAGATCATTCACTGCGGCGCGGCCGGGGCGGGTCAGGCCGCCAAGGTGTGCAACAACATGGTGCTGGCGGTGGAGCAGATCGCGATCGGTGAGGCGTTCCTGCTGGCCGAGAAGCTCGGGCTGTCGGCGCAATCCCTGTTTGACGTCATCACCGGCGCGACCGGCAACTGCTGGTCCGTGCACACCAATTGCCCTGTGCCCGGCCCGGTTCCGACATCGCCGGCCAACAACGACTTCAAGCCGGGCTTTGCGACTGCGCTGATGAACAAGGACCTGGGTCTGGCGATGGACGCGGTGACCTCAACCGGGTCCGCCGCCCCGCTGGGTACGCACGCCGCCGACATCTACGCCAAATTCGCGGCGGACCACGCCGATAAGGACTTCAGCGCCGTCATCGAGATGCTGCGCGACAGCTGAAGGATGCAGTGATAGCGGCGTCTTGCTGCCAATAAGGCTGTACCGCTTAGCAGATGGATCACGCCCGGCACGGATCGGCATCCAAAACTTGTCGTACCCGGCTGCAATGATGAAAGCCATGTCCTCAACCGCATCGCCTCCCGCGGCGGTAAGCCCTGCGCAGCGTCTGGAGGTGTTGTTCGAGGAGTTGGCAGAGTTGACCGGTCAGCGCAACGCGATTGATGGACGCATCGTGGAGATCGTGGCCGAGCTGGATCGCGATGAGCTGTGCGGCGCCACGGGCGCGCGGTCGGTAGCCGCATTGGTGGCCTGGAAGCTCGGCGCGTCATCGGGAAACGCCCATACGATCACCACCATCGCGCGCCGGCTGAAGGAGTTCCCGCGCTGCGTCCAAGGCATGCGAGAGGGCCGACTGTCGCTGGATCAGGTCGGCGTCATCGCGGCGCGGGCCGGCGAGGGATCTGATGAGCATTACGCGGAGTTGGCCCGGGTCGCTACGGTCAATCAGCTGCGCACCGCGGTCCAGCTGGAACCGCGACCCGAACCCGATTCTCGGCCTACACCCCAGCCCTCAATCACCACGACCCGCACCGAGGAGTTCACCTGTTGGCGGATCGCGCTTCCGCACCTGGACGCGGCGAAGTTCGACGCGGCGCTGGCTTCTCATCGTGATGCGCTGATCGCCCAGTGGACGCACGAACGCGGCGACGGCGAGCGCGCATCAGTCCAGCGGCCCCCGTTGCCCACCACCGCCGAGGCGTTTATGCGCCTGGTCGAGGCCGGATGGGACGCCGAGGCGGCCCGCCGGCCACACGGACATCACACCACCGTGGTGGTGCACGTCGACGTCGAACAGCCCGCTGCGGCACTGCATTTGGGTCCGCTGCTCACCGACGCCGAGCGCCAATACCTGACCTGTGATGCCACCTGTGAAGTCTGGTTCGAACGTGACGGCAAGGTTATCGGTGCCGGCCGGGCGACCCGCCTAATCAAACGGCGGCTTCGCCGCGCCCTCGAGCACCGCCACCGCACGTGTGCGGTTCCCGGTTGCGGGGCCACGCGCGGCCTGCACGCCCATCACATCCGGCACTGGGAAGACGGTGGCCCCACCGAGTTGGCTAACCTGGTGCTGCTATGCCCTTATCACCACCGGCTGCACCACAGCGGCGGCATCACCATCAACGGACCCGCAGAGGCTCTCATCGTCACCGACAGCGCTGGCCGATTACTCAGCGCGGGATCGCTGGCGCGCCCACCAACTCAACCCCCGTCCACCGTCCCACCGTGCCCGGGACCCACCGGCGAACGCGCCGACTGGTGGTGGTACGAACCCTTCCAACTCCAGACCCATCCGCCACCAACAAACAACTAGATTGGTCACCGGGCTCATTGCTGAACTCAAATGAGTTGCAGCATTGAGGACTTCGCCGCAGACTAGAAATCCCCCGCGTTGCGCCGCAACGTTTCGATCGACGTCACCAGTGCCTGCGAGTCGTTGTCGGACATCCCGGTGTCGGCGAACACCTGCTTGTTGAGCGTGACGGTGGCGTCCTCCACGGTGGAGCGGCCCAGCTCGGTGATCTGCACCAACGTCGTGCGCCCGTCGGTGGGGTGCGGCACCCGCTGCACCAGCCCGTCGGCCTCCAGCCGGCGGATCGCGTGGGTGACGCTCGTGACGTGAACCTGAAGCCGGTCCGACGCCTTGGTGATGGGCAACGCTCCCGACCGGCTGAACGCCAGCAGCCGCAACAACTCGAACCGGGAGAAGCTCAAGTCGTACGGGCGCAGCGCCGTCTCGACGCGGGCCAGCAGGATTTGATGCGCACGCATCACCGAGGTCACCGCGACCATGCCCTGCGCCACGTCGCCCCAACCGGAGCGTTCCCAGTTGTCGCGTGCCGCAGCGATCGGATCACGTTTTTGAGGTCGTGAGGCAGCCACGCCCTTTCTTACCGCACTTGGACCGCCTGCGGGGCCTTTCCCAACGCCGACAGCACCGCCAGCGTCGACGCGCGGTCGCCCACGGTAATCCGCGCCGCGCCGTCCGCGTAGTACCGCACACGGAGCCCGCTGTCGCCGAGAACCTCACGCCACCGCCGACC
>NZ_JAFAUS010000211.1 GCF_019243155.1 Mycobacterium sp.
CTCATCGTCGAGATCACCGAGAGCGCGCTGGTGGACTCGGCGCGCTCCCGCAATACCGTCGCCGCGTTGCAGCGGCTCGGCGTCCGCATCTCGCTGGACGATTACGGCACCGGATGGTCGTCGCTGGCACGCCTGCAGGATGTGTCGGTTGACGAGTTGAAGCTCGACAGAATATTCGTCGCTCGACTGGCCCAGGACCCGCGGTCGGTCGCCATCGTGCGGTCGACGGTCGCGCTGGCACACAGCCTCGGCGCGGACCTGGTCGCCGAGGGGGTCGAGGACAAGGTCACGTTGAGCGCGCTGCGCCGATACGGCGTCACCATCACCCAGGGCTTCGTGCACAGCCCGCCGTTGCCGTCGGGTGATCTGCTGGATTGGATTGCCGGCCACGCGCCGGAAAGCAATGCGACCCAGTCCGAGCAGGTCGGCTGATCGACTCCGAAAAGCGTTACTAGAAAAGCTCTTTCGCCAGCAGCTCGAGCGTAGCGACCCGGCCGGGCGCCGATGCGGGGTCGGTACCCCGAGTGGCCGACGCGACCGGGTTCACCATCACCTCGTCGACGCCGAATCGGGCGGCGAGCGCGCGGACCTGCTCAGCGGCCTCTTGCGGCGCGCCCAGCACGGCGCGCTCCAACCCGCTCTCCACGATTCGCTGCTGCTGCCCAGTCAGCTCCGCGACCTGAGCCTCTTCGACCAGCGGCACCGGCCCGAGCGGCTGCCCGGTCCGCAGCCTCGCCATCATCTGCAGGTTGGGCAACATCAAAGCCGTTGCCTCCTCGCGTGTTTCGGCCACTGCGGCGTTCACCGTCAGGAACGTCACGGGCTCCGCGGCCACCGAACTCGGCCTGAATCGCGAGCGATAGATCTCCAGGGCCTCTTCGGTGCCCTTGCCGGAGAAGTGATGGGCGAACACGTACGGCAGGCCCTTGGCCGCGGCCAACTGCGCCGAGTACATCGACGAGCCCAGTAGCCACAGGCTCGGTTCGGCGACGGCGGCGGGAGTGGCTTTGAGGGTGTAGTCGCCGGAGCGCAGCGGAACCCGGACCCCCCGCGCGCTCATCAACGCCGCCACGTCGTCGAGGTAGTCCGGGAAGTTCTCGATGTCGCGGCCGTCCTGTCCTCCCCGCAGCGCATAAGAGGTCACCGGGTCGGAGCCGGGCGCGCGCCCGATGCCGAGGTCGATGCGGCCAGGGGCGGCCGCCTCCAGCAGCGCGAACTGCTCGGCCACCGCCAGCGGCGCGTGGTTGGGCAGCATCACCCCACCCGAACCGAGCCGCACCCGTGAGGTCTGCGCGATGAGATACGCGATCACCACCGGCGGGCTGGTGGCACCCACGGACGGCATGTTGTGGTGTTCGGCGACCCAATAGCGGGTGAAACCCAGCCGGTCGGCGGCCTGCGCCAGCTGCACGGTGGCCGCCAACGCGTCGCCGGTCGTCTGATCGGTACGAACCGGGACGAGGTCGAGGACGGAAAGACGCACGCTGCCATCAACGCCGGATGCCACGCGAACGTTCCCGGTCAGTAGTCCTTGAGGGTGATCGAATTGACGATCCGGTCGAAGACTTCCTGCGGTATCGGGGCACCGCCCGGGATGTTGTCGACGACGAGCCATTGGTTGCGCTTGACGTAGTCGTTGAATTCGCGGTGGTAGTTGGTGAAACCGGCCGCGTAGTCGTCTGTCCCGCCTTTTGCGGCGGCCGCGAGCTCGCCGGCCATGACGTAGGCACCCAGCAGTGCGACGCTGGTCCCCTGTCCCGACAGCGGCGAACAGCAGTATCCGGCGTCGCCGACCAGACCCACCCTGCCCCGCGACCAGCGGTCCATCTTGATCTGCGACATTTCGTCGAAGTAGAAATCGGTGGCCGTCCGCATGTATTCCAGCAGCTGCGGGCGTATCCACCCGTCGTCGGCCATCCGCCGTTCCAGCTCGGCGAATTGTGCCTCGGTGTCGCGATAGTCGATTCGCAGGTCGCTTTCCCAGAAGCCCACCATCGCCCGGGCCTCGGTGTTGTTGCGGGCGCTGTAGACGCCGGCCATCGTGGAGTCGCCGTAGTGCCATTTCTGCCAGTAGTCCAGGTCCAGGAAATTGGGCACGGTGAAGATCGCCGCGTGGGTGCCCAGCCTCTCGATGAACTGCTCCTCGGGACCGAAAACCAGCCGGCGCACGTTGGAGTGCAATCCGTCGGCGCCGATGACCAAGTCGAAACTGCGTGGCGCCGCGCGCTCGAAGGTCACAGTGACCGCGTCGCCGTCGTCGTCCAGCGCGGTGATCGTGTCATCGAAGATGTAGTCGGCAGTCCATTGGCTTGCGCCGTAAAGCAATTCGACCAAGTCGTCACGCAACAGCTCGACGTCCGGACTGTCGATAAGACCACCGGTGGGCGTCGATTCGGTGTCCTGCGACAGTTCATTGCCGTCACGGTCGACGACGGACGAGCCGCGAATTTGCGTCTTGCGCTTCTGGGCCGCGGCCAGCAATCCCATGCGCTCCAGCACGGTCAGCGCCGGACCGCGGACGTCAATCGCCTGCCCACCCGGTCGGGGCCCCCGATGCCGCTCCACCAGAGTGACCGAATAGCCGTGGCGTCCAAGCCAATATGCCGCCGCAGTACCGGCAACACTTGCGCCGGAAATCAGAACTTCAGTCACCGAATGTCCGCCAGCCTCTTTGCATCGCTAAAAACTTCGTCGAGCATTGCTGGTGTCAACCTACCGGTAAACATATTTTGCTGGCTCGGATGGTAGCAGCCCAGCAAGCGCACGCCGGGGGTCAAATCCGCGACGACCCCGTGGCCGAACCGCGGCTTGCGCGCGGCGGACGGGCCCGGCAGTCGCAGCGCGATCTGCCACGCGAATCCGCCCAGGGCCACGACGACGCGGACATGATCGGACACCAGTCGCCACTCGGCCTGCAGCCACGGCCAGCAGGAGTCCCTCTCGGCCGGCGTCGGCGCGTTGGCGGGAGGGGCGCACCGCACGGGGGCGGCGATCCGAACTCCGTTGGCCCGCAACCCATCCGCGGCGTCCACACTGGTCGGCTGATTCACCAGCCCGGCCCGGTACAACGCCGCGTAGAGCTGGTCCCCGGACCGGTCACCGGTGAACATCCGTCCGGTCCGGTTGGCACCGTGGGCGGCGGGGGCCAGCCCCACGATCAGCAGGCGCGGTTGCTCGGATCCCCAGCCCGGCACGGGACGCCCCCAGTACGGCTGATCGGCGAAGGCGCGCCGTTTGAGGACGGCAACCTCCTCGCGCCAAGTGACCAGCCGAGGGCAGGCCCGGCAGACGCTGCTCAGGGCGTCGAGTTCGGCTATCGATTCGGCTTGGGCAGCCAGCACCTCGACCCGTGCCGCATCGGGCGCGGCCGGGGTCCGCGGGGTGGCGCGATCGCCCGGCCAGCCGGTACCGGGAGCAACCGGAGAACCGAACGGCTGGCGGGTGCGTGGGTGGACAAGCACATGAACATCCTGCATTCGCACCGACGTGACCACGAAATCCACTGGCTCCCGTGCCGATTTGCGGTTAGATTCTCCGCGGTATCCATGAGTCATACTAGCCGCGGCCCGGCGTTCCTGATCCTGTTCGCCACGCTGCTGGCGACCGCTGGTACCGGCATCTCGATCGTCGCGTTTCCGTGGCTCGCCCTGCAGCACCGCGACAGCGCGAAGGACGCGTCGATCGTCGCCGCCGCCATGACGCTCCCCCTGGTGCTCTCCACACTCGTCGCCGGTACCGCGGTCGACTATTTCGGCCGTCGTCGGATTTCGCTGGTCTCCGACTCGCTGTCGGGCACGGCGGTGGCGGCCGTTCCGGTGATCGCATGGACTTTCGGTGGCGACGCGATCAACGTCGCCGAGCTGGCCGTGCTGGCTTTCTTTTCGGCGGCCTTCGATCCCGCGGGGACCACGGCGCGCCAGTCGATGCTGCCCGAGGCCGCCGCCCGCGCCGGCTGGTCGTTGGACCGCACCAACAGCGTCTACGAGGCGATACTCAACCTGGCCTACATCGTCGGCCCGGGTATCGGCGGGTTGATGATCGCCACGGTCGGCGGCATCAACACGATGTGGGTCACGGCGGGCTGTTTCGGGTTGTCGTTCATCGCAATTGGGGCGCTGCGGCTCGCCGGCACCGGCAAACCGCACGATGCGACCCGGCCCGCGGGGCTGGTGTCCGGGGTCGCCGAGGGAATCCGCTTCGTCTGGAACCTGCGGGTGTTGCGGACGCTGGGGTTGATCGACCTGGTTGTCACCGCCCTCTACCTGCCGATGGAAAGCGTGCTATTCCCCAAATACTTCAGCGAACATCACCAGCCCGCGCAGTTGGGCTGGGCGCTGGCGGCCCTCGGCGTCGGCGGAGTCGTGGGCGCGCTGGGCTATGTCGCGCTCTCGAAACGCACGCGGCGACGCACCGCCGTGCTGACCGCGACCCTCATCTTCGGTGCCGCGGCCGTCGGCATCGCGTTCCTGCCGCCGTTGCCGGTGATCCTGGTGCTATGTGGGGTGATCGGCCTGGTCTACGGGCCGATCCAGCCGATCTACAACTACGTCATGCAGACTCGGGCGCCGCACCATCTGCGCGGCCGAGTGGTCGGGGTGATGACGGGGCTGATGTATGCGGCGGGCCCGTTGGGCTTGCTGGTGGCCGGCCCCCTGGCCGACGCGGCGGGGCTGAAGGCGACGTTCCTGGCGCTGGCGGTGCCCATTCTGCTGATAGGCCTCGTCGCATGCGGCCTGCCGTCGCTGCGGGAGCTGGACAAGGAACCCGAGTATGCCGAGGACGCCGGGCCGTAAAATTCGGGCGTGGACGTGATAGCCGACCTGATCGCCAAGCTGCCCGACGGGACGGTGGTGACCGATCCCGCCATCACCGAGGGATACCGGCATGACCGCGCCTTCGATCCGTCGGCCGGCAAGCCGCTGGCCGTGGTACGGCCGCTGAGCACCGAAGAGGTGCAGACCGTGCTGCGCTGGGCCACCGCCAACCGTGTTCCGGTCGTGCCGCGCGGCGCCGGCAGCGGCCTGTCCGGCGGGGCGACCGCGCTCGACGGTGGGATCGTGCTGTCGACGGAGAAGATGCGTGCTATCTCCGTCGACCCGGTCACCCGGACCGCGGTGTGCCAGCCCGGCCTGTTCAACGCCGAGGTGAAGAAGACCGTCGCGGAATACGGCCTCTGGTATCCGCCGGACCCGTCGTCGTACGAGATCTGCAGCATCGGCGGCAACATCGCCACCAACGCCGGCGGGCTGTGCTGCGTGAAATACGGCGTCACCACCGACTACGTGCTGGGCATGCAGGTGGTACTGGCCGACGGCACCGCGGTCCGGCTTGGCGGCCCGCGCCTGAAGGACGTCGCGGGGCTGTCGCTGACCAAGCTGTTCGTGGGTAGCGAGGGGACGCTGGGCATCGTCACCGAGGTGACGCTGCGGCTGCTGCCCGCCCAGAACGCGTCGAGCGTGGTGGTGGCCAGCTTCGCTTCCGTGGAAGCCGCGGTGGACGCGGTGCTCGGGGTATCCGCCCGGCTTCGGCCCTCGATGCTGGAATTCATGGATTCGGTGGCGATCAACGCCGTCGAGGACACGCTGCGGATGGACCTGGACCGCGGCGCGGCGGCCATGCTGGTGGCCGGGTCCGACGAGCGGGGCCGCGCCGGCTCCGACGACGCCGAGGTGATCGCCTCGGTGTTCGCCGAAAATGGTGCGACGGAAGTGTTTTCGACCGATGACCCCGACGAGGGCGAGGCGTTCATCGTCGCCCGGCGATTCTGCATCCCCGCGGTGGAGAAGAAGGGCGCACTGCTGCTCGAAGACGTCGGGGTGCCGCTGCCGGCGTTGGGCGAGCTGGTCACCGGCATCGCTCGCATCGCGGCCGAGCGGGACCTGATGATCTCGGTGATCGCGCACGCCGGCGACGGCAACACCCATCCGCTGATCGTGTACGACCCCGCCGACGCCGCCATGGAGCAGCGGGCCCACGTCGCGTTCGGCGAGATCATGAACCTGGCCGTCGGGCTGGGCGGCACGATCACCGGCGAGCACGGCGTCGGCCGGCTGAAGCGACCGTGGCTGGACGGGTACCTGGGGCCCGAGGCGATGGACCTGAACCGGCGCATCAAGGAGGCGCTGGATCCGCTTGGCATCCTGAATCCCGGCGCCGCGATCTAGCTTCTTTGACGTTGCGCGAGTGTGCGCTGAGGGCGGGATTCGGGCGCTTTTTCGCGCCCTGGACGCACACTCGAAGCCACCAATGCACACTCGACACGGTTGACATCTTGTCGACACTGTCGTACCAATGAGACATGACTGCGGTTATGTCTCACAACGCACCGGTCAAATTCGAGCTCGCCACCGCCGACACCTGGCCCAATCCCTGGCCGATGTACCGCGCGCTACGCGACCACGATCCCGTGCATCACGTGGTCCCGCCTAAGCATCCCGAGGACGACTACTACGTGTTGTCCCGGCACGCCGACGTCTGGGCCGCGGCCCGCGATCACGAAACGTTCTCCTCCGCACAGGGACTCACCGTCAACTACGGTGATTTGGAAATGATTGGGCTGCAAGACAACCCGCCGTTTGTCATGCAGGATCCTCCGGTGCACACCGAATTCCGCAAGCTGGTGTCGCGCGGTTTTACGCCGCGCCAGGTGGCGGCGGTGGAGCCGAAGGTTCGCGAGTTCGTCGTGGAGCGCATCGAGGGGTTGCGCTCTAACGGCGGCGGCGACATCGTCACCGAGCTGTTCAAGCCGCTGCCGTCGATGGTGGTCGCGCATTATCTCGGTGTGCCCGAAGAGGATTGGGCCCAATTCGACGGCTGGACGCAGGCCATCGTCGCGGCGAACACGGCCGAAGGCGGCGTCGGGGCAGCGCTGGAAACCGTCGGCGATGCGGTCGGGTCGATGATGGCCTACTTCACCGGGTTGGTCGAACGCCGACGCACCGACCCCGAGGACGACACCATCTCCCACCTGGTCGCCGCCGGAGTCGGCGCCGACGGCGACATCTCCGGCACGCTGTCGATCCTGGCCTTCACGTTCACGATGGTGACCGGCGGCAACGACACCGTCACCGGCATGTTGGGCGGTTCGATGCCGCTGCTGGATCAACGACCCGACCAGCGAGAGTTGTTGGTAGCCAACCCCGACCGGATCCCCGACGCCGTGGAGGAGTTGCTGCGGCTGACTTCGCCGGCTCAGGGCCTGGCCCGCACGGTCACGCACGATGTGACGATCGAGGAGACCAACATCCCGGCGGGACGCCGAGTGCTGCTGCTGTACGGGTCGGCCAACCGCGACGAGCGCCAGTACGGGCCGGACGCGGGCGAACTCGACGTCAACCGCTGCCCGCGCAACATCCTGACCTTCAGCCACGGCGCGCACCACTGCCTGGGTGCGGCCGCCGCTCGCATGCAGTCCCGGGTCGCGTTGACCGAATTGCTTTCTCGTTGCCCGGAATTCGAGGTCGACGGGTCGGGCATCACATGGGCCGGCGGCAGCTACGTCCGGCGGCCGCTGTCGGTGCCGATTAGAGTGTAGTCCTGATGCCCAAGAGTAAGGACTGGCTCGGGTCCCGCCGCACCGAGGTCGCGGCGGACCGGATACTCGACGCGGCCGAGCAGCTCTACACCCAGCAGGATCAGGCCACCGTCGGGATGAACGAAATCGCCCGGGCCGCAGGCTGTTCCCGCGCGACACTGTACCGATACTTCGAGAACCGCGAGGCCCTGCGGACCGCCTACGTGCATCGCGAGACCCGTAGGCTCAGCCGCGCGATCAAGGAGCGGATCAGCGGCATCGACGAGCCCCGGGAACGGCTGATCGCGAGCATCATCGCGACCCTGGAGATGGTGCGCAGCAGTCCCGCGCTGGCGTCGTGGTTCGCCGTCACCCGCCCACCGATCGCCGGGGAACTGGCCGAACAATCCGACGTGATCACTGCCATGGCCGCCGCATTCGTCAACTCGCTCGGCGCAGAAGATCCCGCCGTCGTGGAGCGCAGGGCGCGCTGGGTGGTTCGAGTGATCACGTCACTGCTGATGTTCCCCGGTCACGACGAAGCCGACGAGCGCGCGATGCTCGAGGAGTTCGTCGTGCCGATCGTGACGCCGGTTTCCGCGCGCGGCTAACCGCGACTCTGACGACCGCTCAGTCGCGCACCCGGGTGAAACGGTGCAGCAACCAGGCGAGCGGGATCGTCACCACCACGGTCGCGACGTACAGGTTCAGCATCGGACCGGTGTACACGTGGGCCCGGACGATGTAGTCCATCGCGAATTCCATCGTCACCAGATGAATCAGGAAGATCTCATACGAGATCTCCCCCAGCCACACCATGGGGCGGCTGGCCAGCATCCTCGAATACCAGCCGTCGTCCCCCAGCGCCAGCGGTGCCACCGCGAGCGCGGCGATCACGGCATAGAAGCAGGTTTTGACGACGGCCTCGGTGACCGATGCCGGCGATGTCGTGGGTGCACCGGCGATGGGTGTGGCGACGATGAAGTAGCAGACGGTTGCCAGCGGTATGGCCACAAACGCGTAGCCGCGCACGCCCATCGCCTGCAGCACAGCCAAGATCATGCCGGCGAGGAACCAGGCCAGATACGTGGGCAGCCACAGCCGCGCGCCGTCGGGAAACCAGTGGTCGATATGCACGAAGACCAGCCACACCGGGCTGATCAACGTCAGCCCGGCCAGCGTGCCGAGCAGCAACCTCGGCTGCCACCGTCGTCGACAGACGAGCACCAACAACACATAGGACAACAGCGGCAGCAACAAATAGAAGGACGCCTCCACCGCGAGGCTCCACATCTGCGTCAGCCCCTGGTGCAGATACTTGCCCAGGTATCCGTTGCAGTAGATCTGCGTCAGCGTGAGATTGCGGAACAGCCCATACCAGGAGTGCCCGGGGTTGGGACCCGCATTGCGGAAGTGGTACAGCACGTAGGCGAACAGGACGGTGATGACGTAGGCCGGCATGATGCGCCGAACACGGTGCCACGCATAGCGACTCAGCGAAGGCGGTGGCCCCTCGGTGATGGCGGACTTCAACCACGGGCGGAACAACAGGAAGCCGGACAGCACGAAGAAGATCGGAACGCCGATCTCCATGCGGGAGCCGACCAGACCCCAATAGCCGTGGGTGTACTTGCCGGTGCTGTACGCCGCGTGGGTGCCGACGACGAGCAGCGCGGCCACGGCGCGGACGCCGGTCAGTGACGCGACACGGTCGACGTGCGAGGTCTGCTCCAGGCCGCCCTGGGCGTCCTGCTCTTCGGACACCGTCATTCAGCGCGTCTTTTATGTGGCTTGCCACCCTCGCGACGAGGCTTGTCGCGCGACTTCTCGGACGACGTCTCCGGGCGCAGGTTGATCAACTGACCGGAGATTCGAGTTCGCTCAAGCTTTTTGAGCGTGGCGGGCGGCAGCTTGACCGGGAGTTCCACCAGCGAGAAGTCCGGCCCGATGGCGATGTGGCCGAAGTCGCTGCGATGCAGGCCTCCCTCGTTGGCGATGGCACCGACGATCGCGCCGGGGCCGATCTTGTGCCGCTTCCCCACCGAGATCCGATATGTGGTGAATGGCCTTGTCTGCCTTGGCTTTCCAGAGCGATCCCGGCGTTCCTCCCGGCGCCGCTCGGGCGGTGGCTCGGGGGCCAGCAGGAATTCCTCACCGTCGCGGGCCTGCAGCGCGAGCGCGGCGGCGATGTCGGCCATCGGGATGTCGTGCTCACGCTCGTAGTCCTGGACCAGCTTGCGGAACAGCTCGATCCCCGGAGCGCCCAGCGCGTCGGTGATGGAGTCGGCGAACTTCACCATTCGCTGCGCGTTGACGTCCTCGACGGTCGGCAGTTCGGCCTCGGTGAGCGTCTGCCGCGTTGCCTTTTCGATCGCCTTGAGCAGGTGGCGCTCTCGCGGGGACACGAACAGCAGCGCGGTGCCCGAACGACCGGCCCGGCCGGTGCGCCCGATCCGGTGGACGTATGACTCCGTGTCGTGCGGGATGTCGTAGTTGAGCACGTGCGATATCCGCTCCACGTCCAACCCGCGCGCGGCGACGTCTGTGGCGACCAGGATGTCGATGCTGCCGTCCCGCAACGCGGCGATGGTCCGTTCGCGCTGCGCCTGTGCGATATCGCCGTTGATGGCGGCAGCGGAAAACCCACGCGCACGCAGCTTTTCGGCCACTTC
>NZ_JAFAUS010000223.1 GCF_019243155.1 Mycobacterium sp.
CGATCCGACCCCGGAGCAACTCGCCGACATCGCGATCTCGTCCGCTCGCACCGCCGCGCGGTTCGGCATCGAGCCCAAGGTGGCCATGCTGTCCTACTCGACCGGCGATTCGGGCAGCGGGGCCGACGTCGACAAGGTCAGGACGGCTACGAAATTGGTGCGACAGCGGGATCCGCAGCTGCCGGTCGAGGGACCCATCCAATACGACGCCGCCATCGAACCCTCGGTCGCTGCGACCAAGCTGCGCGACTCGCCGGTCGCCGGCCGCGCCACCGTGCTGATCTTCCCCGACCTGAACACGGGCAACAACACCTACAAGGCGGTGCAGCGCAGCGCCGGTGCGATCGCCATCGGCCCGGTGCTGCAAGGCCTGCGCAAGCCGGTGAACGACTTGTCCCGGGGCGCACTGGTCGAAGACATCGTGAACACGGTGGCCATCACCGCGATCCAGGCTCAAGGTGTTCGCAGTGACTTCTAGCGCAACCGTATTGGTGATCAACTCCGGCTCGTCGTCTCTGAAATATCAACTCGTCGAACCCGATTCCGGAGTCTCGCGGGCAACCGGCAACGTCGACCGGATCGGCGAGGGATCCTCCTCGGTTCCCGACCACGACGCGGCACTTCGGCGCGCGTTCGACACGCTGGCCGACGACGGCATCGACCTCAAGAATTGCGGCCTGGTGGCGGTCGGGCATCGGGTCGTGCACGGGGGCCAGGAGTTTCACTACCCGACGCTGTTGGACGACGCGCGGGTCGCCGCGCTGGAGAAGCTGCCGGAGTTGGCCCCGTTGCACAATCCGCCGGCGATCACCGGGATCGAGGTGGCGCGAAAACTGCTGCCCGACGTCCCGCACATCGCGGTGTTCGACACGGCGTTCTTCCACGGCTTACCGCCGGCCGCGGCGACCTATGCCATCGACCGAGAGTTGGCGCAACGCTGGCAGATCCGCCGGTACGGGTTTCACGGCACGTCGCATCACTACGTCAGCGAGCAGGCCGCTGCCTTCTTGGATCGGCCGCCGCAGAGCCTGAATCAGATTGTGCTGCATCTGGGTAACGGCGCCTCGGCTGCGGCGATCGCCGGCGGGCGCGCGGTGGACACGTCGATGGGCCTGACCCCGCTGGAGGGGCTGGTAATGGGCACCCGCAGCGGTGACATCGACCCGAGCATCGTCGGTTACCTGTGCCGAACCGCCGGCATGGGCGTCGACGACGTGGAGTCGATGCTCAACAAGCGGTCCGGGGTGCTGGGCCTGTCCGGCGAACGGGATTTCCGGCGTCTGCACGAGATGATCCAGTCCGGCGACGAGGCAGCGCAATTGGCCTACGACGTGTTCATCCACCGGCTGCGCAAATACATCGGTGCCTACCTGGCGGTGCTGGAGCGCACCGACGTCATCAGCTTCACCGCCGGCATCGGCGAAAACGACCCCGTGGTGCGCCGCGACGCGCTGGCCGGCCTCGCCAGGCTCGGCATCGTGCTCGACGAAGGCCGCAACGAGAAGCAGGACAAAGGAGCGCGGCGGATATCAGCGGACGATTCGCCGATCGCCGTGTTGGTGGTTCCCACCAACGAGGAACTGGCCATCGCCCGTGACTGCGTGAGTCTGCTACGCGGTTAGGAACCCCAAGCTCTTTCGCCCGGCGCCGACCGCCGGCGTGGGATCCGTCCCGACGGTTCGCTCGAGCAGTTCGTGGTAGACGTCACGAAAGTCGGTGGAGAACTTCAGGTCTCCATTGTCGAGATCGGTCAGGCTGGGCTCGTCGCCGTAGAAGCCACCCCTGACCGGTGTGCCGGCGATGAAGACCGGGCCCGCTGTGCCGTGGTCGGTGCCCTGCGACGCGTTGGCCCGCACCCTGCGTCCGAACTCGGAATACGCCGTCAAGACCACGTTCGAGCTGGCCACCTGCTGCAGGAACGGGGTGACCGCTTCGTCGAACGTTTGCAGCAGGCGCTGTTGGGTGTTGCGTTCGTTGGCGTGGGTGTCGAACCCGCCGAGCTGCACGGTGTATACCCGGGTGGGAACGCGGGCCTTGATCGCGGCGGCGACCATGCTCAGCTGCGAGGCAAGCGAATTCGGTTGTTTTTCAGCAGGTTTGACCGACTTGAAGGTGGTGTTGGTCGTTCGCGCGGCGCGATACGCCTTGCATACCGCGGCCATTGCCGGGGTATCGGAGGGGTCGTCGCGACCGAGTGCGTCCATGACCGTGTCGAACCTGTCCGCCGCGGCGGCCCCGCCGCCCGGCGAAAGCGCCGCCGCCGTGTATTTCGCGCCGACGGCCAGCGGTGGCAGCACCGCCCCGATGTTGACCGCGCGCAGCGGGTCGTCGCCGGTCGCGTCGAGCCAGCGACCGATCCAGCCAGTCGACACCGGCTCGGCCGGTGACGCGGTCTGCCAGATGTCCATGGAACGGAAGTGGCTGTGGTCGGGTTGCGGGTAGCTCACGCCACGCACGATGGCAAGGCGCTGTTGGTTCCACAGTTGGGCTAGCCCCTTCATCGCGGGGTTGAGTCCCAGCTGCTGGTCGAGGTGTAGCACGTCTCCGGGTGCATAGGCCAATTCGGGTCGCGCGTCGTGATAAGCGTTGTCGGCGTAAGGAATCAGGGTGTTGATGCCGTCGTTGCCCCCGTACAGCGTGCACAGCACCAACACCCCGGCTCCGGGCGGCAGCGGGTTGTCCTGCGCCGCCTGCATCAGGTCGTTCCAGTCGACCGCCACCGCGCCGGACAGCAGACCGACCGCGCCGGCGCCTGCGCTGGCGATCAGGAATCTGCGGCGATTCATCTCGGGCATGGGCAATCTCCCTACGACGTCAGGTATTCGGGAGTGTTGACGGCGGCGGCGACCAGCTGCGGTGGCCTACCCGCGAGTGGCCTGAGCGCTTCGACGGTGCGGTCAGACCACGCCCCGATACCGATCAGGTAGCCGACCGCGTCGATGCGCTCGCCGGGTGCGACGTCTTCGATGCTCGACAGGTCGCCGGCACGAGCTAATTCCGTTGCGGCGCGCAGCCGCGTCCCCGCACTGGCGGTGGACAGCCACACCTGGCCGTGTGGCCAGCCGCCGACGCTGGGCGGGTAGAAGGGTCGTTGCCCGAGCGCCAGCAACGTCGAGTCGACCATCTTCATCCGCGCCGGCTCATCCATGGGCACCCGCAGCGAACGGACCACGCCGACAAGCCATTCGACCGGCGTGTTGACGATGGCCGCCCGGCCGCCGGTGAACTCGTTGTCGGTGAGAATCGCCCGGGTCAACGCGTGCAGGTCCCGTTTCGGCCCGTAGGAGGACACCAACCGGTCGAGCGTCTGCTGGGAGGGCGGGTCGTCGGAAGCTAGTTGCTGCCATAGTCTTTCGGCGATGTACTCGGCCGACTTGGGTTGGGCGAGCACGGTGTCGCAGAATCCGGCGGCGTCGAAGTTGCGGGTCTGGCCGAACAGTGTCTTGGCGCTCGCGTCGTGGCGTTTGGCGACCACGGACGTCTGGTCTCCGGCGCCGATCACCCAGCCCGTCAATGCCCGGGCGCCGCTGCGCACGTCGTTTTCGGTATAGCCGTTACCGTGGCCCAGGGCGAACAGCTCCATGAACTCGCGAGAGAGGTTTTCGTTGGGGGACTTCGCGGTGCTCGCCTGGCCATCCAGCCAGCGCAGCATGGCGGCGTCGGTCAGCATCGCGTAAGCGAGGGTGCGGAAATCACCCAGTGACAGGGTGCG
>NZ_JAFAUS010000349.1 GCF_019243155.1 Mycobacterium sp.
AGATGAGGCTGTCCTGCTGTACCGGGTTGGGCATGTCCCGGACGGGCACGGTGATGCCCTTGGCGGAGGTGAACAGGGCGGGGTTGGTCGACACGAAGCGGATGTCGTCGTATTTCAGCAACGCCCAGAAGTTGGTGACGTCGTTCCAGCACACCGACGCCGTCGCGCGCAGCTCCCGGTACACGGGATAGGGATCGCCCGCGTAGAAGTCCGGGGAGTGCAGGGGAAACGAAGTCCGCATGGCAAAGCCTCCCTGGCCAGGTCCAGCAGCACCCTACCGAAGGCCGTGCGACATTCGGGTGAGCCTTTCGTAAACGGCTCGTCACATGTCAAGCTGCAGGGATGGTCATCGAGATCGCCCGGCCCAAGCTCGAAGGAAACGTTGCGGTCGGCGACGACCGCCAGATCGGCTTCGCCGAATTCGGTGACCCGCAAGGGCGGGCGTTCTTCTGGCTGCACGGCACCCCGGGCGCCCGGCGGCAGATCCCCACCGAGGCCCGCCTCTACGCCGAGCACAACAAGATCCGGCTGATCGGCCTGGACCGCCCCGGAATCGGCTCATCGACGCCGCATCGGTACGAGAACATCCGGGCGTTCGCCGACGACCTGCGGACCATCGCCGACACGCTAGGCATCGACAAGATGGCCGTCATCGGCCTGTCCGGCGGCGGTCCGTACGCGCTCGCGTCCGCCGCGGCCCTGCCGGACCGGGTGGTGGTGACCGGCGTGCTCGGCGGCGTCGCGCCGTTCCTCGGCGACGAGGGTGTCACCAGTGGGCTGATGAACCTGGGCAAGCGGGTCGCGCCCCTGCTGAAGCTGGGCGGCGACCCGCTGCGGATCGGCGCGAGCCTGCTGGTCCGCTCGATCCGTCCCGTCGCGAACACCGCGTTGTTTCTGTACGCCGCGGTGTCGCCCGAAGGCGACCGGCGCCTGCTCACCCGGCCCGAATTCGGGGCCATGTTCCTCGACGACCTGCTCAACGGCAGCCGCAAGCAGTTGGCCGCCCCTTTCAACGACGTCATCCTGTTCACCCAGGACTGGGGATTCCGTCTCGACGAGGTCAAAGTCCCGGTCCGCTGGTGGCACGGCGACAGCGACCACATCGTCCCATTCGCCCACGGCAAGCATGTGGTGTCCCTGCTGCCCGACGCCGAGCTGTTCGTACTGCCCGGCGAAAGCCACCTCGGTGGGCTGGGCCGCGGCGAGGAGATCCTGGCCACCCTGACCAAGATCTGGGACGAACAAGGCTGACCCGTCGCCCGCCGGGTAGCGTTTGCACCGTGCTGCTGGCGTCTCTGAATCCTGCGACGGTTTCGGCCCACGACATCGCTGACGCGGTGCGTATCGACGGCGCGGTGCTCAGCCGCAGCGACCTGGTCGGCGCCGCGACGTCCGTGGCCGAGCGGGTCGGCGGTGCGGGCCGGGTCGCGGTGCTGGCCACGCCGACCGCGGCCACGGTGCTCGCGGTCACCGGGTGCCTGATCGCCGGCGTGCCCTTCATCCCGGTGCCCGCCGACGTCGGCGCGGCCGAGCGCCGGCACATGCTCGGCGACTCCGGGGCGGCGGCCTGGCTGGGACCGGAGCCCGACGAGCCGGAAGGGTTGCCGCACATCCCGGTGCGACTGCACGCCCGCTCCTGGCATCGTTATCCTGAGCCGGCCCCCGATGCCACCGCGATGATCATCTACACCTCGGGCACCACCGGGCCGCCCAAGGGCGTGGTGCTGAGCCGCCGGGCGATCGCCGCCGACCTGGACGCGCTCGCGCAGGCCTGGCAATGGAGCGCCGACGACGTGCTGGTGCACGGGCTGCCCCTGTTCCACATCCACGGATTGGTGTTGGGGCTGCTCGGCTCGCTGCGGTTCGGAAACCGCTTCGTGCACACCGGAAAGCCGACCCCGGCCGCCTATGCCCAGGCCCGCTCGGAAGCCGGCGGCACGCTGTTTTTCGGGGTGCCGACGGTGTGGTCGCGGGTGGTCGGCGACGAGGCGGCCGCCCGCGAGCTGCAAGCGGCGCGGCTGCTGGTCTCCGGCAGCGCGCCGCTGCCGGTGCCGGTGTTCGAGGGGCTGGCCGCCCTGACCGGTCATCAGCCGATCGAGCGGTACGGCGCGTCGGAATCGCTGATCACCATCTCGACGCGGGTGGACGGCGAGCGGCGCGCGGGGTGGGTCGGCCTGCCGCTGGCGGGCGTGCAGACCAGCCTGGTCGATGACGACGGCGCCCAGGTGCCGGCCGACGGGGAAACCGTGGGCAAGCTGCTCGTCCGCGGTCCGACGATGTTCGACGGGTACCTGAATCGGCCGGGGGCCACCGCGGAGGCGTTCGACGCCGACGGCTGGTACCGCACCGGCGACGTCGCGGTCGTCGACGGCGGCGGCATGCACCGCATTGTCGGGCGCGAGTCGGTGGACCTGATCAAGTCCGGGGGTTACCGCATCGGCGCGGGCGAGATCGAGACCGCGCTGCTCGGCCATCCGGGGGTAGCCGAGGCGGCGGTCGTCGGGATGGCCGACCAGGACCTGGGCCAGCGGATCGTCGCGTTCGTCGTCGGCGCATCGGAGCTGAAGGCCGACGAGTTGATCAACTACATCGCGCAGGAACTCTCGGCGCACAAGCGGCCACGCGAGGTGCGCATCGTGGACGCGCTGCCCCGCAACGCCATGGGCAAGGTCCTCAAGAAGCAGTTGCTGTCCGACGGCTGACCGGCGCCGCCCGCATGCAGGCGTTCATCGTCCGTTCACGCGGGGGACGCGCGTCGCGCGACACGCAGCAGATTGTCAGCATTCTGGACAAGCGTTAGTCCGCAGCTTCGCATAGCTTGGCGTGAAGCCCTGCAGACAAACGACGACCGGACGCGGTCCGGTGAAGGATGGCGCGTGAGTGAGTTAGAGCGGCCAACCGGGTCGACTGCGACAGTCGCGCGGTCGACACCCATGCGGCGGGTGGCGCTCGCCTGCCTCGTCGGCTCGGCCATCGAGTTCTACGACTTCCTGATCTACGGCACCGCGGCCGCGCTGATATTTCCCACGGTGTTCTATCCCCACCTGGGCACCACGTTGGCGACGGTCGCCTCGCTGGCGACCTTTGCGACGGCGTTCCTGTCCCGGCCGCTCGGCGCGGCCGTCTTTGGATACTTCGGGGACCGGCTGGGGCGCAAGAAGACGCTCGTCGCCACGCTCCTGATCATGGGTGCCTCGACGGTGAGCGTGGGCATGGTCCCCAGCACGGCGTCGATCGGTATCGCGGCACCTCTGATCCTGATCGTCCTGCGGTTATCGCAAGGCTTCGCGGTCGGCGGTGAGTGGGCCGGGTCGGTGCTGCTGAGCGCCGAGTATGCCCCGCCCGGCAAACGCGGCTGGTACGGCATGTTCACGTCGCTCGGTGGTGGCACCGCGGGAGTGCTCGCCAGCCTGACCTTTCTCGCCGTCAGCGTCACCATCGGCGAGAAGAGCGCCGCGTTCATGGAATGGGGTTGGCGAATACCCTTCCTGATCAGCACGGGGCTCATCGGTATCGCCCTCTACGTGCGGCTGAACATCGAGGAGACGCCGGTGTTCGCCGAGGAACAAGCCCGCCACCTGGTGCCCAAGGCGCCGCTGGCGGAGCTGTGGCGCCTGCAGCGACGCGAGATCGTTCTCGTGGCGGGCAGCTTCCTGGGCGGGATGGGTTTCGTCTACATCGGCAACACGTTTCTGGTCATGTACGCCCATTCCCATCTGGGCTATTCGCGAAGCTTCATCTGGAGCATCGGCGCGCTGAGCGGGGTGACGAGCATCGCGTGCGTCGCCTTTTCGGCTTGGATGTCCGACCGGGTCGGCCGCCGGCGCATGATGCTGATCGGGCTGGCGGCGTGCGTGCCGTGGGCGTTCGCGGTGATCCCGCTGATGGACACCCGCAACCCCGTGCTGTACGCGGTCGCCGTCCTCGGCATGTTCGCCTCGGCCGCGATCGCCAACGGACCCTCGGGTGCCTTCGTCCCCGAGCTTTTCGCCACGCGCTACCGCTACAGCGGCGCGGCGGTGGCGATGAACATGGCCGGCATTCTCGGCGCCGCGGTGCCGCCGCTGGTCGCCGGCTCGCTGCTGGCGACCTACGGCAGCTGGGCGATCGGTCTCATGATGGCGACCCTGCTGACGGCCAGTCTTGTGTCCGTCTATCTGCTGCCGGAGACCAGAGGGACCGCGCTTCGAAGCGACCCGACTGCCGAGAAGGTGGGATCGGATCTCTAGTTGGCGTGCAGGTCCTCGTTGAGGGCGATGCCCTGGCCGTCGCGCGCCACCACTTCCGCGGCCCCGCTGACCGAGTTGCGGCGGAACAGCAGGTTGTCGGCGCCGGAGAGCTCGCGGGCCTTGACCACCTTGCCGTCGGGCGTGGTGAGCTTGGTGCCCGCGGTGACGTAGAGGCCGGCTTCCACGACGCAGTCGTCGCCCAGCGAAATGCCGATTCCCGCGTTGGCACCCAGCAGGCATCGCTTGCCGATCGAAATGACTTCCGTGCCACCGCCGGACAGCGTGCCCATGATCGACGCGCCGCCGCCGACGTCGGAGCCGTCGCCCACCACGACACCGGCCGAGATGCGGCCCTCGACCATCGACGCGCCCAGGGTGCCGGCGTTGTAGTTGACGAAGCCCTCGTGCATCACGGTGGTGCCCGGCGCGAGGTGGGCGCCCAGCCGAACCCGATCTGCGTCGGCGATGCGCACCCCGGTCGGCAGCACGTAGTCCACCATCCGCGGGAACTTGTCCACGCCGTAGACGGTCACCGGCCCGTGGCGCCGCAGCCGCGCCCTCACGGCCTCGAAACCCTCGATGGCGCAGGGACCACGATTAGTCCAGACAACATTCGTCAATACTCCGAACAAGCCGCCGGCGTTCAGCCCGTGCGGCGCCACCAATCGGTGCGACAGCAGGTGCAGTCGCAGGTAGGCGTCGTAGGCGTCGGCGGCCACGTCGTCCAGTGAGCCGATGACCGTGCGCACGGCGACGGCCTCGGTGCCGCGGTCGTCGTCGCGGCCGATCAGCGGGACCAGTTCCGGCGGCACATCGGAGAGCGCGAGCCGCGACGTCGCGCTGGTGCCGGATTCGGTTAGTTCCGGTGCGGGAAACCAGGTGTCGAGAATCGATCCGTCGGCGGCCAGCGTTGCCAGCCCGATGCCTGCAGCTCCTGTCACGCCTCGACACGCTACTTGTCCGGCGTGCGGGCCCGAGCGCGTGGTGCCCACGCGGGAACGTGGCACCGAACCACTACCCTTGGAGCGTGCTGGATTTGCGCGGGGATCCCATCGAGCTGACCGCTGCGCTGGTCGACATCCCCAGTGAATCGCGGGACGAGGCGCGCCTGGCCGACGAGGTGGAGGCCGCGCTGCGTGCCCAGACGTCCGGCTTCGAGGTCATTCGCAACGGAGACGCGGTACTGGCGCGCACGCAGCTGGGCCGCCCGTCGCGGGTCCTGCTGGCCGGCCACCTGGACACCGTTCCGGTGGCCGGAAACCTGCCCAGCCGCTTGGACAATGGCGAGCTGCACGGCTGTGGCACCGCCGACATGAAATCGGGCGACGCGGTTTTCCTGCACCTGGCGGCCACCGTCGCCGAGCCCACGCACGACCTGACGCTGGTGTTTTACGACTGCGAGGAAATCGAAGCGGCGGCAAACGGATTGGGCCGCATCGAGCGTGAGCTGCCGGACTGGTTGGCCGCCGACGTGGCCATCCTGGGCGAGCCCACCGGCGGTTACATCGAAGCCGGCTGCCAGGGCACGCTGCGCGTCGTGATCAGCGCCGCGGGCACCCGCGCCCATTCCGCGCGTTCCTGGTTGGGGGACAACGCGATTCACAAGCTCGGCGCCGTCCTCGATCGGCTGGCCGCATACCAGGCGCGCACCGTGGACATCGACGGCTGCGCCTACCGTGAGGGCCTGTCTGCCGTGCGTATCGACGGGGGCGTGGCGGGCAACGTGATCCCCGATGCCGCGTCGGTGACGGTCAACTTCCGCTTCGCGCCCGACCGGTCGGTGACGGCGGCGCTGCAACACGTGCACGAGGTCTTCGACGGGCTCGACGTGCACATCGAACAGACCGACGCCGCAGCGGGCGCGCTGCCGGGGCTGTCCCAGCCCGCGGCCAAGGCGTTGGTCGAGGCTGCCGGTGGGCAGGTGCGCGCCAAGTACGGCTGGACCGACGTCGCACGCTTCGCGGCGCTGGGCATACCGGCGGTCAATTTCGGGCCCGGCGATCCCAACCTGGCGCACCGGCGTGACGAACGGGTCGCGGTCGCGAACATCACCGCCGCCGTCGCGATGCTGCGCGCGTACCTGGGCGGCTGAGCGGTTGTTCCGCGCCGAGCGTGACGCCAGTGTCACGTTCGACGCCCAGCGTGACGCCAGTGTCACGTTCGACGCCGGTTACGCCCTACTGCGCCCCGCGTCGCTGTGCCTGCGCAGCGGCGTCGGCGGCGGCCGCGTGCATGCCGATCGCCGCCAGATCGCCCGAGACCGCCTGCAGCGCAGCGGCATCGGCGGCCATCAGCGCCCGCGCATGGGCGAGGGCGATTTGCCCTACGGCACAGTCGATCTCGCCGCACAGCCGGGCCAGCGGATCGGCCGCATTAATGTCGCCCAGCCGCACGGCGTCATGCCAGGCGCGTACTGCCACCGCCGGCTGGCCGCCGCGTTCGGCCATTCGGGCGGCCTCGCGCGCGGCCGCCACCGCGCCGTGCGAGTCGCGCGTCGACGCCAGGCGCCATGCCCGCGCCAGGCCGAGCTCCGGTGCGAACAACGCCGACTTGGTTCCGTGGCGAGATTCGGCTCTGCTCAACGCCTTTGCCGTGGCCGCGGTGTCGCCCTGCTGGGCCAGCGCGGTGGCCAGCAGCATCAGCGACAACGGTCCCCACGAGTAGCCGGTGCGCTCCAACGTGGTTGCCGCGGGCCCGAGCAGCGCCGCCGCCTGGCCGAATTCGCCCGCGGCGATCAGCACGTGGGCCAGCAGCACCTCGCCGATGGCGCGGCCCGGCTGTTGCAGCTCGGCGAAATCGGTGAATTGCTGGGCGAGTTGGCGCGCCGAATCGAGCCGGCCCGCCATCACCAGCGCCGTCGTCTGGCCCAGCCCGATCGTGAAGCGCAGCAGCCCGGGATGTTCGGCGGCCAAGGCGCGCTGCGCCAGCGGCTCGACGTCGTCGAAGCGGCCCTGGCGCGCCGCGCACAACGCGGCCGCGCTGGCCGCCCAGGCCACCGCCTGGTCGTCGGCCGACGGTGACGCCAGCACCTCGCGGCCCACGTCGACGGCGTGCCCGACGTTGCCCGCGTTCATGGCGAACGTGGCGCTTAGCGCGTCCAGGGTCGTGCGGTCGCCGGCGTTGCTGACCCGATTGCGGATGGTCCGCAGGAACGCGGTCGCGCGCTCCGGCTCGCTGAGCATCCAGAACTGGTTGGCCGCCCGCAGCAGCGTCCAGGCCATCAGGTCGGGCTCGTCCAGCGCGGCGGAGTCGACGGCGTCCAACACCGCGTCGGCCTCGCGGCCACAGCCCTGCCAGGCGAGCGCGTGGGCCAGCGCCAGCCGCGCCGCCAGATCACCCGAACGCTCCAGCGCACCGCGCGACAGTCGTTCGCCGAGGCGCAGATCGCCCAGCCGCAGCGCCTGCTCCGCGGCGGCGATCACCTCGGCGACCGGCTGCGGGGCGTCGCTGTCCAACGCCAGGGACGCCAACCTGAGCCGGTCGCTGAGATGCTCGGGCGGATGTTGCGACAACAGCTTCACGACGTCGGTGCGCCGTTGTCGCGCGCCGTCGTCGCCCATGGCGACAAGCGCCCGCTCGGCGAACAGCGGGTGGGCGGTGTACGCGACCGGATCGCCGCCACTTTCGCCGCGGATCCGCGTCTCCACCGCGCCACAGTCTTCGCCCGCGCTGACGGCGCCGTCACCGGCGAGGACCGTCAGGTCGGCCAGCGACAGCGGTTCGGCGACGGCGAGGTAATCCACCACCGCCCGTGCCGCCGTTGGCAATTCGGCGAGGAACCCGTCAACCTGGGCGGGTTCAGAGGCCGGCTCGGATGACTTCGTGGTGCCGCCCGGCGGCTCGATGTCAATCCGGTCCAGCAGGCCGTCGGCCCACAGCGCCGTGATGGCGTCGGGGGCCGACTCGGCGCGCGCGGTCACGATCATTCTCACCGCACCCGCCAGCGCCAACTGGTACACCAGCGTGGCCGACAGGATGTCGAGGTGGTGCGCGTCGTCGACGATGAGCAGCAGGTCGCCCGGCCGGTCCCGGCCCAACGACGCCCGCACCGCACGCAACAGCGCAGCCGGCTTTCCGATGTCCGCGATTTCCACCAGGTGGCTGAAGGCACCGAACGGGACGGCGCTTTCGGTCGGCGTGCCGGTGACCCAGCGGGTGAGCGCGCCGGGGTGCGCCTGGCAGAAGTGCTCCGCGGCCAGGCGGGCCAGCGTGGATTTCCCCACCCCGTCGGGTCCTAGAACGGCCGCGCCCGAGCCCCGGTCACCCAACGCCGCGTCCAGCCGCTCCAAGGCCGTCGCGTGTTGGGGGACGTTCCATCGAATGGGCACTGCCGGATTTTATGGCGCGCGACGCCCGCGGCAGGGCGAAAGCCCCATATGTGACTGGCTCTGAGCGATTGGTCTACCTTTGGCGGATATGCGCCCGGAACGCGATTCAGCAGGCGACTGGGCGGTATGTGTGTACTGCGCGTCCGGTCCGCAGCATCGCGAATTGCTAGAGGTCGCTGCCGAACTCGGCGAAGCGATCGCCGAACGCGGCTGGACGCTGGTGTGGGGCGGCGGGCGCGTCTCGGCGATGGGCGCGGTGGCAAGCGCGGCGCGCGCCCGCGGCGGCCGGACCGTCGGCATCATCCCCAGAATCCTGATGCGCCGCGAGATCGCCGATGCCGAAGCCGACGAGCTGATCGTCAGCGAGACCATGCATGAGCGCAAGCAGCTCATGGAGGACCGCGCCGACGCGTTCATCGTTTTGCCGGGCGGCGTCGGCACCCTGGACGAGCTGCTCGACGCGTGGACCACGGCCTATCTCGGCTTGCACCGCAAACCGATCGTGCTGCTCGACCCGTTCGGGCACTACGAAGGCCTGTGGATCTGGTTGTGCGGACTGCTGGACAGCGGCTACATCACGCAACCGGCGATGGAGAAGTTGGTGCTGGTCGACAAGGTCAGTGCCGCGCTGGAGGCGTGTGCACCCGCCTGAGCTCGCGGGCGGCCCCGTCGTTCCTATTAGGCTGTCCGCCGAGCTTGACATTTTGAAACGAATCGAGGGGATCACGTGTCCGATCGTGACGGGGGAGCGCGCACGGCGGTCAAACTGACCGATATCGCGTCTCGATTGCCGGCCGTGCTGGCCGACATGCCGATTATCGTGCGCGGAATACTGACCGGTCTGCTGGCCCAGCCCGGGTCCAAGAAATCGATCGGCACCGTCTTTGCGGACCGCGCGGCCCGCTACGGCGACCGGGTGTTCCTGAGGTTCGGCGATCAGCAACTGACGTACCGCGACGCCAACGCGGCCGCCAACAGGTACGCCGCGGTGCTGGCCGCGCGCGGCGTCGGTCGCGGCGACGTCGTCGGCATCATGCTGCGCAACTCGCCCAACACCGTGCTGGCGATGCTGGCCGCGGTCAAGTGCGGCGCTGTTGCCGGCATGCTCAACTACCACCAGCGCGGCGAGGTGCTCGCGCACAGCCTCGGCCTACTGGACGCCAAGGTGCTGATCGCGGAGGCCGACCTGGTCAGTGCCGTGGCCGAGTGCGGCGGTTCGGGCGACACCGAGACGCTGACCATCGACGACCTCGAGCGATTCGGCGTCAGCGCTCCGGCGACCAACCCGGCCTCGGCATCGGCCGTGCAGGCCAAAGACACCGCCTTCTACATCTTCACCTCGGGCACCACGGGATTTCCCAAGGCGAGCGTCATGACCCATCGGCGGTGGCTGGCCGCGCTGGCCGCGTTCGGCGGCATGGGTCTGCGGCTGAAGACCTCCGACACGCTGTACTGCTGCTTACCGCTGTATCACAACAACGCGCTGACGGTCGCGCTGTCGTCGGTGATCAATTCCGGGGCGACGCTGGCGCTGGGGAAGTCGTTCTCCGCATCGAAGTTCTGGGACGAGGCGATCTCCTACGACGCCACGGCCTTCATCTACATCGGTGAGCTCTGCAGGTACCTGCTCAACCAGCCGGCCAAGCCGACAGACCGGTCGCACAAGGTGCGGCTGATCGCCGGCAACGGGCTGCGCCCGGAGATCTGGGAGGAGTTCACCAAGCGGTTCGGCATCAAGCGCGTTTGCGAGTTCTACGCCGCGTCGGAGGGCAACACCGCGTTCATCAACATCTTCAATGTGCCCCGGACGACCGGCGTCTCGCCGACACCGCTGGCTTATGTGGAGTACGACCCGGACACCGGCGCCCCGCTGCGCGACGAGGACGGCCGGGTGCACCGGGTTCCCGCCGGGCAGCCCGGCCTGTTGATCAGCCCGGTCAACCGGCTGCAGCCCTTCGACGGGTACACGGACAAGGAGTCCAGCGAAAAGAAGTTGGTGCGCAACGCTTTCAAAGAGGGCGACTGCTGGTTCAACACGGGCGACGTGATGAGCCCGCAGGGCATGGGCCACGCGGCGTTCGTCGACCGCCTCGGCGACACCTTCCGCTGGAAGGGAGAGAACGTGGCCACCACCCAGGTGGAGGCGGCGGTGGCGTCCGACGACTG
>NZ_JAFAUS010000160.1 GCF_019243155.1 Mycobacterium sp.
GCTGGTCACCCACTCGCTGGTGGACATCAACCTCGGCATCCGAATCCTTTTGGGCAGTTCATATTACGATGACTGGACCGACCAGGAAATGTTCGTCAAGACCGACCCGCTGGGCAACGCGGTGGACCGGCGCCACCCCTGGAACCAGCACACCAACCCGCACCCGCAGAAGCGCGACCTGGAGGGCGGCAAGTACAGCTGGGTGATGTCACCGCGCTGGTTCGACGGCAAGGACCACCTGGCGCTGGACACCGGCGGCGGTCCGCTGGCCCGGCTGTGGTCGACCGCACTGGCCGGCCTGGTCGACATCGGCTACGTCAAGGCGACGGGTAGCAGCGTAAAGATCAACCTGCCCAAGACCGCCCTGAAGGGTCCGGTCGAATTCGAGTGGAAGATCCCGATGTACGGGAGCAACACGATCGAGCGCGACCGGGCGCGCACCTACTTCCAGGCCTACGCGGCGGCGTGCGCCCTGCACTTCGCCGAGAAGGCGCTGGAAGAGATCCGCGCCGGGCGCACCAAGACCTGGGAGAAGTTCGACGTGCCGGACGAGGGCATCGGCTGCGGCTTCACCGAGGCGGTGCGCGGAGTGCTGAGCCACCACATGGTGATCCGGGACGGCAAGATCGCCAACTACCACCCGTACCCACCCACGCCGTGGAATGCCAACCCGCGCGACAGCTACGGCACACCGGGCCCCTACGAGGACGCGGTGCAGGGTCAGCCGATATTCGAGGAGAACAGCCGGGAGAACTTCAAGGGCATTGACGTCATGCGCACGGTGCGCAGCTTCGATCCGTGTCTGCCGTGCGGTGTGCACATGTACCTGGGCAAGGGCAAGACCCTCGACAGACTGCACACGCCAACGCAGTCGCCCGTTGAGGCGTGATGATCGCAAGCACGGCGAAGCCGGGCGCAGCGGGTCATCACGAATAGGAACGGAGCACGCATGGCGGATCGCCCGGAGATTCCCCCGAAAGGCTCCGACGCAGAAGGGCAGTGGCGTACGGCGGGCGATCGAATCCAGACGCTTCTGGATTCCTGCGCGGCAAACGGGGCCACCGCGTATGAGCGCGCACAGGAGTTGGTCCGCGAGGTAGTCGGGCTCTACGGGGCCGGACTGCAACGGATCATGGAATTAGCCGGGGACCCCGGCCTGACCGAGCGGCTGGCCACCGACGACCTGGTGGCCAGCCTGCTCCTGGTTCACGGCCTGCATCCGCACGACGCGCACCGCCGGGTGTCCGAGGCGCTGGATCGGGTGCGGCCCTATCTGGGTTCCCACGGTGGCGACGTGGATCTGCTCGAGATCGACGACGGCGTCGTTCGGCTGGCGTTCAAGGGCAGCTGCAAGAGCTGCCCGTCATCGGCCGTGACACTGGAGCTCGCGGTCGAGGACGCGGTCCGCGCGGCCGCCCCGGAGATCAACTCCATCGAGGTGGTGACGGCCGAGCCCGCCGCGAGCACCAGCGTAATTCCCGCCGAATCGCTTCTGGCGCATGTGCATTCGAATGGGCACCAGCATTCGAGCGCGTGGCATCCGGTGCCCGAGTCGGCCGAGCTGGCGCCCGGCGAGGTCGCGGGCTTCCTGATCGCGGGCATCCCGCTCCTGGTGTGCCGGGTCGGCGATCAGACGCTGGCCTACCGGGACCATTGCCCGTTGTGCGACGACTCGCTTGCGGGCGCGCAACTGCATGACGGGCTGCTGGCCTGCCCGCGCTGCGGCACGCATTTCGACGTCGTGCATGCCGGCGCAGGCCCGAACGGGGCACACCTCGAGCCCCTGCCGCTGCTGGCCCGCGACGGCGTCCCATCGGTGGCGTTGCGAGAACCGATGGGGGCGGGCACATGACGACTCCGTACGACGTCCTGGCGCGCATCAGAAGCGACCGCCGCCCTCCCGAACAGGCCGGCGAGCGGTGCGAGATGTGTGCGGAGTCTATCGCCGACGAGCACCAGCATGTCGTCAATGTGGCCGGGCGGCAGCTCATGTGCGTCTGCCGCGCCTGCTATCTGCTGTTCACCGAT
>NZ_JAFAUS010000283.1 GCF_019243155.1 Mycobacterium sp.
CGATTCGTCATCGAACCAGACGCCTCCGTCCCGGCACTGTGCTCATGCCGTCAGCGGCCGCAACGCCGCCGGCACGACGTCGGTCAGTGTCGCCTGATCCAGTAGCGCAGGTCGCCGCGGCCAAGGGCCGCCGTGACCCGATCGACAAGCAGCATCGTTCCTGACCGCCCCATTGTCCCCGAACCCGACCGGCCCCGAAACGCCCGGGGCTGTCACCGTTCTGCTGGCTGCCCTGGCCGTGGGATCTCGCTCGAAGAGGTCCATTCGGTGGCGGCGCTGCTGGTCGTCGGCGAAGCTGGAAGTCGTGCGGGCAGCTGACGTGGCCATGGTGGGCTGCCGGCGAGCTGTTTGACGCCGATCCAGGCGACGTGTACCCGGACCCAGACGCAGCGCCGATCCTGCGGCGCTGCACGCGAGGGGGGCCACGTCAGTTCTGGTCGTGTGGGATGACCCAGCCGTGCGCTGGGACTCCTTCAGTCACGTCGTGGTCAGCAGCACTTGGGTTAGAGTTGACCGGCGCGGCGAGTATCTTGCTTGGGCCCAGCATGTGGCGACTGAGGCCGATCTGGTGAACTCGGCCGCCGTCCTTGGATGGGGTCTCGATAAGCAGCACCAAAGACAGCTCGCCGCAGCGGGGGTGCTGGTCGTCCCGACCACCTGGCTGGCTCCTGGCGAGCCGTGGTCGGTGCCCGAGACCGAGTTTGTGATCAAGCCGACCGTGTCGGCTGGAGGGCGAAACACCGCCCGCTACTTTGGCGGTGACGCGGGCGCAGTGCCTCACGGTGCGTGCGCTGCAGCGGGCCGGGCAGATTGAATCGAACGGGAACTGTGTGGTGCCTCGCCCAAGAGATCCTGAGCCTCGGTCTCAGCGTCGTCGTTGATTTTGGGCTGTGGGCGCGGATTGAACGTGACGAGATGCGAACCGTGGCTCGCGGCCTTGGTGTCGGCGTCGAAGTGCACTACCTCGAAGTGCCTAGCGACGTACTCTGGCGGACATTGAGGCTCGGAACGCGGCGCTACCTTGGGACAATGAGCCGATCGGGCGAAGGCTGGGGCTCTATAGTGTGATCGTTGCCCCTCGGTGTTCTCGCGGCGAAAGGAACGGGGCCAGAGGCGTCGCGAAACGCCGATTGTTCGGCTGGCGGCGACTTCGAAGCGGGGTGGTCAGGCGGCTCGGGGGAACGTGAGCGCCCATTCGGTCCCTACCCGACCGACCAGGGGGAACCCTCATGGGACTCGGAGACCGTCCCCTAACACCCGCTCCCGCCCGGCCCATTATCCCGAGCGCCGACCGTCTCCAACCGCCGGTTATCCGGGTGATCCACCTATCGCCTTGCGTCTCCGGGCTGGCGCTCCTCGTCACCTGTAGGGGGTGGTCGGCTTCGGTGCGGGGAATCCAAGATTGGCATACCCACGGGCTCGCTCCTGGTATTGGCGAGCGAGTAGGGGGACCTGGGTGTCGATGTAGTCGTGGACGACGACCTGAGTCTTACCTGGTATAGGCCGGAGGATGCGTCCCACGTGTTGGACGATGCTTCCTTTGAACTTGATCGGGAAGGCTAAGCCTCGATCCACCGATCGGGGACTTGAGTTGCCGGTGATGTAGGAGGGCTATCCACCAGAAATGCCTCCTGGGCAAGGAGGATTGCGGTTGCGAACGCCGTTATCCGTCTCGTCCCGAGGAGGCACTTTCTGTGAGTCGAGTATCGCACAGCCCGGACCGGCTGCGGGTCACCTTCGACGACGAGGGGATGGTGGCCAACGCGGGCCTGCTGCTGGTGGCCACGCTGGCCGCCCGGCTCGGGGTAGGGCGGATCGTGGAGCAGACCCTGCACATGGCCGGCTTGGTCGGTGGGGCCCGCCCGGGCCGCAAGGTGTTGACGTTGGTGCACGCGATCGCGGCCGGGGCCAGCCATATCGATCACGCCGACATGCTGCGAGCGGGAGAGACGGCAGGTGTGCTGGGCCATCGGGTGATGGCCCCCTCCACTTTGGGCACGTTCTTGCGCGCCTTTACTTTCGGTCATGTCCGCCAACTCGAAGCGGTGGTGGGCAAGGTGCTGTCCCGGGCGTGGGAGCTGGGAGCCGGTCCCGGCGACAGCCGGCTGGTGATCGATGTGGACTCCACCATCTGCGAGGTCGAGGGCAGGAAGAAACAGGGCGCCGCCTACGGATACACCAAGGTGTTGGGATATCACCCGATCCTCGCCAGCCGGGCTGATACCGGCGAGATCATCCACGCCAGGATGCGCAAAGGATCGGCGAACACCGCCCGAGGTGTCAGGCGGTTCATCGACGAGACCGTCGCCCGGTTGCGCCGGGCCGGGGCGGCCGGGGAGATCGTGATGCGCTTCGACTCGGGGTATTGGGCCAAAGACACCATTGCCGTCCTGACCCGCCACCGGGTGCGCTACACCATGGCCGTGCGCACCAACACCAAAGGCATCTCCGAGACGATCGCGGCGGTCGCCGACGACTCGTGGGTCGACATCGAATACACCGCCGACGGCGTCGCCCAGGTGGCCGAGACCACCTATTGGGGACGGCGGCTGATCGTGCGACGCACCCGGCTGGTCGACGCCCGCCAAGCGAAACTGTGGCCCGACTGGCGTCACTTCGCGTTCCTGACCGATCTGGACGGAACCGCCGTCGAGATCGACGCCTTCCACCGGGCCCACGCCAGCATCGAACTCGCCATCAGAGACCTCAAAGAAGGATCGGGGCTAGATCACTGCCCCTCGGGGAACTTCTCCGCCAACTCGGCCTGGCTGCAAGCCGCCGTGCTGGCCCACAACCTCATCCGCTGGACCGCCACCATCGGCGAACCCCTCGAAGCGCTCACCGTCGCCCGCACCGTCCGCACCCGGCTGCTCGCCGTTCCCGGACGAATCGTCAACCGCTCCGGCACCTTGACCCTACGAGCACCAGCCCGCTGGCCCTGGGCCGACCTATTCAACCGGCGGCTCACCACCATCCGAGCCCTGCCCGCACCCACCTGACCCGTCGGCGGTCTGGCGTCCCGCCCCCACACCCACCCAGGCGCTGACAACCCGCACAGCCACGAACCCCTGGCCCAACACGCCCTCACCGCCGCCAGGAGCCAGCCACACGAGCTCAGCCCCTCAGCCCTCCACCACGGACCAGATCGGTGCTTTCAGGCTTAG
>NZ_JAFAUS010000535.1 GCF_019243155.1 Mycobacterium sp.
TCGCCGACCGCCGCGGGCTGTTCACGGCGCTGGCGACGGAAGGCTTTCAGCCGTTGACCGAGGCCCTCGTCGACGCGCGGGGCGACTTCACCGATGCGGCCCTGGCCTATGTTCGATTCGCCATCGACCACCCCGGCCACTACGAGGTGATGTTCGACAAGTGGTTGCTCGACGTCTCGGACGCCGGCCAGGCCGTCAACGCCCAGGTCAGAGCCATCGACCCGATGGAAACCGTGCGGCGGATCGCGACGATGCTGTTCGTCGGCTAGTCGTCGACGGCGTGGACCGCGGGCTTCTTCGGCAGGAACATCGCGGGGATGATCGTCGACGCGATCAACACGACAGCCAGCACGAACACGATCGTGTAGGCGTGGGACAGGCCGTGCACCACGGTGTTCGCAAAATCGGGGGCCAGGGTCTGCCTGGGAATCTCGGACGGATCGACCTGTAGACCGCGACGGCTGGCATCCATTTGGAGTTCCGTCAGCTTGTTAGAGGCGACTATGGCGCTGTTGCGATTGAACTCGTTCGTCAGGATCACCGCCATGAGCGAGGCTCCGACCGCGCCGCCGGCCTGCTGATTGACAGTCATCAGCGTCGTACCGCGGGCGACCTGGTGGGGAGCCAGGGCCTGCAGGACCGTCGAAGAGATCGGCGTCGTGGTGCACCCGATGCCCATGCCCATGATCAGCAGCCCGACCAGCAGGATCGGTGCATAGGTGGCTTGCTCTGCGACTCCGTACGTGAAGATGCCGAGGCCTGCGACCATCAGCGGGAGGCCGAGCAGCACGACCTTGCCTGCCCCGTTCTTGTCCGTGAATGCCCCGGCGAACGGCATCGTCAACACGGCGCCGATACCCACCGGCACCATGCGCATGCCCGCCTGCATCGGCGTCGCATGCAAGACCATCTGGAAGTAGCTGGGCAGCAGCACTCCGGTGCCGACAAAGGCGACCGAGAACACCAGCAGCGTCACGCTGGCGTTACTGACGACTCGGTTCTTGAATAACCGCAGGTCGATGAGCGGATTATCGGCGCGATACCAGACGTGGAGGACGAAGGCGACGATCAACGCGAGGCCGACGATCATCGGCAGTAACACGTACTTGTCGAACACGGTGTGCCGTCCCGGGATGGACGACACCCCGGCGAGGAAGATTGCCGCACCGGGCGACAACAGCAGCACGCCGACGACGTCGAGTGAGTCCGTCGGGGCTGGGCGATCTTTTGGAAACATGATCGCCGCAAGAGCGATCGCAGCCAGCCCGACGGGCAGGTTGACCAGGAAGATCGACTTCCAGCCGAAACTGCCGACAAGCCAACCGCCCAGGACCGGCCCACCGATCGGGCCGAGCAGAATCGGAATTCCGCCTACCGCCATCAAGCGGCCGACGCGCTTGGGGCCCGCTTCGTGGGTCAAGATCACGAAGCACAGCGGCACGACCATACCGCCACCGACGCCTTGCGCCACCCTGAAGACGATGAGTAGCAGGATGTTTGGCGCGAGCGCGCACAGCAGCGAGCCCAGGGTGAACATCAAAACCGACCACATGAACAGGCGCTTGGTGCCGAATCGATCGGCCGCCCAACCGGTCAGCGGAATCACGGTCGCGAACGCGAGCATGTAGCCGGCAATGGTCCACGACACGATGACCTGTGAGGCACCGAATTCGGCCATGAATGTGCGTTGCGCAACAGCGACGGCGGTGTTGTCCAGAATCGCCATGACACAGGCCAAGCCGCAGACGCCGGCAATCCGGAGCAGCGCCGCGTCCAGCTTGTCGGGATAGTCGCGTACGGCCGTACCCGGCGGTCGCGATACGGTCGGTCGTCCCGAGAGCCGATGCCTGCCGGTCACGTGGACACGGGGAGCGCGAACTGGCGTCTCCGTGGCGTCGCTTAGCATGTCGGTACCATATCGGTCCTGTTCCCGTCCCCAACGTCTTTTATTCGTTTTCGCTTTCGCCCCCTCAGGGTTCTAGCCGCTGGCGCCGTGCCTGGTAGTCGGCTTGAGCGAGTACTTCTTACCCGCGTGAACTGGACCGAAACGCCTTGGGGCGGGCTGGCGGATCTGGCGTTCGAGATGCGGCGCGAGGCTTCCGCGAAGCGGTGGGCCCCCACAACACGCCTGCAATTTGCGCGCCTCTCACCTTACTGTTTATCGCTGCCGCTGAAACTCGAATTGCTGGACTGCGGCACCCCCTTTTTAGTCGGTCGAGGGCGACCGCACTATTCACCCAATGTTTGGCTGGCCGGCTTCTTCGGGAGAAACGAGGCCGGGACGAAGGTGGAGAGCACCAGGACGACGGCGATCACGAATACCGCTGTATAGGCGTGTGATAGGTCGTGCTCGAC
>NZ_JAFAUS010000003.1 GCF_019243155.1 Mycobacterium sp.
GCCTACCGGACGGTGCGTGCCGCACCGCCGCCGGCGGAAACGCGGGAAATGATCAAGACCGGTGGCTTTGACGCGGTGTGCTTCACCTCGAGCTCCACGGTGCGAAACCTGGTCGGCATCGCCGGCAAGCCGCACGCGCGGACGATCATCGCCTGCATAGGTCCCAAGACCGCCGAGACGGCTGCGGAATTCGGTCTGCGGGTTGATGTTCAGCCCGAGACCGCCGCCGTCGGCCCGCTGGTCGATGCGTTGGCCGAGCACGCCGCGCGGTTGCGCGCCGAGGGCGCGCTGCCCCCGCCGCGCAAGAAGAGCCGCAGGCGCTAGTCACTCATGGCTTACCCGCGGCAGCGCCCGCGCCGGCTCCGCTCAAGCCCGGCGTTGCGCCGCCTAGTGGCGCAAACGTCCTTGGAGCCAAGGCATTTGGTGCTGCCGATGTTCGTCGCCGACGGCATCGACGAGCCACGGCCGATCGACTCCATGCCCGGCGTCGTGCAGCACACCCGCGACTCGCTGCGCCGGGCGGCGGCCGACGCCGTCGCCGCCGGCGTGGGCGGGCTGATGCTGTTCGGTGTGCCGCGTGACGAGGACAAAGACCCGACGGGCTCGGCAGGCACCGACCCCGACGGCATCCTCAACGTCGCCCTGCGCGACCTGGCCAAGGATCTCGGCGAGGCCACCGTGTTGATGGCCGACACCTGCCTGGACGAGTTCACCGACCACGGGCATTGCGGCGTGCTCGACGCCCGGGGCCGGGTCGACAACGACGCGACGCTGATTCGGTACGTGAAACTGGCTGTGGCGCAAGCGGAGTCGGGCGCTCACGTGGTCGGCCCGAGCGGCATGATGGACGGCCAGGTGGGTGCGATCCGCGACGGCCTGGACGCGGCTGGTCACACGGACGTGGCGATTCTGGCGTATGCCGCGAAGTTCGCCTCGGTGTTCTACGGGCCGTTCCGCGAGGCCGTCAGTTCCACCCTTTCCGGAGACCGGCGCACCTACCAACAGGAGTCGGGCAATTTCCGGGAGGCGCTTCGCGAGGTCGAGCTCGACCTCGACGAGGGCGCGGACATCGTGATGGTCAAGCCCGCGATGAGTTATCTCGACGTGGTGGCGGCCGCGGCGGACATCTCGTCGGTGCCGGTGGCCGCGTATCAGGTCTCGGGCGAGTACGCGATGATTTGCGCTGCTGCCGCGAACAATTGGATCGACGAGCGGGCCGCGGCGCTGGAGACGCTGACCAGCATCCGGCGCGCCGGGGCGGACATCGTGCTGACCTACTGGGCCGCGCAGGCGGCGGGTTGGCTGTCGTGACGGGCCCGCCAACGGGTAACAATCACCAGATGGGGCTGCAGATGGCGTCACCGAATGATTCCAGGCCGTTGTTCTCCGAACCCGGTGCCAGCTGGCTCTGGCTGCTGGCCGGCCCGGCGGCGGCGGCCTCCATGATTCTCATCGAATGGTGGAGCGGCGCCACGATCGGGCTGTGGGTTCCGGCGATCTTTCTGGTGATGGTGTCGCTGTTTTTGGGGATACAGGTCAAGGCCGCACGGATCCACACCTCGGTCGAGCTGACCGAGGACGCCCTGCGGCAGGGCACCGAAACCGTGCTGATCCGCGAGATCGTCCGGGTCTATCCGGAACCCGAACACCACGAGGCATCCGGAAAGGACCTGGCGAAGTGGCAGTCGGCGCGCGCGCTCGGCGAGCTGGCCGGCGTGCCGCGCAATCGTGTCGGCATCGGTCTGCAGCTCACCGGGGAGCGCACCGCGCAGGCGTGGGCCCGCCGTCATCGTCAGCTCCGGGCCGCGCTCACCCCGCTGGTTCAGGAACGGGTGGAGCCCGCCCGTGCCGACGCCGAGCGTGACGACGATGCGGAGCCGACGCAATGATCGCCCGTTCCCGGGCTGTGATCGAGCTCGTGCTGGCCTGCGCCGCTTTCGCGGGGGCACTGCTGAGCTGGACCGGCGCACACCACACCGTGACCGTCGCGCCGATCGCGGACGGGCAGCCGTCGACGACGTCGCTAATCTATGACCCACAGCTGCTGCTGCTGGCGTTGATCCTGCTGACAAGCGCGGGGGTCCTGGCGGTCGCCGGGGTAGCCCGGCTGCGCCGCAGGAGGGTCGTTGGGGCTAGACCGTCTTCCTGACGAGCGGCAACGCCATCCGGCGGCGGCGGATGATGGCCTCGGACAGGTCGTTGAGCACCTCGCGCACCGAAGGCGTCATCGCGAACTCGTCGTCACGATGATCGTTGTCGAGGACCGTCATCACCGCGGTGCCCGGTACCAGCGTCCAATCCACGCCTTCGGCGCGGCAGCACTCGTCGAATGCGTAGAGCAGCCAGATTCCGGCCACAGCAAATTTGCTTACACCGCTCAGATCGAGCACGACGCTGTTTTCTCCGAGGGTGAAACGCCGAATGTATTCGCCGACCGTATCGACATTCTCGGCGTCGATTTCACCCCGAATTGTCACGACCGTTGCCAGGTGCCGGTACTGCGCCCGAACCTGAACGCCGTGGCATTCGAACACGCCGTTTGCCTGGCGGGTTTCCACATCCGTGATCGTCATGGGGACCCCTCACTCTCCGTGGCGCTCGCTGTGCAGCCGTGAAGCCGAGCCTGCCCCTGACGGTAATGGGCAAGCCTAAGGGGACTAAGAGCCCGAACTAACTCTTTACTAAGAAGCATCCAGAGAAATCCGAGCAAATGCCGCCGACGCCGTTCTGGGCCATCGGGCGACCCTAAACCCGCCTGCCACGCCACAACCGTCCGCGCATCTGCGTGGTCACGCTGTTAGGCTCTCAAGGCTGCCGGTGGCGAGGCGGGGTGCGGCTATGTCGCCCGGTCAGCCGAGCCAATAGGCGAACGAGACAACTTCAGTCCGGGACGGAAAGAGCATCGTGCGCGGCGCAGAGATCAGGGGCGAAATCAAAGCCCTGACCGGGCTCCGCATCGTCGCCGCGCTGTGGGTCGTCCTGTTCCACTTCCGCCCGATGCTGAACGACGCGTCACCGGACTTCCTGGACAACCTCTCGCCGGTGCTCAATTGCGGCGCCCAGGGCGTCGACCTCTTCTTTATGCTCAGCGGGTTCGTGTTGACCTGGAACTACCTCGAACGAATGGGCCGATCCTGGTCGATGCGCGCGACGCTGCATTTCCTGTGGCTGCGGCTGGCCAGGGTATGGCCGGTGTACCTGGTCACGCTGCACCTGGCCGCCCTGTGGGTGATCTTCACCCTGCACGTGGGCCACGTCCCGTCGCCCGACGCGGCGTCGCTCACCGCGATCAGCTACGTACGCCAGGTTCTGCTGGTGCAGTTGTGGTTCGTGCCGTTCTTCGACGACTCCAGCTGGGACGGCCCGGCCTGGTCGATCAGCGCCGAATGGCTGGCCTACGCCCTTTTCTCCGTGCTTGTTCTGGTGATTCTGCGGATGAAGCAGGCGACGCGGGCGCGCAGCCTGATGCTGCTGGCCTTCGCGGCGTCGCTGCCGCCGATCCTGATGTTGCTGACCAGCGGCCACTTCTACACACCGTGGAGCTGGCTGCCGCGCATCGTGACCCAGTTCACCGCCGGCGCTCTGGCCTGCGCCGCGGTGCGCAGGCTGCGCCTGACTGACCGCGGTCGCCGCGTCGCCGGCTACCTCTCGCTGCTGCTGCTGGCCGCGATGGTGGGCGTCCTGTATTGGTTCAACGCGCACCCGATCTCCGGCGTCGTGGAGAACGACAGCGGCGGGGTGGTCGACATCTTGTTCGTTCCGTTGGTGATCACACTGTCGATCGGTGTGGGAAGCCTGCCCCGGGTGCTGTCGACTCGCGTCCTGGTGTACGGCGGGCAGATCTCGTTCTGCCTCTACATGCTTCACGAGCTGGTGCACACGGCCTGGGGCTGGGCCGTCGAGCAGTTCGAGCTTGTGCCGCAAGACAATCCGTGGAAATGGAATGTCATCGGCCTGTTGGCGATCTCGCTGGGTCTGTCGGCTCTGATGTATCACGTCGTCGAAGAGCCCGCCCGCCGTTGGATGCGCAGAATGGTTGACGTCAGGGCCACCGAGACGAAACGCTCGCGAAGCGAGCCCGAAGAATCGGTTAGCAGCAAGGTTCATCCGATCGACAGCCCCCTGGAAGCGGCTTCGGCACGCGCGGTGTGACGGTTGCCTTGGGGCGGCCGACCGCGACCCATCCGGAGTCCTCAATGGTGAGGCAGCAGCGGCAGACGACGATGCCATCGAGACTGGAGGTGATAGTGAGTCGCCTGGCCACCTTTGTCATTGGTCTGGCTCTTCTTCTGGGCTTGGACGTCCTACACCCGGCACGGGTGCGGACGTACGAAACATTGACCCTGGACCTACGGCTCAATCACCTTGCCGTGATTGGGGACTCGTACACCACCGGCACCGATGAAGGCGGGCTGGGGCCGCGGTCGTGGCCCAACCGCGCCTGGCAGTTGCTCTCCGCGCGCGGGGAGCGGGTGTCGGCCGATGTGGCGGCCGAGGGCAGGGCCGGCTACGGCACGCCCGGTGACCACGGCAGCATCTTCGAGGACCTGACCGCCAGGGGAGTCCAGTCCGACGACGCCCTGGTGGTGTTCTTCGGTTCCCGCAACGACCAAGGCGTCGATCTCGGGGTGTTGGCCCAAAAGGTGCGCAACACCTTCGATTTGGCCCGCATGCTGGCGCCGGCCGCGAAGTTCCTGGTGATCGCACCCCCGTGGCCGACGGACGATGTGCCCATCAACGTGCTGCAGATCCGCGACGTGCTTGGCACCGTGGCCGGGACCGTCGGTGCGACGTTCGTCGACCCGATCGCCGAGCACTGGTTTGTCGGCCGGCCCGATCTGATAGGTCCGGACGGCGTGCATCCGAACGATGCGGGCCATCAATACATGGCGGACAGGATCGCGCCGCTCATCCGCACCCAGCTGTCAGCCTGAATCGGCCGGTGGTGCAGGGGTTTTAGTCCTCTGCGTGCCGCTCGTAGTCCCATTGCTCCAGGCGGGCTTGCATGTGGAGCAATCCGAAACCGGCAACTGGCGCGGTGATCGCAATGCAGGCCAGTAGCAGCGCGGTCATGTCCTAAAACCTCCAAAACCCTTCGCTGGTATGACGTTGGTCACCCATCAGAAGTTCATTTCCTGCTCAGCCGTCGGTCAGGGCGCGGTCTGCCAGCGCACCCATTACCGGCGCCAGCAACTGCGCGTATTCGGTTGTGACGTGGTTGTCGTCGCGGAACACCAGCGTGTTGCCGACGATCATCGGGCAGCGGTCGGAGGTGCAGAACAGGTCGGTCAGATCGGCGTAGTGGCCGCCGTTGCCGTTGGTCGCCGCCTGCTCGGCGGCGATACCGTCGTCGTTGACCGCGTCGGATCGCTTTGGCGCACAAGCGCTCGCGTCGTCAAGATGTGCGGAAAGGCATGCGGGAGCAAGTGACCGGGGGTCTGGGGCGGGTCCCAGCACCAGGACGGTCGCACCGGTTCTGCGCAGCTGGGCCACGGTGCGGCCCAGGGTCTGGATCCACGCCGGGTTATACGACGTGAAGCCGAAATCGGCGCCGTATCGCCTGCTCATGTCCAGCACCACCATGCGAGGGTGTTCCGCTGCCATGCGGCCCATGATCTGGCCGCGCCACTGCTCGCACTCGGTGTACTCGCGCCCCAGATACGGGCTGTCGATCGGCAGATCCTGCATGGGGCAGGTCACCTTGGCCAGCGTCTCGAGTCGCCAGTGCCGCACCTCGGCGACCCGCTGCAGCGCCGGGTTCCACATGGCCGCATGCGAATCGCCGATCAGGGCCACCGTCGTCGGTGACGCGGCGTCGGCCGATGCGCACTCGCCCTGCCCCATATCGCGCCAGGACCGGACGCACCCGTTGACGAATACCGCGGCCTTATCAGCGGGCGCGTTGGCGAGCGACGGGTCCAGGTTGGACGGGACGGCGCGCAGGCCGGCGGCTGCCGAGACCGCGTCGCGGACCTGACTGAAGGCCTGACGGACGGCCGACTCCTGGGGACCGAGATTCGGGGCGAAGGCGGGCGGCTCCGCGATGATCTTGGCTCGCGCAGCGGCCGCCCCGTGTCCCACCGGCACCGGCACCACGTCGAGCAGCAGCATGCAGGCGCACGCGACGGCGGCGCTGGCGCCCCCGGCCACCGCGAGGCTGGCTTTGGCCGACTGGCGCAGGGCGGCGGCGAACCGGCCGGGGTTTTCGACGAGGTGCAGGGTGATCACCGCCAGGCCGGCGGAGACGAACGTGGCGGCCAGCCTGGCCGGCAGGCCGGCGGGCTCACCGAGCAGCGCCGGCAGCAGCAGCAGCACCGGCCAGTGCCACAGGTACCACGAGTACGACACCCGGCCGATGGCGCGCATCGCCGGCCGGCACAGCAGGCGGCCGGCGCCCAGGCCGCCGGTGACGCTGCCGCCGCCGATGATCAGCGCGGTCCCCAACACGGGCAGCAGCGCCGCGGTGCCGGGGTACGGGGTGCCGGCCTTCAACTGGGTGCTGGTCACCAGGATCAGGACCAGGCCACCCCACCCGACGATCGATGCGGGCAGCAGTGGCAGCCTGCGCCATTCCTTGATCGACAGCGCCACCAGCCCACCCACGGCCAGTTCCCATGCGCGCGTGGGCAGCGAGAAGAAGGCCCACGGCGGCGAGGCGCGCGTCCACAGCACGGCCGCCGTCAGTGACGCCGCGGCGATCAACGCGAGGACCACCGCGTACGGTGTCGCCCGCGACGAGGCGTCCTTGAAGCGCGCGAAGCGCCGCACCAGCCATGCTGTCGCGATGATCAGTATCGGCCACACCAGGTAGAACTGCTCCTCCACGCCCAGCGACCAGTAGTGCTGGAACGGCGACGGCAGGACGGAGCCCAGGTAGTCGGTGCCCTGCGTGGCGAACCGGTAGTTGCCGACGTACAGTGCGCAGGCGATGCCGTCGGCGAACACGTTGCGCGCCTGCAGCGGCGGCAACACGATGGCCGCACCGATCGCGGTGATGACGCCCACGGCGGCCGCGGCCGGCAGCAGGCGCCGAGCACGTGCGGCGTAAAAGCGGTCCAGCCGAACGGTATTGGTGGTGGTCGCCTCGCGCCACAGCAGCCTGGTGATCAGAAAGCCGGAGATGACGAAGAAGACGTCAACCCCGATGAAGCCGCCGGTCACCCCCGGGATACCCGCGTGATAGAGCACGACCGCGATCACCGCGACGGCCCGCAGTCCCTCGATGTCCGGCCGGAATCCCTTTCGGGAAGCTCGCCGCTCCACTCGTCGTGGGCCGCTGGCGACTGCTTCCTGCCGAACTGTCATCGTCGTTGCTCAGGTCGCCATCCAGGCCAGTTCGCCGGGCAGTTGGCTGCGCCAGTAGGCCATGTCGTGTCCGCCGAGGGAGATGCTGCCCGCCGGTTGCGTCTTCAGCGAGTACAGGAACTCTTTTGTGGCGAAATAGAAGCGGTCGAAGTTGCCGCAGTCCACCCGCAGCGGGATCGAATTCAGCGCGGGCAGGCCCACCACGCTGTTCTGCACGAAGTCTTCGTTGCTGTCGAACGCCCCGGGTGCGCTCGTCGCGTACGAGGTGTACAGCGCCGGGCTGACCGCGCAGATGCCGGCGGTCCGAGACGGTCCCAGCTTGGCGCCCAGGCGAAGCGCACCGTATCCGCCCATCGACCACCCGATGAAGCCCACCCGGGAGGTGTCGAAGTTCATCGTGGACAGCATCGGCAGCAACTCGTCGAGCACCATCGCACCGGAATCCTCGCCGGAGGTTCTTTTGTGCCAATAGGTGTTGCCACCGTCGACACCCACCACCGCGAACGCCGGCTTGCCCTGCTGGGCCAGCTGGGTGAGCGCGTCCGGTACACCCATGTCGAGCATCTGGTTGGCATCGCCGTCCATGCCGTGCAGTGCGATGACGGGACGCAGCATCCCGGTCTGGCCGGGTGGCATCGCGATCACGTAATTGGTCTTGATGCCCCCGCGGGCCGCCGACACGAACGACCCGGTGAGCCTCGTCGGAAGCGTCTTGCCCGCGGTCGGGGGCTCGAACGGCGCGGGTCCGAGCGGCGCCGGCGCGGCTTGCGACCTGACCGGATCCAGCAGGGCGCTCAACGCGAACACACCAGCTCCCAGGCTGGCACCGGCGCCCATCCGGAGCACCGCACGGCGCGTCAGGTCAGGCATGATGGCAATGATGCCGCGCTAGGCGGGCTTTACCTGCCGAGCCACGCCGTATTGGAAGCATTCAGTGATCTCGCGTGATCTTCCGGTCATGAACCGGTTACCTTCGGTGCATCGGAGCGCGGGTCCGGCTCGCCGACCGCTCCGAGTTGCAACATCCCGCCATCCCGCCTAGGCCCCGCGATCGCATCGTCGACGTGGTCGTATTACGCGTCGCCGCAAGGGAATCCTCGTCGTCGCGGTGCTGCGCGTGGTCTGGCAACCGACGGCCCGCATCGGCCACGGCGGTATTTGACACCGGATGCAATCTCGACGTTTTCAACCCTCCCGCGCCTGGGCGATGTCGCGAAGAATGCGGGAGTCCGAAAGGGAGTGTGTGAATTGAGTCTGTCGTTTCATTGGTTTTTGCCGACCTACGGTGATTCGCGGAATCTGGTCGCGGGCGGGCACGGCACGCCGATGTCCGGCGACCGGCCCGCGACGCTGAAATACCTGCACCAGATCTGTGCGGCCGCCGAAGACAACGGTTTCGAGGCTGTGCTCACGCCGACGGGACTGTGGTGCGAGGACGCGTGGTTGACGACGGCGATGCTGGTCGAGAACACCGAGACGCTGAAGTTTCTGGTCGCGTTCCGTCCCGGGATGCTCAGCCCGACGCTGGCCGCCCAGATGGCCGGGACCTTCCAGCGGCACTCGGAGGGGCGGCTGCTGCTCAACGTCGTCACCGGCGGTGAACCGCACGAGCAGCGGGCCTACGGGGACTTCCTCGACAAAGAGGCGCGGTATGCCCGCACCGCCGAGTTCTTGGATGTGGTGCGGCAATTGTGGACGTCGAAAGAGCCGGTGACCTTCAAGGGTGACCACATCCAGGTCGAAGGCGCGCAACTGAACAACCCGCCGGACCCGACGCCGGCGGTGTTCTTCGGGGGATCGTCGGCGGCCGCCGGCCCGGTCGCGGCCAAGCACACCGACGTGTATCTCACCTGGGGCGAGCCGCCCAAGGCGGTCTCGCAGAAGCTCGACTGGATCCGCGGCCTGGCGGTCGATGCCGGCCGAATCTTGCAGTACGGCTTGCGGATTCACGTGATCAGCCGGGACACCGCCGCCGAAGCGTGGGCCGAGGCAGACCGGTTGTTGGCGGCCATCGACCCGGCCGACATCGAGCGAGTGCAGGCCAGCCTGTCGCGCAGTGAATCGGAGGGTCAGCGCCGCATGCTGGATCTGCACGGCGGCAACAGCGGCCGGTTGTTGGTCGCTCCCAACCTGTGGGCCGGGGTGGGCCTCGTCCGCGGGGGAGCGGGCACCGCCCTGGTCGGCTCGCACGAGGAGGTGGCCGAGCGGCTGGCCGAATACGCCAAGCTGGGCATCAGCCACTTCATCCTGTCGGGATATCCGCACCTGGAGGAGGCCTACTGGTTCGGGGAGGGCGTCCTGCCGCTGCTGGAGCGGAAGGGCTTGTGGCAACACCCCAACCGTAAGTCGCACCCGGCAGCCGCGACGCCGTTCGCGGTCGCTTCGGCGCACTAGTCGTGGCGAGGACCGTGCCCGACGCCCTCGAAGCTGACCTCGGGTCAGCGGAAGGACTTGACGAGTCCGATGCGCAGCGTCGCCGGCGGCTGCGCATCGTCGTCGCGGCGAGCCTGCTGGGCACGACGGTCGAGTGGTACGACTTCTTCCTCTACGCGACGGCCGCCGGGCTGGTCTTCAACAAGGTGTTCTTCCCCAACGAAAGTTCCTTCGTGGGAACGCTCTTGGCGTTCGCGACGTTCGCGGTCGGGTTCGTCATGCGGCCCATCGGCGGTCTGGTGTTCGGACACATCGGCGACCGGATCGGCCGCAAGCGCAGCCTGGCGCTGACCATGCTCATCATGGGCGGGGCGACGGCATTGATCGGGCTGTTGCCGACCGCCGCGCGGATCGGGTTGTGGGCGCCGGTCCTGCTGCTGGTGCTGCGCATGCTGCAGGGCTTTGCGCTCGGCGGCGAGTGGGGTGGCGCGGTGCTGCTGGCCGTCGAGCACAGCCCCGACGACCGGCGGGGACGGTACGGCGCAATCCCGCAGGTCGGCCTGGCGCTCGGATTGGCTTTGGGCACCGGCATATTCGCCTATCTGCAAATCGCCTTGGGACCGCAGCGATTCCTCGCCTACGGCTGGCGCATCGGATTTCTGCTGAGCGTGGTGTTGGTCGTGATCGGCATCGTGGTCCGGTTGCGGGTCGACGAGACGCCGGCATTCCAGGAGCTGCAAGACCTACAGGCCGCATCGACGGTGCCGATCCGCGACATCGTGCGCGAGCCCGGTTCGCGGCGAAACACGCTCCTCGGCTTGCTGTCTCGCTGGGGTGAGGGATCGGCGTTCAACACTTGGGGTGTCTTCGCGATCTCGTATGCCACCGGTGCGCTCGGCTTGCACCGCGTGTCAGTCCTGGTCGTGGTCACCATCGCGGCGCTGTTGATGGCTGTGCTGCTGCCGGTTTCGGGACAGCTGGCCGACCGTTTCGGTCCGCGACGGGTGTATCTGGCAGGCATCGCCTGTTACGGCCTGGCGGCTTTTCCCGCCTTCGCCCTCTTCGGTACCAAGAATCTGATCTGGTTCGGGCTGGCCATGATCATCGTGTTCGGCGTCGTGCACGCGCTTTTCTACGGCGTCCAGGGCACGCTCTACTCCGCGCTCTATCCCACCAACACTCGGTACACGGGCCTGTCGTTCGTCTACCAGTTCTCGGGCATCTACGCGTCCGGGCTCACCCCGATGATCTTGACGGCGCTGATCGCGGCCCTCGGCGGCGCGCCCTGGCTCGCCTGCGGTTATCTGGTCGCAACGGCTTTCATCAGCGTCGTCGCCACGGCTTTGATCCGCGACCGCGACCTTCACCTCTGAGCCGGCAACGGTCGCAGCAAGCCTGGTCCACGCGCCGGTGAGGTCCCGTTTGGAACGGCGCAGGCGATCGGCTTCGAGATAGTTGACCAGGCCGACTTGGTCGGCAACCTACGTCGCCACTACCAGTTCGTGCTCGACGGACTCGAGGCCCGGCGTGGCGAACTGGAACAAATCTCGTCCGCGGACTACCTCGACAACATGCAAGTCGGTTTGCAGAACTGGATCCGCGCGGCCGACCATGGTCAGCTCGCCTGGGGCATCCAGCATTTCCGCAAGCCCGGTTGATTTCGAGGTGAAAGCTGCGCGGCGGCGGGCGTTGCATCAGACTGCCGTATAGGTCGCATCACGTTTCCCAAGACCGACAAAGAGATAGGCAGGCCCGATCAACACCAAGCCAGGGCTGCGCTCCGGGTTGTCGCAGCGGCAGCTGAACATGATCGCCATCGGCGGCGTCGTCGGTGCCGGACTGTTCGTCGGATCGGGTGTGGCCATTGCGGCCACCGGTCCGGCGGCCTTCTTGAGTTACATGTTGTCGGGCCTGCTGGTCGTGCTCGTGATGCGGATGCTGGGCGAAATGGCCGCCGCGAACCCGTCGACCGGATCGTTCGCCGATTACGCGGGCCGGGCTCTGGGCGGCTGGGCGGGCTTCTCGGTCGGCTGGCTGTATTGGTACTTCTGGGTGATCGTGGTGGGATTCGAGGCGGTCGCCGGTGGCAAGGTTCTCGGCTACTGGGTCCACGCACCGCTCTGGCTGCTGTCGCTGTGTCTGATGACGATGATGACGGCGACCAACCTGGTCTCGGTGTCGTCTTTCGGGGAGTTCGAATTCTGGTTCGCCGGAATCAAAGTCGCGACCATTGTGGTCTTTCTCGTTGCAGGCCTCGCCTTCGCTTTCGGGTTCTGGCCCGGCCGTCACTTCGATTTCAGCAACCTGACCGCGCATGGGGGATTCTTTCCGAAGGGAGTGGGGGCGGTCTTCGCGGCGATCGTGGTCGTGATCTTTTCGATGACGGGCAGTGAGGTCGTGACCATCGCCGCCGCCGAGAGCCGGGATCCGGAACGGGCGGTCCAGCGGGCGATGAACTCGGTCGTGACGCGAATCGCGATCTTCTTCGTCGGTTCGGTTTTCGTGATCGTGGTGCTGCTGCCGTGGAACGACGTGCAAGTCGGAACTTCGCCCTACGTAGCCGCTTTCAAGCACATGGGCATTCCCGGTGCCGATCAGGTGATGAACGCGGTGGTGCTGACCGCGGTGCTGTCCTGCCTGAATTCGGGTCTCTACACTGCGTCGCGCATGCTGTTCGTGCTCGCCGGCCGGGGCGAGGCACCGGCCCGGCTGGTCAGGGTGAGTGGACGCGGGGTTCCCGCCCTCGCCATATTGGCTTCTTCCGCAGTGGGTTTCGGCTGCGTCATCCTCGCGCGGATCGCCCCCAACACCGTGTTTCTCTTCCTGGTCAACTCGTCGGGCGCCGTCATTCTGTTCGTCTACTGGATGATCGCGCTGTCGCAGATCATCCTGCGCGGCCGGACACCCGAGGAGAAACTACGGGTGCGGATGTGGTTCTTTCCGGTCCTGTCGATCATCACTCTGGTCGGCATCACCACGGTGCTGGTACAGATGGCGTTCGACCACTCGGCGCGCAGCCAGTTCTGGCTCGGACTGTTGTCCTGGGTGGTGGTGATCGGGCTGTACCTTGTCCGCCGAGTTTGGCTCCGGGGTCACGATTGCGCCGACCACGCCCCGGTGTCAGGCGAGGTCGCCTTGGAGGACTAGTCGGTCCGCGTGAGCAGCACCGCCTGCTCGAAGGGCAGGCGCCCGAAAACCGTTCGGGTTCTTGGGCTCACATGCGCCGCCGCCTCGTCCCGGGTGACCACTCGTGGATCGGCGATACCAAAGGTCTTGCCGTGGCGGCGCATTCGGCCGCCGCCCGCCGCGGTCAGGTTTTTCAGCCAGTCCCGGTCGGGGCCGTAGGTGAGCAGGATCGCCACGCCGGGCTTGCCGTCGACGTCTGCTTTGAACACGGTCACCGGGGTGCGGTATGGCTTACCCGAGCGTCGGCCGACGTGTTCCACGATGCCGAACGACGGGGCCCAGCCGGCCCACATCCGCTGAATCGGGTTGGTGACGTGTCGGTTGAATCGGGCAAGTCCTTGGGGGAGTTGCATAGGACCATCCAACTCTCCTGCGACCACCGACTTCAACCCTGCTTTTCCCAGCTAACAGGTCTACTGTCTTGACATGCGAGAGTCGCCGGGCAGAGAAGCCGCCCAGCGCGCAGACGAGCTGCTGCGCAGGGAACAGGAGCTGGCCGCCCGAAAGGCCATCACCGAAGCCGACGTGCGGCGCGCGGGCGAGCACGCCGCGGCCGCCCACGAGCGCGACCGGCAGGCGCACCGCCGCGAACTGCTCCGGCATTATGAGGCCGGCGTCACGCACGAACGCGCGTCCGAAGTCCACCAGCGAGCCGCCCTGGAGGGCCTTGGCGACGTCACCGCCCACCGACTCGCGGCAAACAGAGAGCGCGAGGCCGCCCGTCACCACTTCCAGATCTCGCAGGAATCCGGCCGGCACGCCGCCGCCGACTGACCCGCCGTCCCGCGCCTCCTGCTACACCCTGTAGTGGAATGCGCCGCGGAGGCTGGGACACTAGTCGTCATGGGAAGCAGTGACCAGGCGACCGCGCATGCGCCGGCGGCCAGCACAGCGGCGTCGGCCCGGCTGTTCTCCGACGCCTGCGCCGTCATTCCCGGCGGGGTGAACTCCCCGGTCCGCGCGTTCACGGCGGTGGGCGGAACCCCGCGCTTCATCACCGAAGCAAAGGGCTGCTGGCTCACCGACGCCGACGGCAATCGCTACGTGGACCTGGTGTGCTCCTGGGGTCCGATGATCCTGGGTCACGCACACCCGGCCGTCGTCGAAGCCGTCACCAAGGCCGCCGCCTCGGGCCTGTCCTTCGGGGCGCCGACGCCGGGGGAGAGCCGGCTGGCCGCCGAGATCATCGAGCGGGTGGCACCCGTGGAGCGGCTGCGGTTGGTCAACTCCGGCACCGAGGCCACGATGAGCGCGGTCCGGCTGGCCCGCGGTTTCACCGGCAGGGCCAAGATCATCAAGTTCTCCGGCTGCTACCACGGCCACGTGGACGCCCTGCTCGCCGACGCGGGTTCCGGCGTCGCGACACTGGGCCTGCCGTCCTCGCCCGGGGTAACCGGCGCCGCCGCGGCCGACACGATTGTCTTGCCCTACAACGACATTGACGCCGTACGCCAGACGTTCGCGCAGTTTGGCGAACAGATCGCGGCGGTGATCACCGAAGCCAGCCCGGGCAACATGGGGGTCGTCCCGCCGGCGGCCGGCTACAACACGGCACTGCGCGCGATCACCGCCCAGCACGGCGCGCTGCTGATCGTCGACGAGGTGATGACCGGATTCCGGGTCAGCCGAAGTGGTTGGTACGGAATCGATCCCGTCGCCGCCGACCTGTTCACATTCGGAAAGGTGATGAGCGGCGGACTGCCCGCGGCCGCGTTCGGCGGCCGTGCCGAGGTGATGGAGCGGCTGGCGCCGCTGGGGCCGGTGTATCAGGCCGGCACGTTGTCGGGCAATCCGGTGGCCGTCGCCGCCGGGCTGGCGACACTGCGCACCGCCGACGATGCCGTCTACGCCGCGCTGGACTCCAACGCCGACCGGCTGTCCGGGCTGCTCTCCGAGGCGCTCACGAATGCCGGTGTGGCGCACCAAATTCCGCGGGCCGGCAACATGCTCAGCGTGTTCTTCAGTGAAAAGCCGGTGACCGATTTCGCGACGGCGCGAGCAAGCCAGACCTGGCGGTTCCCGCCCTTCTTCCACGCCCTGCTGAACGCGGGCGTCTACCCGCCGTGCAGCGCGTTCGAGGCGTGGTTCGTCTCGGCCGCCCTGGACGACGCCGCGTTCGACCGGATCGCGCAAGCCCTGCCCGCCGCGGCCCAGGCCGCCGCCGGCGCCGCCAAGGAGGGGAAGTCCTGATGGCCGAGCGAACCCGGGTTCACGTGGTACGCCACGGCGAGGTGTTCAACCCCACCGGCGTCCTCTATGGCCGGCTGCCCGGATTCCACCTCTCGGAACGTGGCCAGGCGCAGGCGGCCGCGGTGGCCGACGCACTGGCCGACCGCGACATCGTGGCGGTGATCGCCTCCCCGCTGCAGCGAGCCCAGGAAACCGCCGCTCCGATCGCCGCCAAGCACGGCGTCGGCGTGGACACCGACCCCGACCTGATCGAATCGGCCAACTTCTTCGAGGGTCGCCGCGTCAGCCCGGGCGACGGTGCCTGGCGGGACCCGCGGTTCTGGTGGCAGCTGCGCAACCCGTTCCGGCCGTCCTGGGGTGAGCCCTACGCCGAGATCGCGGCCCGGATGACGACGGCCGTGGAGAAGGCCCGCGCCCGTGGCGCCGGCCACGAGGTGGTGTGCGTCAGCCACCAGCTGCCGGTGTGGACGCTGCGGCTGCACCTGACCGGTCACCGACTCTGGCACGACCCGCGGCGCCGCGAGTGCGGGCTCGCCTCGGTGACGACCCTCGTCTACGAGGGCGAGCGCTTGGCCGACGTCGAGTATTGCGAGCCGGCGGGCGCTTGATGAGCGGGTGGCGACTGGCGATGGCCGGGGTTGTGCTGGCGACCCTGCTGGCCGGCTGCACCGGTCGCGACGCCGTGGCCCAGGGTGGCACCTTCGAATTCGTCTCGCCCGGGGGGAAAACCGACATCTTTTACGACCCGCCGTCCAGTCGCGGGCGACCGGGCCCGCTGTCCGGGCCGGACCTGAACGACGCCGCGCACACCTTGTCGCTGGACGATCCGATCTTCGCCGGGCGGGTCGTCGTCATCAACATCTGGGGCCAGTGGTGCGGGCCGTGCCGCGCCGAGGTCACTCAATTGCAGCAGGTGTACGACGCCACCCGCGACGCCGCGGTGTCCTTTCTCGGCATCGACGTCCGGGACAGCAACCGGCAGGCGGCGCTGGACTTCGTGAACGACCGCCACGTCACGTACCCGTCGATCTATGACCCCGCGATGCGTACCCTGATCGCGTTCGGCGGCAAGTACCCGACCACCGTCATCCCGTCCACCCTGGTCCTGGACCGCCAGCACCGGGTCGCCGCGGTTTTCCTGCGAGAATTGCTGGCCTCCGACTTACAGCCCGTGGTGCAAAGACTGGCTTCAGAAAGATGACCGGATTCACCCAGATCGCCGCCGCCGGACCGCTTCTGGTGGCACTCGGCGCGTGCCTGCTGGCGGGCCTGGTGTCGTTCGCGTCGCCATGCGTGGTGCCGCTGGTGCCCGGCTATCTGTCGTATCTCGCCGCCTTAGTAGGCGAAGTCGGTGTCGACGAACAGCCGCCCGCGGGTGCGGTCAAGGCCCCGCCCGGCGCCCGGTGGCGGGTCGGGGGCTCCGCGGCGTTGTTCGTCGCCGGGTTCACCGCAGTCTTCGTGCTCGGTACCGTCGCGGTTCTCGGCATGACCACCTCACTGATCACCAACCAACTGTTGCTGCAGCGGGTCGGCGGTGTCCTGACCATCGTGATGGGGCTGGTGTTCGTGGGTTTCATCCCGGCCCTGCAGCGCCAGGCCCGGTTCAGTCCGCGGCAGTTCACGACCGTCGCGGGAGCGCCGCTGCTGGGGGCGGTGTTCGCGTTGGGCTGGACGCCGTGCCTGGGGCCGACGCTGGCCGGGGTGATCACCGTCGCCTCGGCCACCGACGGCGCGAGCGTGGCGCGCGGAATCGCGCTGGTGATCGCGTACTGCCTGGGGTTGGGCATCCCGTTCGTGTTGCTGGCATTCGGTTCGGCGGGAGCGGTGGCGGGCCTTGGCTGGCTGCGACGGCACACCAGGGCGATCCAGATCTTCGGCGGCGCGCTGCTGATCGCGGTCGGGGTGCTGCTGGTCACCGGGGTGTGGAACGAGTTCGTCTCCTGGCTGCGCGACGCGTTCGTGTCCGACGTGAGGCTTCCGATTTGAGGACGGCGATCGCCTTCGCGCGCAACACCTGGCGCGCGCTGACCTCGATGGGCACCGCGCTGGTGCTGTTGTTCCTGCTCGCGCTCGGCGCGATACCCGGGGCGCTGCTGCCGCAGCGCAGCCTCAACGCCGGCAAGGTGAACGACTATCTTGCGGCCCACAAGCTGATCGGGCCCTGGCTGGATCGGTTGCAGGCCTTCGACGTGTTCTCCAGTTTCTGGTTCACCGCCATCTACGTGCTGCTGTTCGTGTCCCTGGTCGGCTGCCTCACCCCGCGGATGATCGAGCACGCCCGCAGCCTGCGCGCCACCCCGGTCGCCGCCCCGCGCAACCTGGCCCGACTGCCCAAGCACGCCCGCGCACAGGTCGTCGCCGGGCCCGAAGAGGTGAACCGGCTCGCGAACACGCTCGCCGGGCGGCTGCGCGGCTGGCGGACGGCCATCCGGCACGAAGACCCCGCCGGCTCTGAAGGCGCCTCGGACGTCGTGGAAGTCTCCGCCGAGAAGGGCTATTTGCGCGAGTTCGGCAACATCGTCTTCCACTTCTCGTTGCTGGGCCTGCTGGTCGCGGTGGCCGTCGGCAAGCTGTTCGGCTACGAGGGCAACGTGATCGTCATCGCCGACGGCGGGGCCGGCTTCTGCTCGGCGTCGCCGGCCGCGTTCGACTCGTTCCGCGCGGGCAACACCGTCGACGGCACGTCGCTGCATCCGCTGTGCATCCGCGTCAACGACTTCGCGGCGAATTACCTGCCGTCGGGACAGGCCACCTCCTTCGCCGCCGACATCGACTACCAGTCCGGCAACGATCTGGCCACCAACAGCTGGCGGCACTACCCGCTCGAGGTCAACCACCCGCTGCGGGTCGGCGGTGACCGGATGTACCTGCAGGGCCACGGCTACGCACCCACATTCACCGTCACCTTCCCGGACGGACAGACCCGCACGTCGACCGTGCAGTGGCGTCCCGATAATCCGCAGACCCTGCTCTCCTCCGGTGTGGTGCGGATCGACCCGCCCGCCGGGAGCTATCCCAACGCCATGGACCGCCGCCAGCACGAGATCGCGATCCAGGGCCTGCTGGCCCCGACCGAGCAGCTCGACGGTGCCCTGCTGTCGTCTCGGTTCCCGGCGTTGAACGCCCCCGCGGTCGCCGTCGACATCTATCGCGGCGACACCGGGCTGGACAGCGGGCGTCCCCAGTCCCTGTTCACCCTGGACCCGCGGCTGATCGAACAGCACCGGTTGACGAAGGAGAAGCGGGTCAACCTGCGCGCGGGACAGGCAATCCGGATCGACCAGGGGCCCGCGGCAGGCACCGTCGTCCGCTTCGATGGCGCCGTTCCGTTCGTCAACCTGCAGGTCTCGCACGACCCGGGCCAGACCTGGGTGCTCGTCTTCGCCATCACGATGATGACCGGGTTGCTGGTGTCGCTGCTGGTGCGGCGCCGCAGGGTGTGGATCCGTCTGACGCCGGCCGGCGACGAGCAGCCGGGTACCGTGAACGTCGAACTGGGCGGGCTGGCGCGCACCGACAACTCCGGTTGGGGTGACGAATTCGAGCGGTTGACCGGCCGGCTATTGACTGGGCTCGGCGAATCCGAGGCAATTGACGATCGCAGGAGTGCAGAGGTGGACGTCAAATGAACACGGTGCACGTCAACATCGCCTTGGCGCGCTACTCCGATTGGGCATTCACGTCGGCCGTGGTGGCCCTGGTGGTCGGGCTGCTGCTGCTGGCCTTCGAACTGGCATACGTGGGCAGCCGGCGCGCGGACATGCGCGCCGCGGTGCTGGCGGGGTCGGTGGCCTCGGACAGCAGCACTCCCGGCGTCGTGGACGAGATGGGCCAGCGCCCGTTTGACGAACGCGTCGGCCGGGCCGGGCTGGCCGTCGTCTACCTCGGCATCGGGTTGCTGTTCACCTGCATCGTGCTGCGCGGCCTGGCCACCGTGCGGGTGCCGTGGGGCAACATGTACGAGTTCATCAACCTGACCTGCATGTGCGGGCTGATCGCGGGGGCGTTCGTGCTGCGCCGCCCGCAATACCGCCCGCTCTGGGTCTTCCTGCTGCTGCCGGTGCTGATCCTGCTCACGGTCTCCGGGCGCTGGCTCTACACCAATGCCGCGCCGGTGATGCCCGCGCTGCAGTCCTACTGGCTGCCCATTCACGTGTCGGTGGTCAGCCTGGGATCCGGGGTGTTCATGGTCGCCGGCATCGCCAGCATCCTGTTCTTGCTGCGGACGTCGCACCTGGGTGACCCCGATGCGCAGGGCGCGCTGGCGCGGGTCGTCCAGCGGTTCCCCGACGCGCAGACCCTGGACCGCATCGCCTACCGGACCACCATCTTCGCGTTTCCCGTCTTCGGTTTCGGCGTCATTTTCGGCGCCATCTGGGCCGAGGAAGCGTGGGGCAGATATTGGGGCTGGGACCCCAAAGAGACTGTGTCCTTCATCGCGTGGGTGATCTACGCCGCCTACCTGCATGCCAGGTCGACGGCAGGATGGCGGGACAAAAAGGCGGCGTGGATCAACGTCGCGGGGTTCGTGGCCATGGTCTTCAATTTGTTCTTCGTTAATCTGGTCACTGTCGGCCTGCATTCCTATGCGGGCGTGGGGTGATTGCCAGCATCGAACCCAATAACGCAGAACAAGGGGGAACGTACGTGTCTGAGCATTCGACGTCGGGCGTCGGGGCGCCCGAGCAACCGACCACGCAACTGACGCCGCAGGGACCATCGTCGGAGCAGAAGGCCGCCGAATCAGATTCCGGCGACGCGCCCACCCGCGCCTTTGCGGGCTTTCGCACCGAGCGACGGATGCCGAGCCCGGAGCGCGCACCCGAGCGGCCGGAGAGCGCACCGACCGCGTCCCGGCCGGCCGGGGCCATGCCGCCCTGGGACTCGACGCCGGTGACCGGCATCCCGCGGGTGGACCCGACCGCGTACGGCGCCTACTACAACGGCGGGGCCGACGCCCCGCCCGCGCAGGCCCCGCAGCGGCCCGAGTACCTGCCGCACACGCCCTATCCCGAACTGTCCACCGGCATGCTGTTGCGGCCGGTGCAGCCACCGCCGTCCGAGGGCTGGCGACTGCTGCTCTACAAGGCCTCCGGCGGCCTGATCAACCTGGGTGAAAGTCCGCGCGCCGCCCGGCACAACAACCTGGTGGCACAGGTCAACCGGCCTCTGCGTGGCTCCTACCGGGTGGCGCTGCTGTCGCTGAAGGGCGGCGTCGGCAAGACCACGATCACCGCGACGGTGGGCGCGACGTTCGCGTCCATCCGCGGCGACCGGGTGGTGGCCGTCGATGCCAACCCCGACCGCGGCACGCTGAGCCAGAAGATCCCGCTGGAGACGACGGCGACGGTGCGCCAGCTGCTGCACGACGCCGGAACCATCGAGCGCTACAGCGACGTGCGCCGCTACACCTCCAAGGGCCCGAGCGGCCTGGAGGTGCTCGCGTCGGAAACCGATCCCGCGATTTCGGACGCGTTCAGCGCCGAGGACTACTCGCGGGTTGTCGACATCCTGGAACGCTTCTACGGCCTGGTGCTGACCGACTGCGGCCCCGGGTTGCTGCACTCGGTGATGTCGTCGGTGCTGGAGAAGGCCGACGTCCTCATCGTGGTCAGCTCGGGGTCCATCGACGGCGCGCGCAGCGCGTCGGCGACGCTGGACTGGCTGGACGCCCACGGCCATCAGGAGCTGGTGCGCAACTCAGTCGCCGTGATCAACGGGGTGCGGCCGCGGCCCGGCAAAGTCGACATGAACAAGGTGATCGAACACTTCTCGCGCCGTTGCCGCGCGGTCCAGCTGGTGCCTTACGACCCGCACCTCGAGGAAGGCGCGGAGATCGACCTGCACCGGTTGCGTCGGGGCACTCGCGAATCGCTCACCGAGCTGGCGGCCACCATCGCCGACGGCTTCCCGGGCGAGCAGCGCAACCCCGTCCTGGGCGGCTAGCGCGCCCGAGGGCTTGCAAAGAGGTGGGTCCTAGCGGGGGTTGTTGTCCCCGTGACCTAATCGCCGCAAGAAGTCTGGATCGTCGTCGGGGCCGATGACGCGCGTCTTGGGTCGCATGACCTGTGACCGCGCAGCGCGCCAACCGACGTACACCAGCGTTCCCAAAATCACGACGAGCAGCAGGTAGAGCACTCAACACCTCCTTCGAGCGAATATACCCGCGCCGTAGGCTGCACTCTGTGTCAGAAGGACCTAGCGACAACAGCACTGGGAACAGCACGGGCGACGGCGACGCGGAGGGCCGCAGGGGCCATGTGATCGTCGACGTCGCGCTCTACGCCGCGGCGCGGTTGCTGCTGGCGGTCGTCCTCACCGCCGTGATCTACGGGGTCGCGCGGCTACTGGGGATCGGCCAGTTTCCCGTCGTCGTCGCTGCGCTGTTCGCGTTGATCATCGCGATGCCGCTGGGCATCTACGTGTTCAGCCCGTTGCGCCGGCGCGCCACCGCCTCGCTTGCGATCGCCGGCGAACGCCGGCGCCGGGAGCGCGAACAACTGCAGGCCCGGCTGCACGGCGACGCGGAGCCCGACGAGGGCACCGACGACGCGTGAGGCCGCGCTCATCCCTTCGGCAGCAGCACCACCTGGGCGGCGTAGCTCAGGCCCGCGCCGTAACCGATCAGCAGCGCCAGGTCGCCCGGCTTGGCCGCCCCGGTCTCCAACACCTCGGCCATCGCCAGCGGGATGGAAGCGGCCGAGGTGTTCCCGGTGTGCTCGATGTCGTTGGCGACGATCGCGTCGGGACGTAATTCGAGTCCCTTGGCGAGCACCTCGTTGATCCGGCTGTTGGCCTGGTGCGGGATGAAGACGTCGATTTCGTCGGACCTCACGCCCGCGGCATCCATGGCCTGCCGACCGACCTTTCCCATCTCGAACGCCGCCCACCGGAAGACGGCGCTGCCCTCGAGCCGCAGGAATGGGCGCGGGCCCGTCGGGGAGTCCATGTAGTCGATCCAGTCGATGTCCTGGCGGATGGCGGTGGCCTGGTCGCCGTCGCTGCCCCAGACGGTCGGGCCGATGCCCTGCTCGGGTGTCTCGCCGACCACCACCGCCGCGGCGCCGTCGGCGAAGATGAAGCAGTTGCTCCGGTCCTGCATGTCCACGGTGGGCGACAGTTTCTCCGAACCGACCACCAGCACCTTGGCGGCGGTCCCACCGCGGATCATGTCGGCGGCGACGCCGAGCCCGTAGCCGAAGCCGGCGCACCCCGCCGAGACGTCGAAGGCGGGCACGCCGGTGGCCCCCAGTGCGGCCGCGACCGAGGGGGCACAAGCAGGCGTCTGCAGGAAGTGGGTGCTGGTGGCCACGATCACGCAGTCGATGTCGCCCGCGGTCAACGACGCTTTGGCGATGGCCTCGCGCCCGGACTCGGTGGCCATCGATGCGGCGGATTCATCGCGGGCGGCGAACCGGCGGGTCTTGATGCCGGTCCGGGAAAAAATCCACTCGTCCGATGACTCGATGTTCTGGCAGATCTCGTCGTTGGTCACCACTCGTTCGGGGCGGTATGCGCCGACACTGAGCAATCCGATGTGCTTCGGACCATTGGTCGTAGTGATCTGCGGCATTGGGCCAACCTCTCATAGTTATCGAACCGTCTGAGGTCTTTCACCGACAACGCAGACGGAACCGCTAGCCGGTCAGCGCCAGGGCCGTCGCGACCGCGACCGCCCAGAGAACCATTGTCAGCCCGGTGTCGCGCAGCACCGGGATCAGCTCCGGTCCGCCCCGGCCGGATCGCACCGGCGCCACGGCTCGCATCGCCAGCGGCGTTGCCACGAACCCCGCCGCGCACCACGGCGTGGCGACCATCAACACCAGGGTCGCCACCGCGGCGGTCACCAGCAGCGCCTGGTAGAGGATGCGCGTGCGGGGATCGCCCAACCGCACCGCCAGGGTGATCTTGTCGGACTGTGCGTCGGTGGGGATGTCGCGCAGGTTGTTGGCCACCAGCACCGACGACGACAGCGCTCCCGTCGCCACCGCCAGCACCAGGCCCACCCAGTCGACCCGCAGCGCCTGCGTGTACTCGGTGCCGAGCACAGCGACCAGGCCGAAGAACACGAACACCGCGACCTCGCCGAAACCCAAGTAGCCGTAGGGCTTCGACCCGCCCGTGTACAGCCACGCCCCGGCAATGCAGGCCGCGCCCACCGCGATCAGCCAGGGCGCGCTGAACAGTGCCAGCGCGAGCCCGGCGAGCGCGCCGACCGTCAGGCTGGCCACCGCCGCGGTCAACACCGCGCGGGGGGTCGCCAGCCGGGAGCCGACCAGCCGCACCGGGCCGGCCCGGTCGTCGTCGGTGCCGCGAATGCCGTCGGAATAGTCGTTCGCGTAGTTCACGCCGATGGTCAGCGCGAGCGCCACGGCGAGCGCCAGCAGCGCCTTCCACCACACCGCGGATCCCAGCCACGCCGCCGCGCCGGTGCCCGCGACCACCGGAGCGACCGCGTTGGGCAGCGTCCGCGGCCGCGCACCCGAGATCCACTGCCCGAAACTCGCCACGGAAACATCCTGCCAGGGCTGGGTCGCCGGGACCGCACCCGCAATCGACTTCTCGGGCCATGCACCACAATGGGCGAATGCTCGGAGTCATCGGTGGCAGCGGTTTCTACACCTTCTTCGGATCCGACGCCCGCGACGCCACCGTCGACACCCCCTATGGTCAGCCCAGCGCCCCGGTGACCGTGGGCACCGTCGGGGAACACGAGGTGGCCTTCCTGCCCCGGCACGGCGCCAAGCACGAGTACTCGGCGCACACGGTGCCCTACCGGGCCAACATGTGGGCGTTGCGCAAGCTCGGCGTGCGGCGGGTGCTCGCGCCGTGCGCGGTCGGCAGCCTGAAGCCCGAACTCGGTCCGGGTGCGATCGTGGTGCCCGATCAGCTGGTCGACCGCACCAGGAGCCGCGCCGACACCTACTTCGATTCCGGCGGCATCCACGTCGACTTCGCCGATCCGTACTGCCCCACGTTGCGGGATGCGGTGACCGCGCTGCCCGGCGTGACCGACGGCGGCACCATGGTCGTGATCCAGGGGCCGCGTTTTTCCACCCGCGCCGAAAGCCGGTGGTTCGCCGCGGCCGGGTTCTCTTTGGTCAACATGACCGGGTATCCGGAGGCGGTGCTGGCCCGTGAACTCGAGATATGTTATGCGGCAATAGCTTTGGTAACCGACCTGGACGCCGGCATCAGCGCCGGCGAGGGGGTCAAGGCCATCGACGTGTTCGCCGAGTTCGAACGAAACATCGAGCCGTTCAAGAAGTTGGTGCGCGAAGCGATCGGCCGGGTCGCCGCCGATCGCGCCTGCACGCATTGCCTGCCGCACGCCGGGGTCACCCTGCCGATCGAGCTGCCGTGAGGGTATTGCTCACGGGCGCAGCCGGTTTCATCGGCTCGCGGGTGAACGCCGCGCTGTGCGCGGCGGGCCACGAGGTGGTCGCCGTCGACGTGCTGCTGCCCGCCGCGCACGGTCCGAATGCGGTGCTGCCGCAGGGATGTCACCGCGTTGACGTCCGCGACGGCGACGCCCTGGCCCCGCTGCTGGATGGCGTGGACCTGGTATGTCATCAGGCCGCCATGGTCGGCGCGGGCGTGGACGCCGCCGATGCGCCCGAGTACGGCGGGCACAACGATTTCGCCACCACGGTGTTGCTGGCGCAGATGTTCGCCGCCGGGGTGCGTCGTCTGGTGCTGGCGTCGTCGATGGTGGTGTACGGGCAGGGCCGTTATCACTGCGGGCAGCACGGCGACGTCGACCCGCTGCCGCGCGGGCGCGCGGACCTCGACGCGGGCGTCTTCGAGCACCGCTGCCCGATCGGCGGGGAGGAGCTGCAGTGGCGCCTCGTCGACGAGGGCGCCGCCGTGGCGCCGCGCAGCCTCTACGCCGCCAGCAAGACCGCGCAGGAACACTACGCGCTGGCGTGGTCGGAAGCCACGGGCGGCTCGGTGGCGGCGTTGCGCTACCACAACGTCTACGGCCCCGGCATGCCGCGCGACACCCCCTATTCGGGTGTCGCCGCGATCTTCCGGTCGGCGTTGGAAAAAGGCCATCCGCCAAAGGTTTTCGAGGACGGCGGCCAGATGCGCGACTTCGTCCACGTCGACGACGTGGCCGCCGCCAACGTCGCGGCGGCGTCCGCCACCGCTTCCAGCGAGGGCTTCTCGGCCTTCAATGTGTGCTCCGGGCGGCCCATTTCGATTCTTGAGGTCGCCACCGCGCTGTGCGAGGCACGCGATTCGTCACTCTCCCCGGTGATCACCGGCCAGTACCGCAACGGCGACGTCCGGCACATCGTCGCCGATCCGTCCCGGGCCGCCGAGGTGCTGGGTTTCACCGCTGGCATCGACCCCGCAGAGGGATTGCGCGAGTTCGCGTTCGCGCCGCTTCGCTGAACCGCTACTGCTGTGGCGGCCGGAAGATCTTCGGCCGCTGCACGGGAATCTGGCGCGTCGCGGAGTCGTCGCCCCGGAAGATGCGGGGAGAGCTGGACGGGTCGGTCGGGATGCGGGTGGTCTCCGCGGCGGACGGCGGGGCGGGTTGCCCCACCGGGACACGGGCCCGCGGCGGGGCCGCGGCGGACGGCGGGGCGGCGCGACGCGCCTGACGACGCAATCGTCGGCCGCTAAGGTGTCCCGTGACGATGGCCGCCGCGAATATGCACAGCGCCAGGCCGCACAGCGTCACGTCGAAGGTGCTGGTGATCTGCTGGGCCAGGTTGTTTCCGTAAACCGGCTGCAGCGCAGGCGAATTGGGCGAGTCCGCGAACCGCGGCGCCAGCACGACGCCGACGATGACGCGCGCAACGGTCAGGGCGGCGACCAGGCCGCACAGCGACGAGATCAGCCGCGCGGAGCGGGTGCCGTCGGCCAGGCTCATGCGCAGCCAGATCGCGAGCAGCGCGGTGATCAGATCGAAGGCGGCCAGCACGATGCTGTCGTATCGCGAGAACGGGTAGTTCAGGCTCACGGAGACCGCGAGGTCGGTCATCCGCATCACGATCGATCCCACACACCAGACGGCTATGAGCAGCAAGCCATTTCGCGCAGCCGCCCGCCAGGCAGTCTCCTCGGTGGTCGACGTGTTGCGATGCCCGAACAATGCCCTCGGCGCGAAAATCGCCGCGGCCGCGGCCCACGCCAGGTAGCCCTCGAACCCGACCCCCGCGGTGGACGTGTTCTGCGCGATGCCGTGGAAGGCGTCGATGTCACGACCGGCTGGAAGGAACCACACGAGAATCCCGGCGACCAGCGTCGAGGCACCCATCGCGACGGTCGCGAGCCGAGCTGCCCTGGTGTTCCGCGACAGCCATCGAGAGGCGACCAGGACGGCGACCAACGCCACCACGCCGTACACCACCGCCGTCGCGATGACAGCGATGTTCTGTTTGCCGAACGCGGCCGCGCCCGCGGAGTTCTGCAGCGCGTACCGCAGCCGCCAGTAGAGGTTGAATCCGAAGCTCAGCACCGCGGCGAGCATCGACACGTAGCCGATGATCCGCGCGGACCGATACTTCCCGGACAGGTCGTCGCCTTCAGGCACCGGGCCCGTGCGGGCGCCGGTGACCGCCGTGTGCGCGCTCAGTAGCGCGCCGGCGACCCCCACCCAGGCGCCCGGGCCGACACCGCCTGGCACCGTGACCGAACCACCGAAGCGGACGGTTTCAAACGCGTCGAACCCGACGAACGCCAGCACCAGCAACAGATACGGGACGTTGAGCAGCAGCCGAATCCGGCCGGCCGTCGCGGGATTGAACCGGGCGCCACCCGATCGCCAGGAACCCGCAACGGCAACGGCGATGACCGACAGCAGCGTCACCACCAGCAGCACAGCGAACAGGGCCCTGTTGCTGCCGGGTATCCCGAGGCCGAAATACAGATTCCACGGCAGGAACAGCGCGACGATCACCAGCACCACCGCGGTGATGTCGCTGACGGTGTTCCAGTGTCGCGCCGGATCCCCGTCTGCGGTGGTCTGCGGGCGGATGATGCGGGCATGAGGCGTTTGCTGCACTTGCCCGGTCGGCCGGCTGATGGGACCGGTCGGGGTGTCGTCGCTGCTCTGGCTCACCATGCCCCCCGCGAATCAAGGATCTGCTCGGTTGCGAACATATTCTCCGTTCGGACGCCGTGGCAGTGGCCTTAGGAGGGTTTTCCGCGGAGATCATTCCGCGGCGACCGTCCGGTCGTTGGAAGAAGCTGGTTACGCTTCGCTAGTGGGCGAACTGTTCGCCCGAATGACTGATACTGCCAACGGTGTCGCAAGTGTAATGATGCCGGACATTGCTGGTTGTGGGGTGGCCGGGGTGAAGGAGAAGCGGGATGGACGTCGTATTGGGGGTTGCCGTCACCGGCCCCGTCGCCCGCTTGGCGCTTCTCGATCCGGGCGGGCGGGGCGCCGGCGTGATCGACCAATCCGTCGTCGACCTCGAAGACAATCCGGTGGGCAAACTCACCGAGACCGTGGTCGGGACGAACCGGCTGTTGGCCGACGAGAACCATCGACTGGTCGGCACCCGGGTGTGCTGGCCCGACGATTCCCGGGCGGCACAGCTGCAGCAGTCGCTGCAACAGTCCGGTGTCTCGAACGTCGCGGTGCTCTCCGAGTCGCAGGCGGTCGCCGCCCTGATGCGTGCCGCCGGGCGGCCCGGCGCCGCGCTGGTGATGGATGACGCGACGTCGACGCTGTCGTTGATCGGTCCGGCTGCCGGTGATCCGGAAGCGCCGCCCACGATGCTGGCCCAGGCGCCGCTCGCGGGCAGCTCGGGCGCTGATGCGACCGCCGCGCTCGACACGATGCTGGCGAACCTCACCGCCCGGCCGGACGCGCCGGGCGATGTCTATCTGGTGGGCGCGTCGCCCGCCCTCAATCAGGTCGCCGACCGTTTTCGGGATGCGTCCACCATGCGGGTGGAGGTCGCCGACGATCCGACCTTCGCGGTCGCTCGTGGCGCGGCGATCGCCGCGGCGCCGGGTGCGCTCGGGGACGCGACGGCGATGGCGCCCGCGATCGGGCTCACCGGCGACGCGACGGCGATGGCGCCGGCGGTCGGGCTGACCGGCGATGAGACGACGGTGGTGCCGACGTCGGAGTTCGCGGGCCCGGACGCCGAGGAAAACCAGCTGGCGTACTCGATGGCGGACGAGCCCGAGCTCGATGAGTACGGCCCGGAATTCGATGAATACGACGACTACGACGAGGAATTCGACGAGGCCGAGCCGACGAAGCTGTCCCGCCGGTCGCTGCTGATCGGCAACGCCGTCATCGCCTTTGCGGTCATCGGATTGGCGTCGCTGGCCACCGCGATCGCCGTCGCCGTCCGCCCGACCGCGAGCCAGCAGCCGGTGGTGGGAGTCCAGAACGGCACCCCGGGAAAGTTCATGCCGATCCTGCCCACGCAGCAGCAGGCGCCGCTGCCGCCGCCCCCGGTCGATCAGCCCAACGCCGGGTTCCAGGGCGGCACGGTGCCGGCTCCGAGCGACGGGGGCGCGGTGCCACAACCGGTGCAGCCCCCCGCCGGCGGCGGAGCTCCCGTCGGTCCCGTTCCCGCCCCGCTGCCGGGCGGTCCGGGCGGTCCGGGCTACGTGCCCGGCGGACCGGGTCCGATTGTGCCCATGCCGATTCCGGTTCCCATTCCGTTCCCCGGGTGGCACCCGAACTATCCGCCGTACAACCCGCCTTATAACCCGCCTTACACCCCGCCGACGACGACGTACTCGCCGCCGACGACGACGCACGAACCGCCGACGACGACGCACGAACCGCCGACGACGACGTACTCGCCGCCGACCACGCAGGAGGCGCCGACGACGCCGCACGAACCACCGACGACGCACGAGGCGCCGACCAACACCTACACGCCGCCGACGCACACCCAGCAGACCGTGCCGCCAACGCATTCACAGCAGCCGGTGTTCCCCCAGGAACCCCATGGCGGCGGGGGTCATCACGGATTCTGAGGCGCGGGCCGACCCGGTCACGGTCGTGCTGCCGTGCCTGAACGAAGAGGAGTCGCTGCCGGCGGTGCTGGCGGCCGTTCCCGTCGGCTACCGGGCGCTGGTGGTCGACAACAACAGCACCGATGACACCGCCGGGGTCGCGCGCCGGCTCGGCGCCCAGGTCGTCGTCGAACGGCGGGCTGGCTACGGCGCCGCGGTGCACGCGGGAGTGGTGGCCGCGACGACGCCGATAGTGGCGGTCATCGATGCCGACGGCTCGATGGACGCGGGCGACCTGCCGCGCCTGGTCGCCGTTTTGAACGAGGGCGCCGATCTGGTGACCGGCCGGCGCCGGCCGGTTCACGGGCTGCGCTGGCCGTGGGTCGCCCGGGTGGGCACCGTGGTCATGAGCTGGCGGCTGCGGACCCGACACCGGCTGCCGGTGCACGACATCGCCCCGATGCGGGTGGCCCGGCGCGAGGCGCTGTTGGGTCTGGGTGTCGAGGACCGACGGTCGGGGTATCCGCTGGAATTGCTGGTGAAAGCCGCGGCCGCCGGCTGGCGCGTCGTCGAGCTCGACGTCAGCTACGGACCCCGGACGGGCGGCGTGTCCAAGGTCAGCGGTTCTCTGCGGGGCAGCATCACCGCGATCCTGGATTTCTGGAAGGTGATCTCATGAGCGTCCTGCCGGTGACGGTGCTGGTGGTCGCCAAAGCGCCCGAGCCGGGCCGGGCCAAGACGCGGCTCGCGGCGACGGTCGGCGACCGGGTGGCCGCCGAAATCGCCGCCGCCGCACTGCTTGACACGCTGGATGCGGTGGCCGCGGCGCCGGTCGCGGCGCGCGTCGTGGCGCTCACCGGGGACCTGGACAACGCGGCGAACGCCGCCGAGATTCGCCAACGGCTCGAGGCGTTCACGGTGATCGCGCAGCGCGGCGACGACTTCGCCGACCGACTTGCCAACGCGCACTTCGATTCTGCCGACGGGTATCCCGTGCTGCAGATAGGGATGGACACCCCTCAGGTGACCGCGGACCTGCTGGCCGATTGTGCGCGGCGGTTGCTCGAGGCGCCGGCGGTGCTCGGCTTGGCGCATGACGGCGGCTGGTGGGTGCTCGGCGTGACGGCGCCCGCGATGGCCGAATGCCTGCGTGCTGTGCCGATGTCGTCCCCCGAGACGGGAGAGCTCACGCTGAAGGCGTTGCGCGACAAGGGTATCGAGGTGTCCCCGGTGCAGGTGCTGGCCGACGTCGACACGGTCGACGACGTCGCCGCGCTGCGCGACGCGTGCGCACCCGGCACTCGTTTCGCGCGCGTCACCCGGGCGGCCGGGCTCTGAGCGCTACCAGTTTGTGAAGATGATGCTGTTCAGCAGCAGCGCCCCGGCGACGTTGAGCGCCAGCCACAACCGGTGTGACCGCACCGGCGTCAGGGCGGGCGCCGCGGCGAGCCACACGGTGAACGGCAGCCAGATCCGTTCCACCTCCGCCTTGCTCAGCATGCTCAGGTCCGCGAAGGCGATGGCGGCCAGCATCGCCAGCAGCAGCAGGTGGAAACCGGATCGGCGGCGGACGGCGGCCCTGTCGAACACCCGGCTGATTCCGGCGACGCCACCCAAACCGATGGCGCACACCGCGCACGCCAGGTTGGCCCACGACCAGTACTGGAACGGCCGGTCCTTCGCAACGCCCTGCCAATAACGTTGCTGCACAAGGGCATAGCCGTCAAACCAGTAAAATCCCGCCACGGCGAAGGTCACCGCCACGGCCACCGCGGCCAGGGTGGCCGCGCCGAGTGTGCGCCAGACCGCGCGCCAGTCTCGCGCTGACACCAGCACCGCGGCCGCCGGAAATCCCATCAACATCAGGCCGTAGCTGAGGAACACGCCCCAGCCGAGCAGCAGGCCCGCCCCGGCGGCCGTCAGCGCGGGAAACCGGACGTCACGGTGTACGGCCACGGCCAACAATGCGATGCCCCACGCCGCGACACCGGCGAAGTACCCGTCGGCGGAGACCGCGACCCAGATCGCCGTCGGTGCCACGGCCACGAACGGGGCGGCCCGCCGCGCGGTCTGCTCATCGGCAAGCGCGCGCACTGCGATCACCACCGCGGCCGCCGCGCTCGAGCCCGCCAGCAGACACAGCAACCCGGCCCAGGCGCCGCCGTGCAGCCCGATCCGGTCCAGCCACACGAACGTCAGTAGCGCGCCGGGCGGATGCCCGGAGACGTGTGTGGTCCACGAGTTCGGTTGGTAGTCGAGAATGCGACTGGAAAACGTGCGCAGCGTGGCCGGGATGTCGGTGACGCTTCCCACTTGCGATAGGTATTCGTCTTTGGTGGTGAGCCGGCCGGCGAAGCCGCGCTGCCAGCCGTCGATCATCGCCAGCGCAAAGGCCCATCCGCAGGCGGTCAACCAGGTGCCCACCGTCAACGCGCGCCACGAAAGGCGTTGTGCCACTTTCGGTCCCCAAGCCACGGCGGCCACCGCGATGACGATCGCCGCCGCGGTTCCCCAGCCGGCGTGCCAGTCCCAGTAGCCGAAGATGGGGGCGGCGCCGGCCCGCATCGCGAACCGTTCCAGCCCGATGTCCCGCCGGGGGTTGACGCCCCAGTTCAGCCGCGGCAGCACGAACGCGGCGGCCACCAGGACAACGCCGGCGGCAACAGCCAGGCTCTCCCGGCGAGCAATCCTCACGAGGGAACAGCCTATTGATCGCCCGCGAACCGGCGCACCAACGCCATCCGGTCGACCTTGCCGATGCCGCGGCGCGGCAACGCGTCGACGATGTGCAGTTCCCGCGGTGCGGCCAGCACGTCCAGGGTGCGCGCGACGTGGCCGCGCAGCTCGGCCAGCGTCGGCGGTGGGGAACCAACGCTCACCACGACCGCGGCCACCACGCGCTGGCCCAACCGGTCGTCGGCAAGTCCGAAGACCGCACACTCGCCGACGGCGGGATGAGCGCACAGCGCGGATTCCACCGGCTGCGGCAGTACGGTCAACCCGCCGGTGCTGATCGCGTCGTCGGCGCGGCCCAGCACGGTCAGCACGCCCGAATCGTCCACGGTGCCCAGATCGTTGGTGCGAAACCAGCCCGGTTCGGCGAACGGATCGGGGTCGACCGGGTTGCGATATCCCTTGGCCAGCGTCGGGCCACCGATCTCGATGCGACCGCCGTCGGCTATCCGCAGCTGCACGCCGGCCAGCGGAACGCCGTCGTAGACGCAGCCTCCCGCGGTCTCGCTCATCCCGTAGGTGCGTACCACCGTGACACCCGCCGCGGCTGCGGCGCCGAGGACGGGCCCCGGCGCCGGCCCGCCGCCGAGCAGGACGGCATCCAATTCGGTCAGTGCGGCCGCGGCGGCCGGGTCGAGGAGGGCCTTCGCCAGCTGCGTTGCCACCAGCGATGCGTATCGCCGCCCCGGCCCCAATTGCCTTATCGCGCCGGGCAATTCGGCAACCTCGAAGCCGCCGGAGACGTCCAGTTCGACGGGTGTCGAGCCGGCGATCACGCTGCGCACCAGTACCTGCACGCCGGCAATGTGGTGCGGTGGCAATGCCAGCAGCCAACTGCCCGGCCCGCCGAGGCGGTCATGGGTGGCCGTAGCGCTGGCGGTCAGGGCGGCGGCGCTCAGCAGAGCGCCCTTGGGTGTGCCGGTCGTTCCCGACGTCACCGCCACCAGCGCCACGTCGTCGTCGATCGCTTCTCCGACGCGCAAACCGTCCGATGCGTGATCCTCGTCCGGACCGAGCGCGATCAGGGCGGTGTCACGGCCGTCCAGCACCCGCTCGAGGGCAGGCAACAGCACCGATAGGGCGCCGCCGGACGGAACGCGGAGAGCACGCAGAACTGCTATGCGTGCTCTCCGGCGTCAGGGGCGTCATCGAGCGGCCAACCGTGTGCGGCCAATCGCGTCCGCACCCGGTCGATGTCGTCCGGCGACGGTAGCTCATCGGTGAGCCGGGTGATCAGCACACCGATGTCGACGTCGTCGAACTCGCCGCGCTGGGCCAACTCGTGGGCTACCGTCTTGACTTCGTCGTTGGACAACCGACGGGTCAACAGGGCAAGCACCGCGAATGTGTCCGTCGGTGGGATGCCCTCCGGGTATCCCGCGCGCAGCCACGAAACGATCGAACCGAGAAATCCGTTCACTTTGCTATCACTCCGCGAGGGGGTTAGGCGTGGGTGGACGATTCAATGCTAGTGCGCTGGACTACCCGGCTTCGCTCCCAAGAACGGAGAGCCGAGATGCGCCGCGATGAAGTCGCGGGCGATGTACAGCAACGCGAACGCGATCACGATGACGACCAGGGCGTAGATCGCGTAGGCCACCCCCAAGAGTGCCGGGTTCTTGGGGGAGTCGGTCCCACCGGCGCCGGCGTGCCCGGCGCCCACGGCCTGCATGCGGATCCCGACTGCGAACAGCCCGGGCAGTGCAGCGCCGGCCAGCATCGAGAACAGCAGGATCTTCAGTGAGGCTTGGTAGTTGAACCATTCGCTGAAGTGATTCATGACTGGCTCCCCGCAGCTACAGCGTCGCCATCCGAACCTGAGCGGGTGCCCGCCGGGGGACCGGATGTGGTGTGGTGGTCGTCGCCTTCGAGCCCGGCGGTAAGACCGCCTTCCCAATCGGCGTTGACGTTGTTGTGGTCGACCTTGACCTTGCGCGACCGGATGTAGATGGTCGCGGCAACGGCAACCAGCATCGAGAAGCCGATGATGGCACCCGGGTATCCACCGATCAGGTGCACGATCCAGTAGGTGACGGCGCCCACCAAGCCGGCCAGCGGAAGCGTGACCAGCCAGGCGACGACCATCCGGCCGGCCACACCCCAGCGGACCTCGCCGCCGGGCTTGCCCAGGCCACTGCCCATCACCGAACCGGTGCAGACCTGCGTCGTGGAAAGCGCATAGCCGAAGTGGGCAGACAGCAAGATGATTGCGGCCGAAGACGACTCGGCGGCCATGCCCTGCGGCGACTTGATCTCGACCAGGCCCTTACCCAGGGTGCGGATGATCCGCCAGCCGCCGAGGTAGGTACCCGTCGCCATCGCCAGGGCGCAGGCCACGATCACCCACAGCGGCGGCGCCGACGATGACTTGGGGATCGCGCCGTAGGACATGAGCGCCAGGAAGATGATGCCCATGGTCTTCTGCGCGTCGTTCGTGCCGTGTGCCAGCGAGACCAGCGAGGCCGAGCCGATCTGGCCGCGCCGGAAGCCCGCTTCGGTGCGGGATTCCTGAAGGCCGCGGGTGATCCGGTAGACCAGCCAGGTGGCTACCGCGCCGACCAGGATGGCCAGGAATGCGGACACGACGGCCGGGATGATCGCCTTGGAGGTGATGCCCTTCCAGATCACCCCGTGGGCGCCTACGGCCGCGATCGTGGCACCGACGATGCCACCGATCAGAGCGTGCGACGAACTCGAGGGGATACCGAGGAGCCAGGTCAGCAAGTTCCAGACGACACCTCCGACCAAGCCGGCGAATACCAGCTCGAGCGTCACCACGTGCCCGTCGATCAGACCCTTCGCGATGGTTGCTGCGACGGCAGTGGAAAGGAACGCGCCGATCAGGTTGAGGACGGCGGAGAGTGCGACGGCCACTTTCGGCGCCAGAGCACCGCTGGCGATTGAGGTCGCCATCGCGTTACCGGTGTCATGGAAGCCGTTGGTGAAATCGAATGCCAATGCCGTGATTACGACAATGATTAAGAGGAACAACTGGATGTTCACAGCGCCCGATTCTGGTGGTAGGGGGATTACATTGTCGAATGCTGGGGAAGGGGAAATGCAGGTGTATTTTGAACCGTCGCCAGATGTTACCTTTCAGTTAACCGGAATTTCCCTGGCGTTCACTTCTGGTGTCTTTGCGGAGAGGGTGTTCCGGCGGAATTTCGAGGAATATCAACGTAATTCCGTCCGGGTCGGTCACGTGCATTTCGTACAGACCCCACGGTTCGCGACGGGCTTCGCGGGCGATCGGAACCCCGCGGCCGCGTAGCTCGGCCTGGGTTGCCTCGATGTCGCGGACCTGCAGCCACAACGCGCCGGGAAAGGGACCCCGGGAGTGGTCCGGGGACCCGAACCCGGCCAACTCCAGCAAAGACTGACCGGCGAAGAAAACGGTGCCTGCGCCGTAGTCGCGGGCTATCGCCAATCCGATCTCGTCCCGGTAAAAGGTCAACGATCTCTGATAGTCCGCCGGCCGCAGAAGCATTCGGCTGGACAGGATTTCCATGGCGTCGTGTCTACCACGCCCGCGCGGCTCAGTTATCGCCTTTGCGGTTCGGCTGGATGTTCTGCCGCTGCATGACGGCGTTGACGAAGCGCGGGCCCACGATGTCCAGCGCGCGGCCGGCGATCGCGATGCGCGGTGCGATGCGCACCGGCCGGGTGCGCGCCGCGGTGAGCATCCACTCGGCGGCCTCTTCGGAGGTCAGCGCCGCCACCCCTTGGTACGCCTTCGTCGGCGCGATCATCGGGGTCGACACCAGCGGGTAGTACAACGTCGTCGAATGCACACCCTTGCTGCCCCATTCGGTTTCGATGACCCGGCTCACCGTCGACAGCGCGGCCTTCGAGGCGTTGTACACCGAGAACAGCGGCGAAGCCTCCGACATCACGCCCCACGTGGAGACGTTGATGACGTGACCGTCGCCGCGCTCGAGCATCCCGGGCGCCAGCCCGCGGACCAGCCGCAGCGGCGCGTAGTAGTTCAGCACCATGGTCCGCTCGACGTCGTGCCAGCGCTCCAGCGATTCGGCCAGCGGGCGGCGGATGGACCGGCCGGCGTTGTTGATCAGGATGTCGACCCCGCCGATGCGGTTCTCGACATCGGCGACCAGCGCGTCACACGCGTCCATGTCCGAGACGTCGCAGGGGATCGATATCGCCGAGCCGCCCGTGGCAGTGATCCGGTCGACCAGTGCGTCCAGCAAATCTTTTCGGCGGGCGACGGCCACCACCGTGGCGCCGTTGCGGGCCAGCAGCTCCGCCCCGGCCTCGCCGATACCCGATGATGCTCCGGTGAGCAGGACCCGCTTCCCGGCCAGGTCCACCGGCTTCATCGCGGGTCGGTTCACCAGGACTTGTGGCGACATGGGGGGTCGCATGATCGCCAGGGAGATCTGGTCGGCGAACCGGCGCAGCGGGCTCTTGCTCACGGGCCAGAAGTCTAGGCGGGCGCCTTTTTCGCCCCGAGTGCCGCTCAGAAATACCGGGGAAAGGGGCTCCAGTCCGGTGGCCGCTTCTCCAGGAAGGCGTCGCGGCCCTCGACGGCTTCGTCGGTCATGTAAGCCAGCCGGGTGGCCTCGCCGGCGAACAGCTGCTGACCCACCAGCCCGTCATCGAGGAGGTTGAACGCGAACTTCAGCATCCGTTGGGCCTGAGGGGACTTGGCGTTGATCTCGGCGGCCCACTGGATGCCGACCCTCTCCAGGTCGGCATGGTCGACGACCTCGTTTACCGCGCCCATGTGATGCATCTGCTCGCCGGTGTAGGGGCGTCCGAGAAAGAAGATCTCGCGCGCGAACTTCTGCCCGACCTGGCGCGCCAGGTACGCGCTGCCGTAGCCGCCATCGAAGCTGCCGACGTCGGCGTCGGTCTGCTTGAACCGCGCGTGCTCGCGGCTGGCCAGGGTGAGGTCGCAGACCACGTGCAGGCTGTGGCCGCCGCCGGCCGCCCACCCGTTGACCAGGCAGATGACCACCTTGGGCATGAACCGGATCAGGCGCTGCACCTCGAGGATGTGCAACCTTCCGGCGCGGGCGGCATCGACCGTGTCCGCGGTATCCCCGGACGCGTACTGGTAGCCAGAGCGGCCGCGAATGCGCTGATCACCGCCTGAGCAGAACGCCCAGCCGCCGTCTTTGGGCGACGGGCCGTTGCCGGTCAGCAGTACGACGCCGACGTCCGGCGACATCCGGGCGTGGTCGAGCACCCGGTACAGCTCGTCGACGGTGTGCGGCCGAAAGGCGTTGCGCACCTCCGGCCGGTCGAAGGCCACCCGCACCGTGGCGTCCTCGATGTGCCGGTGATAGGTGATGTCGGTCAAGTCGTCGAAGCCGTCGACCGGACGCCAGGCCTGCGCGTCGAATGGGTTGTCGCTCACAGCGAATCCAACCGGAAGACCGGGCAGATGCCTGCCAGCGCCTCGAATTCGTCGGGGCGGCCCTCCTTGACCAACCCGGACCGCTTCATGAAGCCGACGCCGGTGGGCACCTCGTCCGGGAAGGCCCGCAGGAACGGCCGCGCATCGTCGGCGGACAACTCCACCATCCGCAGATGCTCCTTCGCGCGGCCGCGCGTGAGCGTGACTTCGCCTGCGGCCCTTACGTTTCGGATCCAGTCCGCGCCCGGGAAGCCGCCCACCACATACCGCTTGCCGTCGACCGTCATCGGCGTCACCGGGGTCGACCGGGGCGTGCCGGACTTGCGGCCAGGCACGGTCAACACCACCGGGCTCTCGCCGCCGAAGCTCAGGCCGAGCCGGGAGAGCTGGATGAACAGCTTGTTCGCCGGTTTCAGCCACCACGGCGGCTTGAGAGGCGGCTTGAGCCCGTCAGCTTCTGCCATGCCTGCCACAGTAGTCAGCTCTGCGGGGCCTCCAGGAAGGGTTCGACGCCGTGTGCCCACGGGTCGGCCCCCGGTTCGGTGACGGCGTCCAGCTTGGCGATCGCCTCGGCGCTCAGCGTGACGTCTCCCGCGCCGATGTTCTGCTCGAGGTGCGCGATCGATCGCGTTCCCGGAATGAGCAGCGTGTTCAGCGCGTGGGCCAGCAGCCACGCCAACCCCACCTGGGACGGTGTCGCACCGATTTCGCCGGCGATCTCGATCACCACGGCGTTGTCGGCGACCTTGGGGAAGCCCGGGAACGCCGACCCGAGCGGGAAGTACGGCACCCACGCGATGCCCTCGGCCGTGCAGACCTCGACCATCTCCTCCTGGGAGCGGTCGAGCAGGCTGTAGGCGTTCTGCACGCAGGCGATGCCCGCGGGCAGCGCCCGGCGCAGCACGTCGAGCGGCACACTGCTGACGCCGATCCCGCCGATCTTGCCCTCGTCGCGCAGCGCGATCATCTCGGCCAGCTGGTCGTCGAGGTCGACGATCTGGTCGCCCTCGGCGCCCACTCCGGGGCCGAGGTCCATGCGCCGCAGGTTGACCACGGGGATCTGGTCCAGGCCCAGTTGGCTCAGGTCGTCTTCGACGGCGGCCCGCAGCTCGGCGGGCTTCTGCGCGGCGCCCAGGGGAACCGGTTCTTCGCCGGTGTAGCGCGCCCCGACCTTGCTCACGATGACGAGGTCGTCGGGGTAGGGCGACAGCGCCGCGCGAATCCGGCGGTTCACCTCGCCGGGGCCGTAGAACGATGCGGTGTCGATGTGGTTGACGCCGAGCTCGACCGCCCGGCGCAGCACCGCGGCCGCGTCGTCGGCCGATGTCTCGAACAGCTGCATGGCGCCGTAGCCGACACGGGCAACCGTGTTCGTGCCGATGCGGCCGGTGCCGCCGAGGTGTGGCTTGTCACTCATGGGTGCTCCCTTGATCGTGAGACACTGGAGAAATGCGGAGGTCCCTCCGCTTTCGTCAGCGTAGCAGAAACGGAGGATCCTCCGCTTTGGCTCAGCCTATTCGTTCCGATGCGCGCCGCAACCGCGACAAGTTGCTCGAGGTGGCGACCGCCGCGTTCGCCGCCGCCGACGGGCAGCCGGTGTCGCTGGAGTCGATAGCCCGCGACGCCGGCGTCGGGATCGGCACGCTCTATCGCCATTTCCCCAACCGGGAGGCTCTGGTCGAGGCGATCTATCGGACCGAACTCGCCGAAGTGGCCGCGGCGGCCGAGCAGTTGGCGAAGCGGCATCCGCCGAAGGTCGCGCTGCGGCGCTGGATGGACCGCTACGCGAGCTTCGTGGCCGCCAAGCGCGGGATGGCCGAGTCGCTGCACGCGATGTTCGACTCCGGCGCGATGGAACCCAGCAAGACGCGTGACAGCATCGCCGGCGCCGTCGACTTGTTGCTGCAGGCCGGCGTCAGCGACGGAACTCTGCGCTCCGACGTGCAGGCCGACGACGTCGTGTCCAGCCTGATCGGGATCTTCTTGGCCAGCGGTTCCCCCGAGCAGACGGGCCGCATGCTCGACCTGCTGGTGGCCGGCGTCGCAACCTAACCGATAGCCGACCCCTGGACCCAACGTGAAGTTAGTTTCACGTTGGAGGCTGAGCGTGAAGCCAGTTTCACGCTCGGCATAAGCAAACTCAGCCGACCGCGCGTCCGGCGCCTTCCCAGAACTGCGCCCGCACGGCCTTCTTGTCGGGCTTGCCCAGTGCGGTCAACGGCAGCGCCTCAACGATCTCAACCCGTTTCGGCGATTGCACCGAACCCTTGCGGTCCTTGACCGCCGCCTGGATCTCAGCGATCAAGGTCTCGACGGCGGCGTCGTCGCTGGCCGCGTCGGAGCGCAGCACCACCACCGCGGTGACGGCCTCGCCCCACTTGTCGTCGGGCGTTCCGACCACGCACACCTGCGCGACGGCCGGATGCTCGGCGATCACGTCCTCGACCTCGCGGGGGAAGACGTTGAAGCCGCCGGTGACGATCATGTCCTTCACCCGGTCGACGATGAAGTAGAAGCCGTCCTCGTCCTCGCGGGCCATGTCGCCGGTGTGCAGCCAGCCGTCCTTGAACGTGTCGGCCGTCGCCTCCGGCAGATTCCAGTAGCCGCCCGCCAAAAGCGGCCCGCTGACACAGATTTCGCCCGGCTCGCCCTGCGGCACCGGCTTGCCGTCTTCGCCCAGCAGCGCCACCCGAGCGAACAGCGTCGGCCGCCCGCAGGACGTCAGTCGCTTCTCGTCGTGGTCGGACTTGGCGAGGTAGGTGATCGCCATCGGTGCCTCGGACTGGCCGTAGTACTGGGCGAAGATCGGGCCGAACCGGCGGATCGCCTCGGCCAGCCGCACCGGGTTCATCGCCGAGGCGCCGTAGTAGACGGTCTCCAGCGACGACAGGTCGCGGGTGTGCGAATCGGGATGGTCCATCAGCGCGTAGAGCATCGAGGGCACCAGCATGGTCGCCGTAATCTTCTGCTCTTCAATGGTTTTCAGCACCTCGGCGGGATCGAACTTGCCCAGCACCACCATCTCGCCGCCCTTGACCACCGTGGGCGTGAAGAACGCAGCGCCGGCGTGCGACAGGGGCGTGCACATCAAGAACCGCGGGTGCTCGGGCCACTCCCATTCGGCGAGCTGGATCTGGGTCATGGTGGCGATGTTCCCGGTGGTGCCCATGACGCCCTTGGGCTTGCCGGTGGTGCCGCCCGTGTAGGCCATGCCGCCGACGTGGTCCGGGGCCAGCTCGGCGACCACCAGCGGCTTGGGCTCGTACTTCGCCGCCTCTGCCGATAGGTCGACTGCATGACCTTTCAGGCCTTCCGGCACCGGACCGATGGTCAGGATCTGCTTGAGCGAGTCGACCTTCTCCAACAGCCCCAGCGCGCGCTCGACGAACATCGGGTTGGGGTCGACGATCAGCGAGCTGGCGCCACAGTCGGAGAGCACGTAGGCGTGGTCGTCCAGCGAGCCCAGTGGGTGCAGGGCGGTGCGCCGGTACCCCTGGGTCTGACTGGCGCCGAGGATCATCAGCACCTCGGGACGGTTCAGCGCCAACAGCCCCACGGTCACACCGGTGCCGGCGCCCAGGGCCTCGAACGCCTGCGTGTACTGACTGATCCGCTCGGCCAGCTGACCACCGGTCAGCGTGGTGTCGCCGAGGAAGAGCACTGGCCGGTTCTTGTGGCGCTTGAGCGCGCCCACCAGCAAGTGGCCGTTATGGGTTGGATGGCGCAACAGATCGTCACTCATATGGCCACACTAGAACGTGTTGCAATTCCGGTCAGCTGCGCCCTCAACGGCTAGTGTTTGCACACATGGCAGGGGCCGATCTCGTCATAACCGGAAACCTACTGACCGTTGACGACGCCCGGCCCACGGCCGAGGCGTTGGCCGTCGCCGACGGGCGCATCATCGCCGTCGGCACCCGGTCCGACATCGCCGGGCATGTCGGCGAGGGAACCCAGAGCGTCGACGTCGGCGACGCCTGCGTCATGCCGGGATTCGTTGAGGCGCACGGCCATCCGTTGATGGAGGCCGTGGCGCTGTCGGACCGGATCGTCGACATCCGCCCGGTCACCATCCCCGGCCCCGACGACGTCGTCGCGGCGATCCGCCGCGAGGTCGCGCGGCGCGGGTCCTCGGGCGCCTACCTGAACGGCTGGGACGCGCTGCTGCAGTCGGGCCTGCCCGACCCGACGCTGGCCTGGCTGGACGAGATCGCGCCGGACAACCCACTGGTGATCATTCACAACTCCGGGCACAAGGCCTTCTTCAACTCGCGCGCGGCCAAACTCAACGGGCTGACCCGCGACACCCCGGACCCCAAGGGCGCCAAGTACGGCCGCGACGCCAACGGGGAACTCGACGGCACCGCCGAGGAGATCACCGCGGTATTCCCGCTGCTGGGCGGGGCCATCCAGGCCAGCGAATACCCGGCGATGCTGCTCGCCGAATGCGCCCGGCTCAATCGCGCGGGCCTGACGACCTGCTCGGAGATGGCCTTCGACCCGAACTTCGGGCCCCTGGTCGAGGGCCTGCGCGACAACCTCACGGTTCGGCTGCGTACCTATGAGGTGTCCAACCCGCAGATGTCGACCGCCGCCACGCCCGGCCAGGGCGACGACATCCTGCGCCAGGTCGGCATCAAGATCTGGGTCGACGGCTCGCCGTGGATCGGCAATATCGCGCTGTCCTTTCCGTACCTGGACACCGAGGCGACCCGGACGATCGGCGTCAAACCCGGCTCGTGCGGATGCGCCAACTACACCGCCGAACAGCTGCGCGAGATCGTCGGTGCCTACTACCCGCTGGGCTGGCAGATGGCCTGTCATGTGCAGGGCGACGCCGGCGTCGACACGATCCTCGACGTCTACGAAGAGGCGCTGAAAAGTCATCCGCGCGACGACCACCGGCTGCGGCTCGAACATGTCGGCGCCATCCGGCCCGAGCAACTCCAGCGTGCCGCCGACCTCGGTGTCACCTGCAGCATCTTCGTCGACCAGATCCACTATTGGGGCGACGT
>NZ_JAFAUS010000040.1 GCF_019243155.1 Mycobacterium sp.
TAGATCGAGCAGGGGGAGATCCCCCACGCGCTGAGCTTCTCCTCCTCGTTGACCTGCGACACCTTCGTTCCTCCGGCGGTGAAGTCTGACGGCACGAAGCATCCGCCGGGTTGCCTACCTGAAGGGACACGCATCCGCATCCCGCCATCGATCTCGCTCGAGTCGATCCCCGGCATCACACCGTTCGAGCTCACGGTAGGACGGGCTCTCCAGACCTACGGTGCCATCCTGCGCGACAGCGGCGGGGCCACTCTGGCGTTGTCATTCCAGGAACCGCCGGCGGGTGCGCTGAACCCATACGCCCCCTACGGAGCGTCTCACGACTACTTCGACATGCCTCACCTGCCGTGGGGCAGTGTGGACGTAGTTAACGGTTGAGCCAGGAGTCAACAGCTGAGGCCAGCGGGAAACCGAAATCGGCGAATTGATGGCCAGACAGCGAAGAAGAGATAAGGAAGGATCAAGAAGAGGACGATATTGCCAGGGCCCTGACTCAAGGATCCCCTCAACCTTCCGAGAAACCTCGGCATGCGGGAGTCCATTGCGCGCCGTGTCCGACCGCTCAGCCCCAAGCAACGAGGATTCGCAGCCCTCGTGGTTGTGCTTGCCATGTTCGCCGGGCTGCTTACCCCGATGGCCTTCGCCGGAGGGCCACCGCCGACAGTAGGGGTCGCCCTGTCGCCGGAGGGCGGCGGTTGGACGGTGCAGTCCAACGGGGCCGTCTCGGCGTGGGGCGGAGCCGCGAACCTCGGAGACCTGACCGGCGTATCGCTTTCCCACCCGGTGGTGGGTATTGCTTCGACGCCTTCTGGTGACGGCTACTGGCTGGTGGCGAGCGATGGTGGGGTGTTCTCCTTCGGCGACGCCCGTTTCCACGGCTCGACGGGAAGGACCCGGTTGTCCAAGCCTGTGGTGGGAATCACTTCGACGCCTTCTGGTCGCGGCTACTGGCTGGTGGCGAGCGATGGTGGGGTGTTCTCCTTCGGTGACGCCCGCTTCTACGGCTCGACGGCCAGGATGCAGCTGAACCTGCCCATCGTCGGGATGGCGAACGACGGCGGAGCCGGCTACTGGCTCGTGGCCCGCGACGGCGGTGTGTTCGCCTTTGGCGACGCGCCCTTCTTCGGCTCGACCGGTGCAGTCCCAGGGGAGGGCAGCGTCGTCGGTATGAGCGTGGCCCCCGGCGCCACCGGCTACGTGGTGGCCAACTCGTCGGGCAACGTGTACCCCTTTGGCACCGGCGTGAGCGCTCCGCCGCCGCCTCCGGTGGCTCCTGTCACTACTGAGACGACTGTCACTACTGCTCCCCCGCCTCCTACGACCGCACCGACGAGCTCAACGACAGCTCCTCCCGCGCCCGTCTCGCCTGCAGCCACCGCCCCCGTCGTCTCGTTGGCTCACTACTTCTTGGCGTCCAGCCCGTTCAACCAGCCGGTCTCCGGTGCTCCGGTTCCGGGCACCGGCCAGGTCGCCGCTGAGCTCGGCAGCGGCCCCGCTGCCGACATCTACCAGTACGGCACTCCTATCTACAGCGATGTGAACGCCAGCACCCCGAGGTATTCGGTGTCCTGCACGGAGAACTGGGGGGTGTGCCCACTCTCGCGCCAGCCGGTGCCGATTCCCGCTGACGCCACGCCAACGAGCGGCTCCGATGCCGAGATGGTCATCGTCGATCCGTCGACCAACCTGGCCTACGAGTTCTGGCAGGCCCAACGCTCGGGCAACAGCTGGGTGGCGTCTTGGGGAGCAGTAGTGAGCACGGTCGGGCCGGGCAACGTCGACATCTACGGCGGTCCGGGTGGCACCGGGTCGGGGCTGTCCCAGCTCGTCGGGGTGGCGACTATGGCTGAGCTGGGGGCGGGGAACATCCCCCACGCCCTGGCCTTCTCCTCCTCGCTCACCTGCTCTACCTACGTGGCCCCGGCCGTGAAGTCAGACGGCCATGGCAGCCCGCCCAACTGCATCCCCGAGGGTGGCCGCATCCAGCTCGATCCGAGCATCAACTTGGCCGCCATCCCGGGGATCACTCCCTTCGAGCTGGCTGTCGGAAGAGCCCTGCAGGTGTACGGAGCGTTCTGCCGGGATTCTGGCGGGGCCAGCCTGGCCCTGTCGTTCGAGACCCCGCATCCGGGTGCGGCTGACCCCTATCCCGCCCTTGGGGTGAGCGCGGACTACTACAACATGCCGCACCTTCCCTGGCAGTCCCTGAGGGTGGTCTCGAGCTAGGCCCCCCTTAGCCGACCCATCTGATGCGGTTGCCGGAGCGTTCGGCGATGGCCATGTCGCCGGCTTGGTCGAAGGCGATCCAGGCGGGGTCGGCGAGCGCGGCGGCGGTGGCTGGTCCGCCGTCGCCTGAGTCGGCGTAGGTTCCGGTGCCGGCTACGGGGTAGAGGTTCCCGGCGGTCATGGCGATGCCGTCGTCGGTGCTGGTGGTCGCGGCGATGACTCGGATCTGGTCGTTCCAGACGTCGGCGACCGCGATGTTGCCTTGGGGATCGATGGCCACGCCGCTGACGGTGCCGAAGGTCGCCGCGGTGGCGGGGCCGCCGTTGCCGGAGAACCCGTAGGTCCCGGTTCCGGCGATGCTGTAGATGTTCCCGGCGGTCATGGACTGCCCGTATCGGGTGCCGGTCACGGCGGCGACTACTCGGACCCGGCTGTTGTCCGTGTCGGCGATGACCAGATCGCCGGATGCGTCAACGACGACCGCCGCCGGGTCGGCGAAGGCCGCGTTCGAGGCGGGGCCCGCGTTGCCGCCGTAGCCGTAGTTGCCGTTGCCGGCGACGTTGTAGATGTGGCTGGCGACCATGGCCACCCCCCACTTGGTTCCTGATGTAGCGGCGACGACCCTGATGAACTCGTTGCCAGTATCGGTGATGAGCAGATCGCCCGCCGGGTCGACGCTCACGCTGCCTGGATGGTCGAACGCGGCGCTGGTAGCCAGGCCGCCGTTGCCGCTGTAGGCCTCGGTGCCGGTGCCGGCGACGGTGTAGATGTGGCCGGCGGTCATCGCTATCCCGTAGAAGGTGCCGGTGGTGGCGGCCACGACTCGGATCCGGTTGTTGATGGTGTCGGCGATCAGCAGGTTGCCTTGACCGTCGATGGCCACCCCGTCAGGGCTGTTCAGCTGGGCTGCGGTTGCCGGCCCGCCGTCGCCCGCTCCGCCTGCGGTGCCGGTGCCGGCGATGGTGTAGATGTCGCCGGGGTTGACGCTGACCCCGAAGATGGTGCCGGTGGTGGCGGCCACGACTCGGATCCGGTTGTTGGACGTGTCGGCGATGAACACGTTGCCGGCCGAATCGACGGTGGCGCCTCGCGGCACGTTGAGAGTGGCCGCGGTGGCCGCGCTCCCGTCACCTGAGAATCCCGCCCCTCCGGTGCCGGCCAAGGTGGTGATGATCCCTGTCCGCTGATGGGTCGGGGCGGTCGGGGTGGCGGTGGCTGGGTTGGAGGCCGGGCTGGCGCCGCCCGCGTTGGTGGCGGTGACGGTGAAGGTGTAGGCCTGGCCGTCGGTCAGCCCAGTGACAGTCGCGCCCAGGTTGGTGCTGTGGGTGTCGATCACAGTCGGGGCGGCCGTGGTGGTGGTTCCGACGTATTGGTCGACCACGTAGTTCGACGGCGCGCCGCCAGTCGTCGGAGCAGACCAGATCAAAGCCACGGTCGTGTCACCAGGCTTCGCGGCGAGGGAGGTGGGGGCCCCGGGCGCGACGGGTGCCACGGACGTCGGGGTGGCAGTGGAGCTGGCTGAGGCGGGCCCAGCTGTGCCCGCGTTGGTGGCGGTGACGGTGAAGGTGTAGGCCTGCCCGTCGGTCAGACCAGTGACAGTCGCGCCCAGGTTGGTGCTGTGGGTGTCGATGGTGGTGACGCTGCCGGTGGGGGAGGAGCCGACGTACTCGTTGATCAGATAGTCCGACGGTGTGGGACCGGTGGTGGGCGCGGACCAGGTCAAGGCCACCGTGGTGTCGCCCGGGGTGGCGGTGAGGCCGGTGGGCGCGCCCGGGGCCGGCGGTGCCGGGGTGGCGGTGGCTGGGTTGGAGGCCGGGCTGGCGCCGCCCGCGTTGGTGGCGGTGACGGTGAAGGTGTAGGCCTGCCCGTCGGTCAGCCCGGTGATCGTGGTGCTGAGGTTGGTGCTGTGGGTGTCGATCACGGTCGGGCTGCCAGTGACAGTGGATCCGGTGTACTCGTCGACCACGTAATCGGCGGGCGTCCCACCGATCGTCGACGACGCCCAACTCAGGTGGACCGTGGTGTCACCCGGAGTGGCGGTGAGGCCGGTGGGCGCCCCGGGAGCCACCACGACGGGGGGAGTCGAGCCGCCGACCCATCTGATGCGGTTGCCGGAGCGTTCGGCGATGGCCATGTCGCCGGCTTGGTCGAAGGCGATCCAGGCTGGGTCGGCGAGCGCGGCGGCGGTGGCTGGTCCGCCGTCGCCTGAGTCGGCGTAGGTTCCGGTGCCGGCTACGGGGTAGAGGTTCCCGGCGGTCATG
>NZ_JAFAUS010000152.1 GCF_019243155.1 Mycobacterium sp.
CGTCAGGGCTTCCGCGGTTAGGCGCTGGGCGTCACCCGCTCGTCGCATCGTCTTGAGAAACACCGCGGCGTGCAGCGCATCGAACACCGCGATGTGCGCGATCCGGCTCGTAACGGCCTCGACGCGGAAGTCGGTTTCCTTGGCCCCGGCCACCAGCACGATGTCGCACAGCGCGCTCAGCGGCGAGCGGGAGAAACTGGTGATCGCCATCGTCGTCGCTCCGGCGTCCTTGGCCGCCTCCACCGCCATCAGCGATTCGCGGGTCTGACCGGTGTGGCTGAAGCACAGGCACACCGCGCCCGGCTTCAGCAGCCGCGCCGCGACATGCTGAACATGCCCGTCCGCGGGTGCGTCGGCACTCAAACCGGTTGTGCGCAAACGATATCCGGCATCCTGGGCCAGCGGGGCGGATGTCCCGACGCCGACACACAGCACATGAGACGCTCCGGCAAGGGCGGTGACGGCGGATTCGAACTTTGCGGGGTCGATGGTGTCGGCGGCTCCGGCGACGGCCGCCTGCGAGTCCGCCAGCACCTTCTTCAACACCGTGGACGGGTCGTCGCCCGGGCCGATACCTTCGTGCAGGGTCTCTTCGGTGGATATGGTGTCGGCCGCCAGCCGGATCTTCAGGTCCGCATAGCCACGCAGGCCGACGTCCTGACAGAAGCGGACCACCGAGGCCACCGACGTGGCGGTGCGCTCGGCCAGGTCGCTGACCGTCAAATGGATGATCGCCCGCGGATCGTCGAGCACGGCTTGGCCGATCGTCTGCGCGCGCGGGGTCAGGTCGGGCAGCGCCGCCCGAATGTGGGCGACCACCGATCCCGTTGGGGGGCGGGGATCGGCGGTCGTCATGAGTTGAATCATGGCACGACGCGCGCCGCGATTTCAGGAAGAGCGGGGTCCGGGGTGGCCGGGCTGCGCTCGTCGAGGCGGGACGACGCGATCTCGTCGAGTGACCGCCCGCGCGGTTCCGGCACGATCAGCGAGAGTGCAGCGGCTGCCAGGCAGCACGCCGCCGCGACCAATTCGGTGCCCTGCAAGCCCCAGGCCGCGAGCATCGGTGGGAAGGTGATCGCCCCCACGAACGCCCCGAGTTTCGCGGTGCCTGCGGCAAAGCCGTGCGCGGTGGCCCGAATGGATGTCGCGAACAGCTCGGCCGACAGCAGCATGGTCGCCACACCGGGGCCGAACCACACGAAGAAGCTGCTGACACCGTAAGCGGCGACGAAGAGGCCGACGCTGTTCCTGACGGCAGGCACGAGTGCGATGGCCGCAAGGCCGGCCGCCATGCCGACGAGCCCGATGACCTGCAGCCGGATGTGGCCGATCTTGTCGATCGTCCAGATCGTGACGGCGAAAGCCGGCACCGTGAAGGCCGCGTACAGCACGAGGTTGACGGCCACGGTGGCCATTGTCGAGGCATGCGGGGCAACGTTTTTCACCAACAAGGGCGCACTGATGGTGTTGCCGTAGTAGGCGATGTCGAACAAGAACCAGACGCCGGCCGTCATGAGAACGGCCCGCCAGACGCCGGGCGCGGCCAGACATTGCCGCAAGGTCGGGCGCGCGTGCGCGCTGCCGGTGGCGATCGCTGTGGTGCCGGTGAACGCCGTCAGATCCGCGGCGGCCCGCTTCTCGTCGATCTCCGCCAGGAACCTCGGCGACTCCGGTGTTTTGGTGCGCGCGTAGAGCACCAACGCTGACGGGACTGCGCCGAGCGCGAGCAACAGCCGCCAGGTCAGCGAATGGTCGAGACCAGTGGCCAGCAGGATTAGCGCGACGGCCGGACCCGCGATCGAGCCCAGCACGTAGCTGAAGAACATCATTGCGACCATCCGGCCCCGGTTGGCCACGTTGGCGAACTCCGTCATCATCACGCCCGACACGGGATAGTCGCCGCCGATCGCCAAACCGAGGATGAATCGGAATATCAACAGCCACATGAAGTTCGGCGACAGCCCCGACGCGATGGCCGCAAGCGTCATCAGCAGGGCGGCCAGCCCGTACATGCGTTTGCGACCGACAACGTCAGACATCCGGCCCCAGATGACAGCCCCGATCGCCGAGGCGATCAGCGCGCTGCTGCCGATCAGGGCCACCTGGCCGGTGCTGAGCCCCCATTCCGGTTTGATCAGCAGCAGGGCGGTGCCGATCACCGTCAGGTCGTAAGCATCGGTGAAAAAGCCTGCGCCAGAGACGATTATCGCCTTGACGTGGAAGCGTTGGAATCGGGATCCATCGAGAACATCGACGACCCCGGGCGCGCTGTCGGGGTGACTCTGGGTCTGTGTCATGTGCCGGACCCTACGGAGTCGATGAAACATTACTCCGAAATGTAAGTGAACAGTGGATGGAAATTCCCTTCTGTGACCGGGTTCAGTTTGAAATAAAATTCCAGAGGCGGGTAGCGTTCCGGATGGATGCGTCAGAGAAGAGGGGCCATGTCAACACAAAGCACGAGAGAGATCGCCGCAGCGAGTCTGTCGCGAACCGAGATCGATGCCTTCGCCCGTGACGGCTATGTGGCCGTTCCGGGCTTTTTGTCCAGCGACGACCTGGATCGCTTGCGGGGCTGGGTCTGCGACGTGGAGCGATGGCCCGAACGGCACGGGGCCGGCTTGCTGCAGCACGACGAGCAGACCGGCGGCGGGGTGCGGCGCACCCGGACGGAGAACTTCTCGCCGTTGCACGATGAACTGCGGACTCTGCTGACGGCGGGTGCGGTGCCGGCGATCGCCGGCCAACTCCTGGGCGAACCCGCCGTCCTCTACAAGGAGAAGATCAACTACAAGCATCCCGGCGGGGCCGGATTCGCCGCGCACCAGGACGCCCCCGCGTATCCGCACGTCGACGTCAGCGTGAGTTGCCTTCTGGCGGTGGATGATTCAACCGTCGAGAACGGCTGCCTCGAACTCGTCAGCGGCATGCACCACGAGCTGTTGCCCACCGATGGAGACGGTTGCATCCGTCCAGACATCGCCGAATCCCTGCACTGGCAGGCCCACCCGGTAAGTGCCGGTTCCCTGGTGTGGTTCCACAGCCACACACCGCACCGCAGCGGGCCGAACACATCGCACACCTCGCGACGTGCCCTCTACCTGACCTACAACGCCGCCTCGGCAGGCGACTTCCACGAGACCTATTACCGAGACAAGCGCGCCGCCCTGTCCGCTGCGGCCGGCGACGGCGAGACGCAACGGGTCAGCCTGATCGGTCATTTCCAAGGCATCGCTCCGGCCGGGCCGAACGAATGACCACCGAAGCGCACTGGCCGCTCACCAGCCCCACCACCGCCACCGAGGTGGCCGACGCCATCCTTGCTCTCTTTGTCGACCGGGGCGACAACCACTACGACGAAGCGGTCACCCAGACGCAGCATGCGATGCAGTCGGCCGCCCTCGCCGCAGCCGAAAGCGCCGAGGACTCAATGACAATCGCGGCGTTGCTACACGATCTCGGACACCTGCTAGTCGACGAGCACAACGGTAACGTCGACTTCCTGGACAACGACGAAAACCATCAGTTCGTTGCCGCGAATCTGCTCGGCCGCTGGTTCCCGCCGGCCGTGACCGTGCCCATCGCGCTGCATGTCGCCGCCAAGCGCTACCTGGTCGCGACCGAAGCCGCTTATGCGCGTGGTCTTTCTGATGCGTCGGTGCGGAGCTTGCGGGTTCAGGGCGGGCCGATGAACGCGCAGGAGATCGCCCGATTCAGCCGGATCCGATATGCGGACGCGGCGTGCCGCCTGCGCCGTTGGGACGACGCCGCGAAAGTCCCGAATCGGCAGGTCCCGCCGCTCGAACATTATCGGGAGCGGCTGGAGTCGCTAGTGGAGTTCAGGCGGTGACGTTGCGCGCCTACGCGCCCCCGGCCGACCCGGCCGCGTGCGCTCCGGCGCTGTGTTTTTGGCGCGCCTACGCGCCCCCGGCCGACCGGGCCGCGTGCGCTCCGGCGCGGCGCCCGAAGAACGAGCCCTCCCCCAGCTGCGTGCCGCTGGCGTAGCCCTTGCCGTCCTGGGCGATGTTGGACGCACACGCCCCGGCCGCGTACAGGCCGGGAATGACGGTGCCGTCCTCGCGCAGCACCTCGCCGTCCACCGACGTGGCCAGGCCGCCGATGGTGAACCCGGCATACATGGCCTTGCCGAGGGACATGTCGAACGCGCCCCAGGGACCCTTGTCCTGCGCCGCAAGGAATTCGGGCTGCTTGTGGAAGTCGGGGTCCTCGCCCTTGGCCGCGAACTCGTTGTAGCGGTCCAGCGTCGCGACGAGGTTGCCTTCCGGGATGCCAAGTGCGACTTCCATTTCCGGGACGGTCTCCCAGCCGTCGATCAGCGGCACCAACGGCATCTTGGGGTGCTCCAGGTGCGCCTCGTCGACGATCAGATAGGCCGCGCTGTCCGGCTGATCCATGATGAACCCCGACGTCCGGGAGTGATACGAATCCTCGGCGACGAACCGCTGCCCCAGCTTGTTCACGACGATCCCGGTCAGCAGGATCGACGGCGGGTACGGCGGAGCCGTGATGAAGATCTGATCCATGTGCTGGGTGGCGCCACCGGCCGATACGCCCATCCGGATGCCCAGGCCGTCGTCGTAGGTGTTGCCGAGGACGAACGGCTTTTCGGCCAGCTTCGGGGTGTACGTAGCTACCATGTCCGGGTTCATCACGAACCCACCCGCAGCGATGATCACCGAGTTTGCCTTGATCGCACCGGTTTCGGAGAACTGCTTCCACGCCACACCGGCAACCGCTCCCGAGCCGTCCACGACGAGCTTGGTGGCCCCCGTCTCGTACCGGATCTGCACGCCCAGGCTCGCCGCCCGCTTCAGCAGCAGGTCGATCACCATGGAGGCCCCGCCGGTGTCGCCGGGCACCGGCACCTTGTGGCCCCGCGGCGCCGGAACCGCCTTCTCCAGGAACGGCCACACCTTCTCATTGCCGGTGAACATCAGCCCCTCGGTGTTCGGCTGAATCACCGCCTTGCCCGGGAAGTAACTGCGCTCGAACTGAAAACCAAGGTCCTCGAGCCAGTTGAAATGCTCGACGCTGCCGTCGCAGTAGGCGCGAAGCTTGGCCTCGTCCGGTTGCCGCGACACCGCGACCAGGTACTTGTACATCTCATCCGGCGAATCGGCATGACCGGTCGCCTCCTGGACCGCCGTCCCGCCACCCAGGTAGAAGTGGCCGCCGGCCAGCGAGGTGGTGCCGCCCGCGGCGGCGGCGCGTTCCAGCACGAGCACCCGCGCGCCGGCGGCCGCCGCGCTGACTGCGGCGCAACCACCCGCGATCCCGAAGCCGATGACCACCACGTCGACCTCATCGGACCACGACGTCACGTCGTCCACGCTGACCGTTGCCGGGATTTCGGTGCTCATTGGCGCCACTCCTCCTCATCACTGCGTTCTGCATCGTCGCCGGCGGTGCTCACCGCTGCTCCTGTTTGATGTAGTCGTAGAACGCCCGCATCTCTGGTGCGACGTAAGCGATCTCCACAAACGGCACCCCAGCTTGCGGCGCCGACACGTAAGCGAACTGGATTCCGCCGGGCATCACGCCCCGCTGCACCACCGGGGCGCCGAGGTCGACGGCTTGCGCCAGTGCCGTTTCGAGCCCCTCAGGACTCTCGGCCTCCATGCAGATGTGGTGTAGACCCGGCCCGCACTCGGCCAAAAAATCACTATAGATGTTCTCTCCGCTGACCGGCTGAATGAGCTCGAGTTGCATGTCGCCGAGATAGCTCAATGAGATGCTGGCGACGAAGTCGGCCGGCTTGCCGAGATAGCTGCAGGAGTCCGGAGCAAAGTGCACCTCGGGTATCCGCACCCACTTCTTCACACCTAACAGGCCGGTGAGAGCCGTTTCGGTGGCGTCGAGGTCGGCGCTGACCCAGGCGATCTGCGTCGGCGATTGAACGGGAAGCGTCATCGTCTCGCACAATAGCCCAGTCCTTCGGCGGTCAGAAAGGGCCGGAAAGACTTTGCCGTGACGAGCCGCTTCGGATAAGAAGAGGCCGAGTGAACACGTTCTAGTTCGGCGGTCCGTGCTGGTGCAGCACATCCACCAGCAGCGCGAGCTGCGCGTCGAAGACCGCACCGGTATCGGTCAGGGTGTCGGTGCCGTACTGCCCGAACACCTCGAGGCTGATGGCGCCGACTACCACCGCCCACAGCAAGAAGCACTTGGCGACGACGTGATCATCGCCGGGAAATCCGAATTCTTGGCGAAGCCGCTCGAAGTCGGATGACATTGGTTGGGGGGCAACATCATTGGTCAGTCTGATGTCGCCGGTGGCGATCCCGGCGGCTACCGCGTCGAAGAACGCCACCACTACTCTGGTGCCGGCGGGCGTCGTGCGATCCGCCGGAGCGTGATACCCGGGAACGGGACTGCCGTAGAGCAGGGCCCAACGGGCGGGATATCTGATGGCCCAGCCCCTTGCCGCCCGCGCGATCGCAATGACGTCGTCGCTCCAGAGGTCGCCCACGGATTCGCGGGCGCGGTCAACGGCGTCGGCCAGGTCGGAATAGGCGTCGATGAGCAGTAAGGTCAGCAGCTCGTCGCGGCTGGACACGTACCGGTACACGGCCGAGGACACCATTCCCAGGTCGCGGGCAATGGCGCGCACGGACAGCCCGGCCGCGCCACGATCCACCAGCTGGCGGCGGCCGAGTTCGATGATGCGCGCCTCGATGTGCTCTCGCGACTCCTGGCGTTTGCCCACGCGGTCAGTCTGACACAACCGAGAACACCGCTCTTGTTTTATGGCTCGATTTATGGCAACGTGACAGCTACAGAGAGCACTGCTCTCGTTACACCGACCGAGAGGACGCCTCATGTCGACTCGATACGAAGAACCCAACCGGGTCGCCCAGGCCGCCAACTCGGTGATCCGCTGGCTGGCCGAGATGGGGATCAGCATCGCAGGAACCCGGGCGCTGCACGTCCGTGGCCGCAAATCCGGGAAGCCGCGTGCAGTTGTGATCAACCTGCTGACCGTCGACGGCGTCGACTACCTCGTCTCGCCGCGCGGCAACACCCAGTGGGCGCGCAACGTCAGGGCTGCGGGGGTCGTTGAAACCGGCCCGCGCTGGCGCAGGCGGCAGACCGCGGCCAGCGAAGTCGACGACGCTGCCAAACCCGAACTGCTGAAGGGCTATCTGGACAGGTGGTACTGGCAGGTCAAGGACTACGTCGCCGGGCTGACCCCGGACAGCAGCCGGGAACAGTTCTTGGCTGCCGCGCCCACGATCCCGGTGTTCGCGCTGACGGCGGTCGGCACGTCGCGCTGAACCTCGCTAGCGGGGACTGGGCACGCCAAGGTCCTCGCGGACCTCTTCCGAGGTGGCAGGCCACGACACCGCTGCCGGAAAGCTTCCCCAGACGCTGTTGAAGATCCCGACGATCTGTCCGGGGCCACCCATGGGGGCCAGGTACACCGGACCGCCCGAATCGCCGTTATGGCTTTGCACGCCGTGCGACATGGTGAACCAGCCGTTGTTCACGCTTTCCACCGTCCCGCAGGTCTCACCGGTGGCCACGCCGAAATGGCAGACCGGTTGTCCCGGAGCCAGCGCCGGCGCCGGACCCGAAACCAGCGCACGCCCGCTCGGCATGACGTTGTTCGCCATGACGTTGTTGTCCAGCACAATCGCCTCGTAGTCGGTGATCAACTGGTCGGTGGCCACCGTAGTGCCGGTTGGTGTGTTGTCCCGGAAGGCCGCCAGGCGGCCGATGACGTTGCGGTTCTTGTCGGTGACGACTCCCCCGCCGCCCCGGCAATGCCCCGCGGTGAAGGCGATCTTCAGCGCGGGGTCGACGTAACCCAGCGTGCAGACGCGATTGTCCTGGTGGATCTCCATGCCCGGAAACACCCACACCGGGTCGGCTTTGGCCGGCGCTGCCGGGATGGATGGCACGAGCGCAGTTACCGCGATCGACGCGGCAAATGCACGCGTTGCCAGGCGACGAACCACTGAACTCCGATCCACCGGGGCCCGAAAATACCGACCGCAAATCGAGATTACGGCGTCACCTTCCCCCACGCTCAACTTTTCGCGCCGTAGAAGGCGTACGTTACAGCGACGTCGCCAGCGAAGCCGAAGTATCGGATTTCCCCGCGACCTGCGGTTCCCAGCCCGGCGGCCCGAAGACGTACCCCAATCGATCACGGAACCGGGTCGCCGAGCGCCAGTCGCGGCCGATTGCCACGTATTCGCGGGTCTGCAGTTTCCAGATGTTGAAGGTGTCCACCCGCTTGGTGAGGCCGTAATGCGGCCGGAACACCTCGCTTTGGAAGCTTCCGAAGAGCCGGTCCCAGATGATGAAGATGCCGCCGTAATTCTTGTCGAGGTACAGCTTGTCCATTCCGTGGTGCACGCGGTGATGCGAAGGCGTGTTGAAGACGAATTGGAAAGGCCGCGGCAGCTTGTCGATGCGCTCGGTGTGGATCCAGAACTGATAGATCAGGTTCACCGAGAAACTGCAGAACACCATCCACGGTGGAATTCCCAACAGCGGCAACGGAACCCACATCAAGATCTCGCCGCTGTTGTTCCACTTCTGGCGCAGCGCGGTGGCGAAGTTGTAGTACTCGCTCGAGTGGTGAGCTTGGTGCGTCGCCCAAATCAGTCGCACCCGATGGGCAATCCGGTGATAGGCGTAGTAGAGCAGGTCGACACCCAGGATCGCGACAACCCATGTGTACCAACGGGTCGCCGACAGGTGCCAGGGCGCGAGATAGGCATAGATCGCGGCGTAGCCCAGCAGGGCCAGCGTCTTCCAACCGGCGGTGGTGGCGACCGACACCAGGCCCATCGAGATGCTTGCCAGGGAGTCACGGGTGAGGTGTGAACCGGAAGCCGGCCGCGGATCCTCGGCTGTGATTTGTTCCAGCTTGCGCGCCGCCGTCCATTCCAGGGTCAGCAGCAGCAAGAAGAATGGGATGGCGAACAGCACCGGGTCCCGCATTTGCGGGGGCAGTGCGGACAACCAGCCGGACAGGACACTCACAGAGATAAGACTACGACGACCGCCACCGCCGTTTGGTCGCCCCGGTGGTGCACACGGTCCACACTGTGCCTGGTGGCAGGCTCACGACGCGATATGAGGGGTTGAACCGTTGACCGCTGTGCTGGTGGTGGGCTCGGGATTTGCGGGGCTGTGGGCGGCGCTCGCGGCCGCCCGGCGCCTCGACGAACTCGCCGTGCCGACGGGCACGGTCGATATCACCGTGTTGAGCCCGCAGCCCTTCCACGACATCCGGGTTCGCAACTACGAGGCCGATCTGAGCACCTGCCGCATTCCGCTCGCCGACCTGCTCGACCCCGTCGGCATCGCTCACCTCGCCACCGAAGTGACCGCGATCGACCCCGACGCCCGGACCGTCACAACTTCCACCGGCGAGACGCACGGTTACGACCGGCTGGTGCTGGCCTCGGGCAGCCACGTGCTCAAACCCGCCATACCGGGCCTGCAGGAGTACGGCTTCGACGTCGACACGTACGACGGCGCGGTGGTGCTGCGGGAGCACTTGGCGCGCTTGGCCGGCGGGCCGGCGAACGCGGGGGCGGCCACGGTCATCGTGGTTGGAGCGGGGCTGACCGGCATCGAATTGGCTTGCGAGCTACCAAACAGGTTGCGGCAATTGTTCGCCGGCGTCGCACCGCGGGTGATTCTGCTCGACCGCAACGACATCGGCTCCGACATGGGCGCCTCGGCACGCCCGGTGATCGAACAGGCGTTGGCGGACAACGGCGTTCAGACGGTGCCGAAAGTGACCGTCGCCGCGATCGACGAACACGGCCTCACGCTTGCCTCGGGTGAGCGTCTTGCGGCGCGCACCGTGGTGTGGTGTGCCGGCATGCGGGCCAGCGGCCTGACCGAGCAACTATTGGTGCCGCGCGACCGGCTGGGCCGCGTGACGGTTGACGACTACCTGCGAGTGGTTGGGGTGCCCGCGGTATTCGCGGCCGGCGACGTGGCGGTGGCCCGCATGGACGATGACCACCATTCGGTGATGTCGTGTCAGCACGGCCGCCCGATGGGCCGCTATGCCGGCTACAACGTCATCAGC
>NZ_JAFAUS010000174.1 GCF_019243155.1 Mycobacterium sp.
TCCGCAGCGGCTTCTCCATGACCGAGCCGGCTGTCGCCAGCAGCGACGCCCGCAACATCCAGACGTCCATCGTTCGCGACGGCGGCGACTACGTGATCAACGGCCGTAAGTGGTGGACCTCAGGCGCGGCCGACCCGCGCTGCAAGATCCTGATCGTGATGGGCCGCACCAACCCCGACGCGGCCAGCCATCAGCAGCAATCGATGGTTCTGGTGCCGATCGATACGCCGGGCGTGACCATCGTCCGCTCGACGAGCGTCTTCGGTTTTCAGGACCAGCCCGGGCACTGCGAGATCATCTACGACAACGTCCGGGTGCCCGCCACCAATCTGCTAGGCGAAGAGGGCGGGGGCTTCGCGATCGCTCAGGCCCGACTTGGCCCGGGCCGCATCCACCACTGCATGCGTGCGCTCGGTGGCTCCGAACGGGCGCTGGCCCTGATGGTGGATCGTGCTTCCAAGCGGGTGGCGTTCGGCCGCCCGCTGGCCGAACAGGGCGTGGTGCGGGAGCAGATTGCCAAGTCCCGCAACGAGATCGACCAGGCCCGACTGCTCTGCGAGAAGGCCGCCTGGACGATCGACCAGCACGGCAACAAGGCCGCCCACACGCTGGTCTCGCAGATCAAGGCGGTCGCCCCGCAGGTGGCCTGCAACGTCATCGACCGCGCGATCCAGGTGCACGGAGCCGCCGGGGTCAGCGAGGACACGGCGCTGGCCCGGCTGTACGCCTGGCACCGGGCCATGCGGCTCTTCGACGGACCCGACGAGGTGCACATGCGGACCATCGCCCGCGCCGAGCTCGGCCGGGAGAAATCCCCGCTCGCCGCGGCGGTCACCGCACATGACTGAAGCACTGCGGGAACTGTCGGGCGCCTGGAACTTTCGTGACGTCGCCGACGGAGCCGGCGCGCTGCGGCCCGGCCGGCTGTTCCGGTCCGGCGAGCTGAGCCGGCTCGACGACGAGGGCCGGGATACGCTGCGCGAGTTGAGGATTACCGATGTCGCCGATTTGCGCGCCGCGCGTGAGGTCGCCCGGCGCGGACCCGGATTGGTGCCCGACGGCGTCGAGATCCACCTGCTGCCGTTTCCCGACCTCGGCGACGAGGTGCCGATCGCGGACGACGCACCGCACGAGACCGCGTTTCGCCGCCTCTTCGAGGGCGATCCCGACCAGTCCGACGAGGAAGTCAACGAGGCCGCCGTTCGGCACATGACCGACGAATACCGGCAATTCCCCACCCGCAACGGGGCGCAACGCGCTGTGTACCAAGTCTTTTCGTTGCTCGGGGCGGGCCACCCAGTGCTGACGCACTGCTTCGCGGGCAAGGACCGTACCGGTTTCGTGATCGCCACGGTGCTGGAGACGATCGGCATCGACCGCGACACCATCGTCGCCGATTACCTCCGCAGCAATGCCGCGGTACCCCAACTGCGCGACCACATCTACGAAATGATCCAGCAGCGATCCGACGTCGAATTAACCCCGGAGGTAGTCACGTTCACCAAGGCGCGGCTGGCCGACGGTGTCCTGGGCGTCCGCCCGGAGTACCTGGCGGCCGCACGCGAAGCCATCGACGCGCAGTTCGGGTCGCTGGACGCCTACCTGCGGGATGCAGGCGTCATGCAGGCGGATGTGGACCGCCTGCGCAACGAACTGCTTGTCTGACTCCCCGGGTCTTAACCGAGCTTGAAGTCGGCCTGCTTCGCCGCGGACAGGTCTGCGATCTCGTCCCACCGCCCGGCGATGTCCTCCACCGTCGGCGGCTTGTCGAAGTTGATGCCGTCGTTCTGGAACAGCGCGACCCGCTGCACCTTGCCACCGCCGACCACGAAAACCGAAGCGCTGTTGGGATTTTCCTCGGTGCACAGGTAGGCCACCACCGGCGCGACATATTCGGGGGTGAGCTTTTCGAGCACCTCCTTGGGCAGGATGTCCTCGGTCATCCGGGTCGCCGCGATCGGCGCGACCGCGTTGGCGTGGATGTTGTACTTGGCTCCCTCGAGCGCCAGTGAGTTGATCAGGCCGACCAGGCCGAGCTTGGCCGCGCCGTAGTTGGTCTGACCGAAGTTGCCGAACAGGCCACTGGTCGAGGTGGCGACGACCACGCGGCCGTAGCTCTGCTCACGGAAGTGCGGCCACGCCGCGCGGATGACGTTGTAGCCGCCGTACAGGTGCACCTTGAGCACCGCGTCCCAGTTCTCGAACGACATCTTGTGGAAGGTGCCGTCGCGCAGGATGCCCGCGTTGCTCACCACGCCGTGGATCGCACCGAACTCGTCGAGCGCTGTCTTGATGATGTTCTCGGCGCCCTCGGGCTCGGCGACGCTGTCGTAGTTGGCGGCCGCGCGGCCACCAGCGTCCTTGATCTGCTTGACCACTTCGTCGGCCATGTTGTGGCCGGCACCGGTGCCGTCGCGGGCTCCACCGAGGTCATTGACGATGACGCTGGCGCCCTCCTTGGCGAGGGTGAGCGCGTATTCGCGCCCCAATCCCCCGCCGGCTCCGGTCACGACGATGACGCGATCTTGCACTCCTGGCATCAGGTTCCTCTCTGCTGTGAAAAGTTGGGTCTAGCTCGGGATTTGGCGAAGCCGGGGCGTCAGAACAGCCGGCGGGCCATCTTCATGGCCCGCTCGGTGTACGGCGGGTAGATGAAGCTCGACAGGTCCGGCCGGGTCGGCTTGGTCAGCACCGACTTGCGGTGGCTGAACTCCTCGAACCCGAAGCGGCCGTGGTAGGCACCCATGCCCGATGCGCCGACGCCGCCGAACGGCAGCTTGGCCGTCGAGACCTGGAAGGCGAGGTGGTTGACCAGCATGCCGCCGGCGGGAACCTCTTTGATCACCCGCTCACGGGTCTCGCGCGTCTTGGTGAACAGGTAGGCGGACAACGGCTTTGGCCGCGAGTTCACGAATCGTATTGCGTCGTCCAGGGATTGGACGGTGACCACCGGAAGCACCGGCCCGAAGATCTCGTTCTGCATCAACGGCCCGTCCGGGTCGGGGTCGAGCACGACGGCGGGCTGGATGCGCAGAGTCGACGGGTCACACTCGCCGCCGACGATGACCTTGCCGTCCTTGCTCGCCAGGTAACCGCTGATCCGGTCGAACTGACGCTGATTGACGATCCGCATCCCGTTCGGCTTGTCGGCGGTGAACTTCTTGACGGCGTCGCCGATCTTGCTCACCAGCTCGTCGCGAATCTTGGCGTCCGCTAACACATAGTCGGGTGCGACGCAGGTCTGGCCGGCGTTCAGCAGCTTCATCCACGCGATCCGCTTGGCGGCCACTTCCACGTCGGCGTCGGCCGCGACGATCACCGGGCTCTTGCCGCCGAGTTCCAGCGTGCACGGCGTCAGGTGCGGCGCCGCGCCCTCGTAGACCTTGCGGCCGATCTCGGTGCCGCCGGTGAACAGCACGCGGTCCAGGCCTTGGGCGATGAGCTCCTGGCTCACAGCACCGTCGCCCTCGACCACCGCGATCGCGTCGTTGTCGAGATAGCGCGGCACCAGCTCGGCCATCAAGTGTGCGGACGCGGCGGCGATCTCCGAGGGCTTGAGGATGACGGTGTTGCCCGCGGCGATGGCGCCGACGGCCGGACCCAGCGTCAGGTAGAACGGGTAGTTCCAGGCGCCGATGATCAGGACGGTGCCATACGGCTCGTACTCGATCCAGCCGCGGCCGGGAAGCTGCGCGGCCTCGAGCAGTTGGTATTTGCGGCGGGTCCATTTCCGGACGCGCTTGGCCGCATATTTCGCTTCGCCGGCCGTGGTGGCGACGTCGGCGATGAACGACTCGAACGTGCTGCGATCCAGGTCCTCTTCGAGAGCGGCGGCGATGGCGGCTTCGTTCTCTTCCATCAACTTCGCCAACTGCAGCAGCTGGCGCTTGCGCCACTCGATGTCACGAGTCCGCCCGCTGGCGAACGTCTTGCGAAGCCGGGCTACCGTCGCGGGGACGTCGACGGGCGCAGCTTTGGAAACAGCCGCCGCGCCGTTCTTGGAGTCCGAAGTCTTTGGTGCAACCGATTCGGTGGTCATCATTGTCCTTCCCGAGCACAGTGGCCCGCTGCACGCGGACGAGGAGCTCATCGGTGATAACCGCGATCCTAACCATCGGAGTTGGGAGAGCTGGAGAAAGGATCCTCACCGCAGGGTTACTTGACGCAGGGGATGTCGGCCGCGCTCATCTGGCTGAGATCCGTCGGCGCCGGCGCGCGCGTGCCGGTGCCGGTCGCGGCCACCGCCGTCACCTGCCCGGATGCCGCACTGTCCGCGCCGGTCCCCGGATGCGTGATGTAGTCGCTGGCGGGAAACTGCGCTCCGACGGTCAGCCGGATCGTTCCTGGAGCCACCGCCCCTCCGGCGGTGGCCGGCAGATGCAGTTGGTCGGCCAGAATCTGCGCGCCGCGGTCCGCTCCGGGGCCGTATTCGATGGAGCTGTCGTCCGCCGGGACCGGCGCGGTGGTGGCGCTGCCGCGGGTGAAGCCGCGGTCGGCGAAGGCTTCCTCGAGCGCGGCGGCAAGCCCGTCGTGCGACGTGGCGTTGACGACATCGAGGGTTACCGGCTCCGGCAGCGCGGGCGGCGACGGCGTGGCCGGCGCATCGGCCGCGGCCGGGGTGTCCGAGAAGAAGCGATCGTGCACGACGCGCCGGATGCTCGGGAGGTCGACGAGATTGATGTCGGACCCGTTGGAGTCCTTGCCGAAACCGGAGATCGGCAGGGTGTAGAGCGACAGCGGCCGCTCGGTCAGTTGACTTGCACGCGACGAGAATTCGACGAGGTCAAGGCCTGCGTCGACGGCGACGTTGTTGCGGGCGACGTCCAGCAGCTTGCGCAGACCGCTCACGCTGGACAGGGTGCCGCCGGCCCGGGCCGCCTTGATCAGCGACACCAGGAACGCCTGCTGCCGTCGCGTCCGGTCGAAATCAGTGAAGGAGCCGTCGTTTTCGTCACGCCGCTGCCGCACGAAGGCCATGGCGTCGGATGCGTCGATCCGCTGCACGCCCTGGTGGAAATCCGCACCCGAATAGCTGTCCCGCGTATCGGCGTTGAGGCACACCGTGATCGGCTCGACGACCTTGGCGATTTGGAAGAAGGCGCCCAACGTGACCTCGACGAAGTGGTCGATCGAGATACCCAGGAAGTTGTTGACCGCGCTGATTTCGGCCTTGCGACCCGCCTCACGGGCGGTCTGCTCGCGGACTGTCAGGTCGGTCGCGCCGTCGGAATCGCCCTTGGCCTGGGAATTCAACGACTGCTGATAGGCCAGTCCGTACGCCTGTTTGATCTTGCCCGTGCAGACCGATCCCGGGCAACCGGGCAGGTCCGCATAGTCGTCGCGCGGAATCGACACCGCGGTGACGGGCCCGTCGCCGGCCGAAATATGCACGATGATAAGCACATTCGCGTTGTAACCGCCCGAGGTTTCGTCGCCGGCGTGCAGCGCCTCGTACATCTCCTGCGGTAGCGGCTTGCCGTTCTGATCCAACCGGCTGTCCAGGCCCATCAGCAGGATGTTCTGGTCGGCGCCGAGCGGTGTTGCGAAATCCGGCAATGCGTGCGAGATGATGATCTTGCCCAGCGCCGTGTGGTAACCCGTCCAGCCGATTCCGGTGATGGCCATGACGAGTGCCGAAGCGAGACTGGCGATCAGCCGGCCCTTCAACAGCACCAAGCGCTGCGGTTGCTCAGATCCCGTGTCGCCCATGGTGACTGACCATTGTTCCCGAAGAACCGGTGTATTCCCGGTAACTCGGGCAGCGAGCCGCAGGTAAAGGGCTAACCGGTCAGGGCTTGATCGCCGTCACAAAGCTGTTCAGGAACGGGCGATCGTCGGACCCCGGGGCCCGGCCCAGGCGCTGCCCCTCGTCTCGCGCGTTCAACGTGCTCGTGGTCCAGCCGTGGGTGGCGAACCAGTCGGCACACTCGGGTCGGCCCTCGTCGGAAAACCAGAGGTCGAACGGGTTGAAGGAGGTGTCCTGGCCCCGCGCTTCGCGCTTGGCCTTCAACTCGTGCCACCTCTCTTCGGCCGCGCGGCGCTTGTCCGGGTCCACCCCGAAGTTCTCGACGGCGACCCGGCTGCCCGACCCGCTCAGCGCGTCGATTGAAGCGAACAGCGCTTCCTGCGCCGAAGCCGGCAGAAACGGCAACAGCCCCTCGGCCAGCCACGCGGTCGGTTGGCTCGCGTCGAAGCCCGCGTCGCGCAGGGCCTGCGGCCAATCGTGGCGCAGGTCGACGGGAACCTCGCGCCGGTCGGCGACGGGCGTCGCGCCGTGCCCGGCGAGTGTCTCGGCCTTGTACTCGAGCACCTTGGGCAGGTCGATCTCGTAGACGACTGTCCCGGCCGGCCAGTCCAGGCGGTACGCGCGGGAGTCCAGACCGGCGGCCACGATCACGGCCTGGCGGACGCCCGCGGCAACCGCCTCGGCGAAATACGCATCGAAGAAGTGGGTGCGGACCGCCTGGTAGTTGATCATCTCCTGGGCGCGCATCGCGCCGTCCGGATCGTCGTCAACGTCGGTCCCCGACCACCACGCGGCCACCTGCTCGCGGACTCCCTCGAGCTCGGGCGTGGAGACCAGCGGCTCCGCGAACCGGTCCTGGATGAGCGGCTCTGCGCTGGCCGTCTCCGCGGCACGGGCGAGCGCGACCATCACCGCGGTCGCCCCGACGCTGGTGGCGATGTCCCAGGAGTCGTCCGCGGTACGGGCCATTACAACCGCTCCGCGATCACGAAGTCGGAGAACGCGTCCTTGTCGTCGGCGAGCGGGACATTCTCGATCCAGCGGCCGAGCCGGTGCATGGCGGCCGTCGAATGCTCGGCGGTGGCGCGCCAGCCGTGTTCGTTGAGCCAGTCCGTGACGTCAGCCCGGTGGTCGTCGCGGTACATCAGTTCGCCGACGTCGATGGTCTCTTCGAAGCCGATCTCCGAGGCCACCTTCTTGAACCGCTCGCGCATCTGCTGGCGCCGCTCGTCGGCGTGGTTGGGCGCGGTTTCGGCGGAGACCCGGCTTCCCGCCGGGCTCAGCTCGCCGATCTGGGTGAACAGCCGGTCCTGGGCTTCGGCCGGGAGATACATCAGCAGGCCCTCGGCCAGCCACGCGGTCGGCTGGCTCGAGTCGAAGCCGGCGGCCCGCAGCGCGGCAGGCCAGTCCTGGCGCAGGTCGATGGCGACCTCGCGGCGATCGGCCGAAGGCGATACGCCGTTCTCCGCCAGCGTGGTCGATTTGTAGGCCAACACCTCAGGCTGGTCGATCTCGTAGACAGTGGTGCCCGCAGGCCAGTCCAGCCGATAGGCGCGCGAATCCAGTCCCGAAGCCAGGATGACGACCTGCCGGATTCCGGCGGCGACCGCGTCGTTGAAGTAGGTGTCGAAGAAGTGCGTCCGCACGGCTTGGTAGCCGCGCATGTGGTGCAGGTGCGCCGCCGAATCGGAGTCGAGGGACTCCACCTTGGCCGCGACGTCCGGATCGAGCATGGCCTCCCACAGGACGCCCGCGCCGGAGCTGGTGACCAGGAGCTTGGCGTACGGGTCGCGGATGAGCGGCTGGGGCTGCTCGGTTTCGACGGCGCGGGCGGCGGCCACCATCACCGCGGTCGTGCCGACGCTGGACTTGATGTCCCAGGTGTCGTCGTGGGTGCGCAGTGAACTCATCGTCTTGCTCCTTGGGTCATCGCTCTTTGGGTCACGCGTTGCCGCCGAGACGCGCTCGCAGCAACGTGCTGCGGACCGCCTCGTCGGTGAGGTCGTCGGGGACCGAGCGGCCCAGCCTGGCCATCTCGTCCCGATTGTCCACACTGTGGACGTGCCAGCCGTGGTCCGTCAGCCACTGAGCGGCGTCCGAACGGTCGGGTTCGTGGTAGGTCAGCGCCTGGACGTTGACGTCCAGACCGAG
>NZ_JAFAUS010000224.1 GCF_019243155.1 Mycobacterium sp.
CTGCAACGGGTGGCCGCGCCGGAGAACATGGCCAGCCACATGTTCGCCCTGCTGCGAGACCGCCCGGAATTCGCCTCGGCGACAACGCAATTGCGCATGCTGGACAGCTCGGGGCGTCTGGTCAAGGAGCGGGTGACTTGGATCCGGACCATCGCGCCGGGTCCGATGCCGCAGTGCGGGTACTTTGCGCAGCCGGACAAACCGGCGCGGCTGATCCTCAGCGGGCCGCTGTTGCCCGCCGACTGGACCGTCGAGCTCAACTACCTGGCGAACAGCGACGGCTCGATGACGCTGACGATGGCGGAAGGACCCGACGTCAAAGTTCCCGTGCACCCGGGACTCAACCGCGTCTTCGCTCGGCTGCCCGGCGCCGGGGATGCGATCACCGTGCGCGCAAACACCACCGCGCTGGCGCTGTGCATCGCGTCGGGGCCGGTCGGTTTCCTGGCGCCGGCGTGAGCCCGGGACGCGAGTCCTGTTGTGCGACAGGGTGGTTACCGCGGATGTCGGCGCTGGCAGCGGCGACGGATTCCGTCACGCCTCGCCCGCCGCTCACTCAATGGCTACGTTCTCGAAAAGTCTGATTCGACGAGATTTGGTGTACTTTTCCCTTACTAATTTCCCCGGAATGCAACCATTGGACGATGGCTTTTTTCGAGGACTCCCGAGACAGTGAGTTGATCCGCCTGTTGGAACACTTGCTGCACGAGATGAACACCAAGTCGGCACACCCGCACGCATCCGCGCTGCGCCAAGACATCGAAGAGGCGCAGGCCCTCATCGGCCGGTTGCAGTGGCGGGATCTCGACGCCGAACTGGATCTGTGGAGCGCTCGTAACTGAGCCAGCAAGTATTCGCTGGTAGTTGAGCCGCCTGGGGGAATCGAACCCCCGACCTATTCATTACGAGTGAATCGCTCTACCGACTGAGCTAAGGCGGCACACCCGCATGCCGGGCGGCACGAGTCTACGGCAGGCGCGCGGGCACCACGAAATCAATCGCGCGGTTCCTGGCCACGCAGTTCCTGACCGATCGTCGCCACCATCGCGTCGACGGCGAATTTCGGCTTCACGTTGATCGATAGCGCCTCGCGGCAATCGAGCACCGCCTCGATGCAGCGCAGCAGCCGAGGGGGCGTGGCATGGCGGGCCAGCGACCCGACCTGGTCAGCCATGTCGGGATGGTTGGACCGCACCGCACCGGCGTCCGCCGACGCCATCAGCGCATCCCGGAAATACGTGGCCAAGTCGATCAGCGCGCGGTCCAGCGCATCGCGTGACGCGCGGGTCTGACGCGACTTCTGGCGTCGCTCAAGATCTTTCATGGCGCCCGCGGCCCCGCGCAACGCGCCCGCGGTCCCCTTGCCGGTGCCGCCGGCACCGAGCGCCGTCCGCAGCTCCTCGGTCTCGGCCTCAGCGCGGTCCGCAGTGAGCACCGTGGCCTCGGCTTCGGCCGCGGCCACCAACTCTTCGGCGGCGGCATACGCGCGCGACGGCGTCGCGGCGTCGCGCACCAGGGCCAGCGCACGCTCGCGTCGCTCCCGGGCGTCGGAATCGGTGGCCAGCCGGCGCGCCCGGCCCACATGACCGCCGCTGACCGACGCAGCCCAGTTGGCCGTGTCCGGCGCCAGGCCGTCGCTGTCCACCAGCACCCCCGCGATCGCCTCGGTCGACGGGGTCACGAGCGCGACGTGCCGACACCGGGATCGCAGTGTGATGGCAATGTCCTCGGGGTCCACCGACGGAGCGCACAACAGGAACACCGTGGACGGCGGCGGTTCCTCGACGACCTTCAGCAAGGCGTTCGCGGCACCTTCGGTCAGCCGGTCGGCGTCCTCGATCACCACGATCTGCCGGTGCCCGGTCGCTGGGCGCCGCGAGGCGATCTGCACGATGGCGCGCATCTCGTCCACGCCGATGGACAGGCCTTCGGGGATCACCCGGCGCACATCGGCGTGGGTGCCGGCCATCGTCGTCGTGCACGCGTGGCAGCGCCCGCATCCCGGGTCGCCATCGGCGGTGCATTGCAGCGCGGCAGCAAAGCACAACGCCGCGACCGAGCGCCCCGAACCCGGTGGGCCGGTGATCAGCCAGGCGTGTGTCATAGTCCCGTCGCCACCGCCGCTGTGGCCGGAATCACCACGGGCGTCCTTGGCGGCGGCGAGTAGCTCAGCCTTCACCGCATCCTGGCCTACCAGCCGCGTAAACACCCCGGACATCATCGGTAACAGTAGTTTGCGGTACCGACGGATACCGATCGGCCACCATTCCGCGACCAATCCGTGACGTTCCGGGGCATTTGAGCACCTGAGCGGACTTGCCGAGTTGCTGAAGAAGTTTCCGGGAGGTCCCCGCCGACCGATACGGTGGGTTGGTGGCGACGGCGGAAGCACTACCGGGACGGATCAGCGCATTCGTCCGCTGGGTGGCGCGCACTCCCTGGCCGCTGTTCACGCTGAGCATGCTCCAGGCCGAGATCATCGGCGCCCTGTTCGTGCTCGGCTTCCTGCGCTACGCCCTGCCGCCCGAGGATCGCGTTCAGCTGCAGGATCTGCCCGCCCTGAACCTGGCGATCTTCGCAGGCACGCTGGTCGTCCTGTTCCTCGCCAACTGGATCATGAACCTGAGGCTGCTGATGCCGGTCTTCCGGTGGCAGCGCCGGGACAATTTGCTGGCCGAGGCGGATCCGACCGACACCGAACTTGCCCGCAGCCGCGCTTTGCGCATGCCGTTCTACCGCTCGCTCTTCAGCATCGTGGCGTGGTGCATCGGCGGGGTGGTGTTCATCGTCGCCAGTTGGTCGGTCGCCCGGTTCGCCGCTCCCGTCGTGGCCGTCGCCACCGCGCTGGGCGCCGCCGCCACCGCGATCATCGGTTACCTGCAGTCCGAGCGGGTGCTGCGGCCGGTCGCCGTGGCCGCCCTGCGCAGCGGTGTGCCGCAGAACGTCCAGGCGCCGGGGGTCATCCTGCGCCAGATGCTGACCTGGATGCTGTCCACCGCCGTGCCCGTGCTGGCGATCGTGCTGGCGGTGGTGGCCGACAAGGCCTCGATCCTGCACGCCACGCCCGAGAAGCTGTTCACCCCCATCCTGTTGCTCGCGTTGGCGGCGTTGGGCATCGGGCTGGTCAGCACCCTGCTGGTGGCCATGTCGATCGCCGACCCGCTGCGTCAGCTGCGCTGGGCGCTGTCTGAGGTGCAGCGCGGTAACTACAACGCGCACATGCAGATCTACGACGCCAGCGAACTGGGCCTGCTGCAGGCCGGCTTCAACGACATGGTGCGCGACCTGTCCGAGCGGCAGCGGCTTCGCGACCTGTTCGGCCGCTACGTGGGCGAGGACGTCGCCCGCCGGGCCCTGGAACGCGGCACCGAGTTGGGCGGTCAGGAACGCCACGTGGCGGTCCTGTTCGTGGACCTGGTCGGCTCGACCCAGTTGGCCGCGACGCGACCGCCCGCCGAGGTGGTCCACCTGCTCAACGAGTTCTTCCGGGTGGTCGTCGAAACCGTCGGCCGGCACGGCGGGTTCGTCAACAAATTCCAGGGCGACGCCGCGCTGGCCATCTTCGGCGCGCCGATCGAGCACCCCGACGCCCCAGGCGGTGCGCTCGCCGCGGCCCGCGAGTTGCACGACGAACTCCTGCCGGTGATCGGTTCGGCGGACTTCGGGATCGGGGTGTCGTCGGGCAGAGCGATCGCCGGCCACATCGGCGCTCAGGCCCGTTTCGAGTACACGGTGATCGGCGACCCGGTCAACGAGGCCGCCCGGCTGACCGAGCTGGCCAAACTCGAGTCCGGCCACGTGCTGGCGTCGGCCATCGCGGTCAGCGGCGCCCTGGACGCCGAGGCGCTGTGCTGGGATGTCGGCGAGGTCGTCGAGCTGCGTGGCCGTCGGGCGCCCACCCAGCTGGCGCGGCCGGTGCAACTTGCCAGCTCGGGCAGGGCTTCGGAAACGGTTGTGCCCGAACAGATTTCCAGCGAGGCGCGCGGCTGATCAGCTGCGCTTGGCGGCCTTCTTGGCGGGCGACTTCTTCGCTGGGGCCTTTCGGGTGCTCTTCTTGGCGGGACGCTTAGCCGGGCCACGGGCCCTGCGGTCGGCCAGCAACTCGGCCGCGCGCTCGTCGGTGATCGACAGCACGTCGTCGCCCTTTCGCAGGCTCGCATTCGTCTCGCCGTCCGTGACATAGGGGCCGAACCGGCCGTCCTTGACCACCATCGGCTTGCCCGAGGCCGGGTCGTTGCCCAGCTCGCGCAACGGCGGCGCCGAAGCGCTTTGCCTGCCACGGCGTTTGGGCTCGGCGTAGATCTTCAGCGCCTCGTCCAGGGTGATGTCGAAGATCTGGTCCTCGGTAGCCAGTGAACGAGAATCCGTGCCGCGCTTCAGGTATGGGCCGTAGCGACCGTTCTGCGCGGTGATCTCCTCGTTCGACTGCGGATCCACCCCGACGACCCGGGGCAGCGACAAGAGCTTGAGCGCGTCCTCGAGGGTGACCGTCTGCAGGTCCATGCTGCGCAGCAGCGAGCCGGTGCGGGGCTTGGGACCGGTGGGCTTCTTGCCCTTCTTCGCCGGCTGCCCGGCGGCGCCGTCGTCGTCGTCGTCCGGCTTGGGCAGCACCTCGGTGACGTACGGGCCGTAACGGCCGTCCTTGGCGACGATTTCGTGTCCGGTGTCCGGGTCGACGCCCAGCGTGCGTCCCTCTTGCGGGGTGGCGAAGAGCTCCTCGGCGACGTCGAGGGTCAGTTCGTCGGGGGTCAGCGAGTCGTTCAGGTTGGCCCGCTGCGGCGTCGGCTCACCGTCGTCGCCGACCACCATGCGTTCCAGGTACGGCCCGTTCTTACCCACCCGAACGTAGACGGTACGACCCTGTGCGTCGTCAAACAGCTTGATGGAGTTGACTTCTCGCGCGTCGATGCCTTCGAGGTTGACGCCGACGAGCCGCTTCAGGCCACCCGAGCGCGCCACCGAGTCCGCCACCCCGTGCTCGCCGCCGAAGTAGAAGTTGTTGAGCCAGTCGGTGCGCCGCTCCTGGCCGGAGGCGATGGCATCGAGCTCGTCTTCCATCGCGGCGGTGAAATCGTAGTCGACCAGTCGGCCGAAATGCTGTTCGAGCAAACCGGTTACGGCGAAGGCAACCCAGGAGGGCACCAGCGCGCTGCCCTTCTTGTGCACGTAGCCGCGGTCCTGGATGGTCTTGATGATCGACGAGTAGGTCGACGGACGCCCGATGCCCAGCTCCTCGAGCGCCTTGACCAGTGACGCCTCGGTGTAGCGCGCAGGCGGGTTGGTGGCGTGCCCGTCGGGGGTGAGCTCGATGGCGTCCAGCCGCTGGCCCTGGGTTACCTGCGGCAGCCGGCTCTCGGCGTCGTCGGCCTCGCCGCCTGCCAGCTCGTCCACCGTCTCCACGTAGGCCTTCAGGAAGCCCGCGAACGTGATGGTGCGGCCGCTGGCCGAGAACACCACGTCCCGGCCGTTGGATCGGCCGCCGATGCGCACGCTCAGCGTGGTGCCGCGCGCGTCAGACATCTGGGAGGCCACCGTGCGCTGCCAGATCAGCTCGTAGAGACGGAACTCGTCGCCGTCGAGCTCGCGCCGCACCGCGTCCGGCGTCGCGAACGCCTCACCGGCGGGCCGGATCGCCTCGTGCGCCTCCTGGGCGTTCTTCACCTTGCGGGTGTACTGACGCGGCGACGCCGAGACGTACTCCTCGCCGTAGAGCTGACGCGCCTGGGTGCGTGCCGCGTTGATCGCCGACGAGGACAGCGTCGTCGAGTCGGTACGCATATAAGTGATGTAGCCGTTCTCGTAGAGCCGCTGAGCGATGCTCATCGTGCGCTCGGACGAGAACCGCAGCTTGCGGCCCGCTTCCTGCTGCAGCGTCGACGTCATGAACGGCGCGTATGGGCGCCGAGTGTAGGGCTTCTCCTCCACCGACGCGACGGACAGCTGGGCACCGCGTAGACCCGTGGCCAGCTCGGTTGCGGACGCCTCGTCGAGGATCACCACCTCGTCGGCCTTGCGGAGCTGGCCCAGCGAGTCGAAATCGCGGCCGGTGGCCACGCGCAGGCCGTCGACGCCTGCCAGCCGGGCGGTGAAGGTGGGCGGTTGCGCCTTCGGGTCGGACACACTGGCATCCAGCTGGGCGACGATGTCCCAGTAGGACGCGCTGCGGAACGCCATCCGGTCGCGTTCCCGCTGCACGATGATGCGGGTGGCCACCGACTGGACCCGGCCGGCCGACAACTTGGGCGCGACCTTCTTCCACAGCACCGGACTGACCTCGTAGCCGTACAGGCGGTCCAGGATGCGGCGGGTCTCCTGCGCGTCGACCAGGTCGATGTCCAGGTCGCGGGGGTTTTCGGCGGCCTCTAGGATCGCCGGCTCGGTGATCTCGTGGAACACCATCCGCTTCACCGGGACGTTCGGTTTGAGGGTTTCGAGCAGGTGCCAGGCGATGGCCTCACCCTCGCGGTCACCATCCGTGGCCAGGTAGAGCTCGTCGACGTCTTTGAGCAGGCCCTTGAGCTCGGTGACGGTGCTCTTCTTCTCCGGGCTGATGATGTAGAGCGGTTCGAAGTCGGCATCCACGTTGACCCCGAGGCGCGCCCAGGGCTCGGATTTGAACTTGGCGGGGACGTCGGCGGCGGCGCGGGGCAGGTCGCGGATGTGACCTCGGGAGGACTCGACGATGTACCTGGAGCCCAGGTAGCCGGCCAGTTTGCGCGCTTTGGTGGGCGACTCGACAATCACAAGCCGCCGGCGGCTGCCATTCCCGCCGCTGGTGTCGTCCTTCAGCTTCGGATCAGCCAACTGCCCTTACGCTCCATCTCTAATCGGTCCCCCTTCGAGACCACCTTGGGGAAGAATGACAGGTCGGCTACGAAAATTCCGGTGAAATTCAGGTACGCGATCGTTCCTTCGCCCCTCGGCACCCCACAATTTCGCACCCTTGGGCGGGGGTGCGCAAACCGGCAGCCGGAAACGCGAGTCTTGACGCAGGGCTAAACGCGCGGCCAACGCGCCGCCGCATCGGCGCCGTCGGGCGGTTCTCCCACGTTCTCTACCAGGCGCGATAGTCTGCGACGGCCGCTGATACGAAGCGCCGGGCGCCCGCCGCGGGTACCGATCAAAGTCGGCGCAATCCCCACCCGCATCAGAGCCGACGCCAGCGGCGAGTGCGTGTCGGGCGCGTGCGGGTCCAATCCCAACAAGTAATGCTCGCCCTCGGGGTTGCCGGCGGCCAGCGTCCAGGCCCGCAGCTCGCGCGGTCCGGGCAGCCAGCGCGGGGGCACCGTCTTGACCGCGCCGCGCGTCCATTCGGCCGCCAGCGTCGTCAACGAGGGATCCACCGTCGTCCGCACCAATGGGGTGTCCTCATCGGTGCGGCTGATCTCCGCGACCAACCCCGCCTCGCGGATCATGTCCGCCAGCGCGGACGCGCGCCAAGACTGATCCACAACCACGGACAGCCGGGCGCCCTGCGCGTCGGACGAGCCAACCAAGACGATCTGCCCAGAGGCCGCCAGCACCCCCGAGAGATCGGCGACCGCGGGCGGCACCGACTCCGCTGTGAAGAAGGAAAGCTGGCTCACGCCACCGACAGTAGGCCAGGTCCCCTATCCGCGTCTTGAGGTAATCGGCGCGGCGGCCGGGTTACCCGATACAAGCACTGCGGAAAGTGAAAACCCCCCGGCGTGGGCCGCTGGGCGGGTCTGCACGGGGGGTTTCCTTGAAGAATCTGCTCTATCTCTTAGACGGAACGGACTCCGGTGGCCTGGGGGCCCTTAGGGCTGTGGCCGATTTCGAATTCGACCTTCTGGTTTTCCTCGAGGGTGCGGAAGCCCGAACCCTGGATCTCCGTGTAGTGGACAAACACATCAGCGGAACCATCTTCAGGGGCGATGAAGCCGAACCCCTTCTCCGCGTTGAACCACTTCACAGTTCCCTGTGGCATCTCTCGATCTTTCCTTTTCTTCTGGGTGCGGAGCACCGCATTTCGGTGCGCCAGGCCTGTACGACCGCCATACCTCGCTCAGTCGCCGGAACTTCACCCGACCGATTAACCTCGCAGGAACCGCGGCCGCAACGTCGATCCTGCGAAAGTTTGACACGAACACAGAAGCTGCGACCCGTGATCATCCAACCATGTTCGTGGCGTCCGCGACAGACTTGTAGCGCGTACGGATCTTGAAAGGACGCGAGTGGCGAGTTTCGGCAGCGATCTGCTGTCCGCCGCGATCGCCGGAACAGCGGCCGACGAGCACCCATTGCGGCACGTACGCGAGCTGCCGCCGCGGACAGCGCGACCCCGTGAGTGGCCGGCATGGGTCGAGCCCGACGTCGTGCGCGCATTAGTCGACCGCGGGATCAAAACCCCGTATTCGCACCAATCCGCGGCCGCAGACCTCGCTTTTGCGGGCCGTCATGTGGTGGTGAGCACGGGCACCGCGTCGGGGAAATCGCTCGCTTATCAACTCCCCGTTCTCAATGCACTGGCGACCGATCCCCGGGCGCGGGTGCTGTATCTGTCGCCGACCAAAGCGCTGGGGCACGACCAATTGCGCGCCGCGCACGCACTGACTGCGGCGATTGCGCGGTTGCATGACGTCGCACCCACCGCCTACGACGGCGACAGTCCCTCCGAGGTCCGGCGTTTCGCGCGCGAGCGTTCCCGTTGGCTGTTCTCCAACCCCGACATGATTCACGTGTCGATATTGCGCAACCACGCCCGCTGGGCCGTACTGTTGCGTGGGCTTCGCTACGTAGTGGTTGACGAATGTCATTACTACCGCGGGGTTTTCGGGTCAAACGTTGCGATGGTGCTGCGGCGCCTGTTGCGACTGTGTGCGCGATATTCGTCGGCGCCGACGGTGATCTTCGCCAGTGCGACAACGAATTCACCCGGAGCGACGGCCGCCGAGCTCATCGGGCTGCCGGTCGAGGAAGTCACCGAAGATGGCTCGCCCCAAGGGGCCCGGACGGTGGCGCTGTGGGAACCCGCGCTGCGCAACGACTTGACCGGCGAGAACGGCGCGCCGGTGCGCCGCTCCGCCGGTTCGGAGGCCGCGCGTGTGATGGCCGACCTCATCGCCGAAGGAGCGCAGACACTCACGTTCGTCAGATCACGCCGCGCCGCGGAATTGACCGCGCTAGGTGCCCAAGCCCGGCTGGACGACGTCGCTCCAGAGCTGTCGCGCAAGGTGGCGTCGTACCGGGCCGGCTACCTCGCCGAGGATCGCACCGCGCTCGAGCGCGCCCTGGCCGAGGGCCGCCTGCGCGGGCTGGCCACCACCAACGCCCTGGAATTGGGCGTGGACATCGCCGGTTTGGACGCGGTGGTACTCGCCGGTTTCCCCGGCACGGTCGCCTCGTTCTGGCAGCAGGCCGGCCGATCGGGCCGGCGCGGCCAGGGCGCGCTGGTGGTGCTGATCGCCCGCGACGATCCGCTGGATACCTATCTGGTCCACAATCCCGCAGCGCTGCTGGACAAGCCGGTGGAGCGGGTGGTGATCGATCCCGGCAATCCCTACATTCTGGGCCCTCAACTTCTCTGCGCGGCAACCGAACTCCCGCTCGAGGAAGTTGAGGTACGCAATTTCGGCGCCGTCGATGTGGCCGAGGGTCTGGTCGACGACGGCCTGCTGCGGCACCGCAACGGCAAATACTTTCCCGTGCCGGGGCTGGAACCGCATGGGGCGGTCGACATTCGGGGATCGACGGGCGGACAGATCGTGATCGTGGAGGCGGACACCGGACGGCTGCTGGGCAGCGCCGGTGTCGGTCAGGCGCCGACCTCGGTCCATCCCGGCGCGGTCTACCTACACCAGGGGGACAGCTACGTCGTCGACTCGCTGGATCTCGAGGACGGGATCGCGTTCGTTCACGCCGAGGACCCCGGATATGCGACGTTCGCGCGGGAGATCACCGACATCGCCATCACCGGAACCGGCGAACGCTCGCAGTTCGGCTCGGTGACATTGGGTTTGGTGCCGGTGCTGGTCACCCACCGGGTGGTGGGGTATCTGCGCCGCCGGCTTTCCGGGGAGGTGATCGACTTCATCGAGCTGGACATGCCGGAGCACACGTTGGCCACCACCGCGGCGATGTACACCATCACCGAAGAGGCGTTGGCGCACAAGGGTATTGAGGCGCCGAGGATTCCGGGCTCGTTGCATGCGGCCGAGCATGCGGCGATCGGCCTGCTGCCACTGGTGGCCAGCTGCGACCGTGGCGATATCGGCGGTATGTCCACCGCGGTGGGACCCGATCCCGCCGGTCTGCCCAGTGTTTTCGTCTACGACGGATACCCGGGCGGGGCGGGATTCGCCGAACGCGGCTTCCGCCGGGCCCGCACCTGGTTGGGCGCGACGGCGGCCGCCATCCAGGCGTGTGAATGCCCCAGAGGCTGTCCGTCCTGTGTGCAGTCCCCCAAGTGCGGCAACGGTAACGATCCGCTGGATAAAGCGGGTGCGGTCCAGGTGCTGCAGTTGGTCCTCGCGGAATTGCCTCACGAACCACGCTGAGCAATTCGGTGGACGACGACCGACCCCTCGACGGTCGACTTCCTCGGACATGCATTACCGGGGCCGCCCCTGCGGGGCGTTTCCTTTTTGCTAAAGAAAGCCCGACGTGCCATCGCGACGAACGGTCGGACAACGCGAGCCGTTCCCAGGCCCGACAAGGCGGGCGCAGCAGAAAAAATACCACAAATTTTCCAATGACATAGCAACTTTGGCCGTCGTCACACCGGTGGCCGTGCCCGACATGAGATTCGGCGACGTACAATCCGAAACCGTTGCCGCACATATTGATCCGGGCGCATCCTATCCGCACAGAAATGAATTCAATTGTGACGCGTGCGCTCAGGAGGAAAAGTCCCGCGAGCCGAGGTCCCATCAACTCCTCTCGTCGCCGTAGGATCGGCCGCATGGCCCACGACTGGTTGCTCGTGGAGACGCTGGGGGGTGAACCCACCGTCGTGTCGCAGGGGCGGCAACTGAAAAACCTCGTTCCGATCACCACGTTTCTGCGCCGCAGCCCTTACCTCTCCGCGGTTCGGACGGCAATCGCAGAGTCGGTGCAGACCGGCCAGAGCCTGACCAGCATCACTCCCAAGCGTGACCGCATCATTCGTACCGAGCCCGTGGTGATGTCCGACGGCTTCATCCACGGCGTGCACGTGTGGACCGGGCCCGCCGATGTCGAGCCGCCCGAGCGCCCCACACCGGGGCCGCTGAAGTGGGACCTCACCCTCGGCGTGGCCACCGACACCCGGGAGTCGCTGGCCAACAGCGGCAAGAACCCCGAGGTTGAGGTCACCTTCGGCAGAGCCTTCGCCGAAGACCTTCCGGCGCGCGAGCTCAATCCGAACGAGACCAAGGTGCTCGCCATGGCGGTCAAGGCGGAGCCCGACCAAACACTATGCAGTACATGGGATCTCACCGACTGGCAAGGGAACCCCATCCGGATAGGTTTCGTCGCACGCACCGGTTTGGAGCCAGGGCCCAATGGCCGCGAGCATTTGGTGGCCCGGGCCATGAACTGGCGTTCCGAGCTCAAGGGTCCGGTGGTGTCGACCGACGATCTCGCGCAACGGATCCTCAACGGACTCGCCCAGGCCGGGGTCCACCGGGCACTCGTCGACCTCAACAACTGGACACTGCTGAAGTGGCTCGACGAGCCCTGCACCTTCTATGACTGGCGCGGCGGCATCGAGACGGGCAGGCCCAAGGTCCACCCAGACGACGAGCACGTCAAAGCCTCGATGACAGCGGAATTCGTCAACGGCGCGACCAGTCGAGTGCTGCGGATGCCGGGCCACGACACAGATTGGGTGCCGGTGCACGTCACGGTCAACCGGGTGGAGCTCGAACCCGACACGTTCGCCGGCCTGATCTCGCTGAGGTTGCCGACGGACGAGGAGCTTGCCACCGCGAACCTGTCGAAGCTCCCCGACGCCACGCCCTAGCCACTGTCGATCGGCCCCGCACGTGCGGCGGCCCCCGCCACGGTGGCAAAGACGACCACTCGGACGGTGACGACGACGTCGAGATCGTCCACCTCACAGTTTGCATCGTCGACCCGCATCTCGCGGGCCACCGCCGTCGCGCGAGCGCAGGCCGCCTGCGGTCCCATCGGCAACCGGGCCGCGGCGGCCAACGCCGCCAGGTCGGCCGCCGCCTGCGCGCGATGCCGTGCCACCACCACCGCGCCCAGGTATGCACCCGCGCCCGTGACCCACAGAAGCACCACCACCATCGAGGCCGCGACCACCGTGGCCGACCCGCGCTCATCCCGACGGCTCCGCCGCAGAAACCGCCTTTGCCCCAATGTCCAGCGCGGGCAACAGCTTCGAGTGCACGACAACGGTGGCCACCAGGAAATCGCCCTCATGACGCACGTCGACGCGCGCCCCGCCAGGCGCGAGTCGACGCGCGGTGACAACTGCGGAGCGTTCGTCCCCGCGGGCAGCGAGCCGGGCGGCCTCCCGGGCGGCGTCGACGCAGCGCACCTGCATCGACACCGCGGTGACGCCGGCCAGGCACAACACCAGAACCACCACCAGCGCCGCGATGCCCGTGGCCGCCTCCACGGTGCTGGCGCCCGCACAGCCGGCTAGACCTTGGTGTTGAGTGCGCGACCGATGATGTTGGTCAGCGCTGACACGATGGAGTCGCCGGTGACGACGGTGTACAGGATCGCCCCGAAGGCCGCCGCGGCGATCGTGCCGATCGCGTACTCGACGGTGGACATGCCCGACTCGTCGGTCGCCAAGACCGCCAGGCGAGCCATCAAGACACGAAACACGTTCATCAGCAATGCATCCCCTTTTCTGTTCACTGGTCATAACAGGCCCGACTGCAAGACGTCACCGGCGAGCCCGGCCACTACGGGGACGATGCCCAGACACACGAACGCCGGCAGGAAGCACAGTCCGAGCGGCCCCGCGATCAGGACCCCGGCCCGTTCGGCTGCGGCGGTGGCCGCGTGCGCGGCGTCATGCCGGCACTGATCGGCCAACTCGGCGACACCGCCGGCCAGTGCCGCACCCGAGGACGCGGAACGCCGCGCCAGCCGGAGCAGCGCGTCGATCTGCGGGTCGGCGGGTTTGATCGGCAGCCCCGGCGGAATCGACCATGCAACAGCCGGATCGGCGCCGAGCGCGAGCAGATCGGCCGCGCGGCGCAGGACCCTGCCGAGCGTCGCGGGCGCCGACGGGGCGGCCGCGGCCGCGGCGGCCGACACCGCCATGCCCGTCTCCAGGCACACGGCCAGCACGTCAAGACAGGAGGCGATCGCCAACGGGTCCCGGCCACGCGCCCGCCCTCGCCTCTGGGGTGACCGATACGCACGGGATGGCATCCCGACCCGGGCCCGCACCCGTGCGGGCCCGGGGCCGATCAACAGCGCCGCAGCCAACAGCACGGCCGCCGCATTCACGACGCGACCCCATCGGCGATGCGATCCGCCCACAGCAGGCCGCCACACGTCAGCACCGCGCCGACCACCAAAAGCCAGCCGCCGGCGTGCCCACCCAGCAGGAAGCCGAGGGGCCGGGCTCCGATCAGCTGCCCCAACAACACGCCCAGCACC